>CANIWJ010000001.1 GCA_947471035.1 Verrucomicrobiota bacterium
CGGCCAAGGCGACCGAGGCGGAGGTGGCCCAGCGGGCCATGCCGCCGAGGGCAACGCGGGCCCAGCTTGGTTTCCGGTTCACCCGTAGGGCGCAGCAGAGCAACGGGGTATTTTGAAGACAGCGCCTAGGGCGGGATCGCGGCATCCGTGAAATGGAGAACCGCTGGCCTCAGATTTCCACCTTACAAACGTTCGCCTTAATAAACTATCGCCGTGATCACACAGTAATAACATGGCCACCATCACCGCAAAAGTCTTCCGCGCTGGAAACTCCAAGGCGGTCCGTTTCCCCAGCTCGCTAAACGTGAAGGCTAAATCTTTTGTCGTTACGGCGATGAACGGCGGGCTTTTTTTAAGCGATCCCGTGGAGCAAAGCCGCCGGGATAAAGCCCTGAAAAAACTCCTTGATCTGCCCCCTCTCGGTTTTGATTTAGAACGTCCATAAGCTCGTGCCGCTTTATTTGTTAGGGCGTGTCTGGGTTTAAACTCCGTCCGGCGGGAGCGTGGAGCATGGCTCGGCCAAGGCGCGAGAGGCGGAGGTGGGCCAGCGGCCCATGCCGCCTTTCGCAACGCCGGCCCAGCCTCGCTCCACGCTTTCCCCGTAGGGCCTTGGCGACGGGCGGAATTTAAACCCAGACACGCCCTGGATACCAACGCGCTTTCGCGCTGCATTGGAAACCGGCATGCCGGGCTGGCTGAAAAGGTTTACCAACACCGCACCGAGTGCGTGCTTTCGTGTATCTCTTGGTTTGAGCTGGAATACGGCAGACAACGCAGCCCGGACCCCGTGCGCACCGGTGTCAGACTTTCGCTTTTACGGGCGTTTTTCGTCGATGCCTTGCCCTTTGGCGAACGCGAGGCGGAGCGGGCAGCATGGGTGCGTAGCCACCTTGCCGTCACGAAACCCTCTCCCCTGCACATCGGCCCTTACGATGTCTTGCTTGCGGGTCATGCTTTGTCACTGGGCGCGATTCTCATAACAAACAATACCCGTGAATTCTCCCGCGTGCCCGGCCTGGAAATCGAAGACTGGCAAGTCACTTAAGCCTAAATCCGGCAGTCCAAACCAACTGCGGATTGCGCGAATAGCGCGGATAAAACAGGATACGGAAAAACCACGAACCCAAGGGAATCCCCCACCAGGTGCTAGCCTGATTTTTTGTAATCTTCTGGTATCCGCGTTCATCCGCGCAATCCGCGGTTTCCAATGCCGTTTTTAGATTAAGGTCTGTAATTAAAATAAGTGTAACAAGATGACGCCGAGATTTTGGTCGCGAACAAGGAACGAGTGAGGGCGCATCCTCGGGGAGGCTGTAACCGAGCGCGCAACGCAGCTCCCGGCATATAGATCAAGGCAGGTGGTAACAGTTATTTTTATTACAGTCCCTTGGCCCGCACGTGGACGAGCATCCCCACCTACCATTTGATTTGTAATGTAACACCGGTCGCCGACCGGTGCGGTTTGATAAAACCCACCGTCAAAAGGAACCAGTCAGCGACCGGTTCCTTTTGATACACCGAGCACAAAAAAAGAGCGCCGCGTCTTTCGACGCGGCGCTCAGACTTACTATAATTCCAGACGGTTTTATATAAACCTTAGAACTTTACCGAAGCAGTCAGGACGAAGTTGCGGCCGTAATCAGGCGTAACCGAGCCACCGAAGGCAGTAACCGAGACCGGCGAGCTGCCGCCAGCGGTGCTGTACAAAATGTCCTTGTCGAACAAGTTGGTGATACCGCCGCTGATGGTCAGGTGCTCCATCGTGGTGCCCTTGTTGCCGCGCCACGAAACATTCAGGCTGTTCGTGATGTAGGAAGGAATGCTCTCAGTATTGAAGGCATTCAAGAACACGGAGTCACGATATTCGGTGCCGAAGTTCGTGCTCCAGTTGCGCCAAGAATAGCTCAGGTCAACACGTCCGGCAAACTCGGGCGCATTGATCTGGGTCTTACCCTTGATAAGGGCCGTGGCGTATACAGCATCACCCGCAGTAGAACCGGTGGTAATCTTTTGAGTGGACACGGTGTAAAGCTTACGGAAGTCGGCCAGTGCCGCTTTTTCAGCCGCAGTGGTGGCAGTGCCTTCGCGCTGATCCATCCACTTTGCATAAGCAACGCGCACATCATCACCGAATTCAGAACTTAGGTAAGAACCCGAAACAGCGATCTTGAAGCCTTCAAGCGGAGTCTTCCACTCGGCACCGATTTCAGCACCCTTGGAGGCGATGGCGCCAGCGTTGGTGAAGTAAGAAGAACCCACCGTGTTCTGCACATTGCGTGCAATCTGCTCGGCGGTGGTAAGGCTCAAGGTGCCTACACGATTTTCATAATCGTTCTTAAACACCGCGAAGTTAGCCCCGAAGTTCTTGCCCGTGTAACGGATACCGGCCTCATAATTCTTGGAGGTCTCACCCGCAATATCAGGATCGATTCCAGGATTGTTCAGACCGAGCAAAACGTCCGCCGTTGGCATAGCGAAGGCTTCTGCATAATTGGCAAACACTTCGTAGTGATCGCTCAACTTGTAGGCGGCACCAACCTGCGGCAGAAAGTTATCCTTGTAGGTAGCTTCCTTGTTTTGATTGGTCTGGGTGCGCCAATCGGCGGTGGTAAGATAACCCGTAGCTTGGCGCTTACCATAAAGCAACTTGCTGCCAAAGTTAAGGTTAAGCTTGTTGTCCATCAGACTGATACGATCCTCGACGAACAGATTAATGATCGAAGTATCAAGCTCACGATCATAATTATTGAAGAGTACCTGATTAGTGAATGAACCCTCATAAGCACCGCCGGTCAAGTTAAACTGTGGACGGACCGCAGTATAAGTATCAGACTCATACCACATACCAGCAGTGATTTTGTTAGCACCCAAGTCAAGATTGCCTTTCAACACGCCGCCGATACGATCACCACCGAAGGTCTCATAACGAGAAGTGTGACCGGGAATACCAGGCAAAACTTGGGCGGTAGTTGAATCCTTGCCGACGAGAGCATGCGTGCTACCGTAAGCAGTCGGAGTAGTGCCGTAGTTAAGTGTCTCTCCGTAGTCGAAAAATCCGTTACCGTTGGTATCATTCCAACCAGCAGGAGTTGCACCAGCCGTACCATACGGAACTAGAGCACCCGCCAGTTTATAAGCATAGACTGGATAAATGTCCGTGCGGGTAGGATTACCACCAGAAGCGGGATTATAAGCACCCGTGATCTGGCTCAACGCAGAGGACCGAGGCACAGTGGCAGTGCCGTAGTAATTACGATCCTGATAATAGCCGACAGCGGTGACCTTAAGATCATCCGTGACATCCAGCTCGCCCTTGCCGCGCATGAAATGGTCCTGACGACCGTTCTTACCCCACTGGTAATAACGGGCATTCACGCCATCGCCAGCATTGAGGTTAGGGTCTATGACCGTGGGAAGACCCAGATCACGCAATTTGTTTGAGTAGTTACCTAAAGAACCAGCGATGCCGGTATTAAGTTTTTGGGAGGTGGTAAGCGCTGCATACTCCGGAGTGCTGGCATTGTATTTAGCAAAACCATACTTGGCATACATCGGAAGAATGATATTGGTATCATTTGTTCCGTTGCCTAGAATACCGGCTTTGTAAACGGCATCCGAATAGACCTCATTTTTATTCCCGGACTCCATGGTCTTATAATAGTCATAGCGAAGGCTGGAAGTATCGTAGTCATCGCGATTATTATAGGTATAGGCAAACATACCTTTAAACTTATCCTTGGTATAGGTGACCTTGCTCTCAAATTTCTGACCCCGGCTATCCTTAGGAAGACCTGCGGTCTTGAGCTTAATCTCGGAACCAGATACCCATGCAGCCCAACCAGGAGCGAATTCGCCAACGTTAACCTTAACAAACTGGCGGGAAAGGTCGAAAGAACCAATCGTAGCTTTGAGCTCAGCACCGGCTTCCTTGGTGGGTTCGGCCGTGGAGTATTTGATCGCACCGCCAAGGGCTTCGTAGGCGGGGGTGGTCACGTCACCCGCGCCTTGGGAGACGATGATGTTGGCCATGTTTTCGCTATCGGTCACGCGACCGGCAGGAAGACCGAAACGTGGGCTGTTGCTGCCCATCGGAACGTCGTCGATGGTCACGGCAACCTGATTGATACCGAAGGAACGGACACGAATGTCGTTACCGAACTCGTAAAAACCAAATGGATCGCGAGTGGTGATATTAATACCCGGAACTTGGCTAAGGAGTTTCTCCACCGAAGCACCAGGGATCGCAAGCTTGGCGTCAGATGCCGAGATGCTGTTGGTGGCGCGGGAAGAGCCTTCCGCTGTGGTGGTGAGGGCTTCGAGCTCGTAAACGGGCTCGGCCGCGGGAGCGGCGGCGGGGGTCTGGGCAAAAGCCGTAGAGGCCGCGAAGGCACCTGCGACGAAGACCGAGTTACGGAACACACGAGACTTTCCGGCTTTCGCCGAAGACAGTCCGCTTGTCAGGGAGAGCGCCCGCTCAATGAGGGCGATGCGGTTTTTTTTAGACATCATAGTTGGCCGGTTAGAGCCCGCAGTGAGCGCGGGCATTAAAGCCACTTTTAGCAGTTTCGCTGCCACCTGAAAAATTCTGGGAACTTTTTTTGAACAGAGCCCGGAACCGGACGCCGTAACCTCGATTTTACCTCTGAAAGCGCCGAAGTATTTAAATGATTAATACCCCATAGAAGCCGGTCGAAAACCGCCGGAATCGGAGGTTTTGAACCGCTAAAGTTCGCTAAAGACCGCTAAAGCAAACCTCAGGCATCAGACTTATTTTAACGCAGAGTCGCAAAGTCGCGAAGTTCGCAGTGGCACGGAAAAGAAAGGTTTCTTTGCGCTTCTCTGCGTCCTTGCGCCTTTGCGTTAAAGTCTGAATTAGAGAGATAGTTGTGACATTAACTAAATCGTCCTCAAACTTCTTCTTTAGCGAGGTTTAGCGAAATTTAGCGGTTTAACCCAAGCTCGCCAGTGCCCGGTCGATCCGGGACAGGGCTTCGTCGATCTCGGCGTCAGTGTGCGCCGTGCCCAAAAACCAATTATGGTGCGGGTGCAGGTAAACCCCTTCCCGCGCGACGGCGGCGCAGAGCTCCTGCATGCGCTGGAACCCCGGATCCTCCGCCACCCGCACATAAGGCATGGCCGGTGGTCCGCTCGCGACCAAGGGTATGCCGTGTTTTTGACCAAGGGCGAGAAACCCCGCCACGAAGCGCTGGCCCGCTCGCGCCAGCACCTCCGGCACCGCGTCGCGCGCGCTGATTTCCAAGACTTTTAAGGCCGCCGCCATCGGCACCGGGTCGTTCCAGTAGCTGCCGGTTAAAAACACTTTGCTCGCCGCCACCTGATAGTCACCGCGACCGGCGCAGGCCGCGATCGGGTGGCCGTTGCCCAGCGCTTTGCAATACACCGCGAGGTCAGGCCGCCAGCCATAGGCCCGATGCGAACCACCCACGTGCAAACGAGGAAAACAACGCACGTCATCCAGCACTAACAGCACACCATGCGCGGCACAGAGCCGGTTGACCGCCGCCACGAACTCCGGCGTCGGCAAAACGCTGTCAGCATAGGCTGGATGGTGAAAGGGCGTGACGATCACCGCCGCGACATCGCCCGCCAGGCCGGCGAAGAGGGCTTCGAGACTCGCAACGTCGTTCCAGAGAAATTCGTGCACATGGGCCCGGTCTTCCGCGATCAGTCCGCCATGGCCGGGCGAGCACCACGCGTGAGTGCCGTGGTAAGCGCCGCGCGCCTTCAAGACCTTGCGCCGCCCAGTGGCTTCGCGCGCCACCTGCACCGCCCAGGTGGTGAGATCGGAACCGTTTTTGGCAAACACCGCCCAGTCGGCGAAATCAATGCGAGCCACCAAGGCTTCCGCAAGCTCGACCATTAGGCTGGTGGGGTGGTTAAAACAGGTGCCGCGCGCCCGGGCCGTATCTGCCGCCGCTTCCACTTCAGGGTGGTGATAACCGAGCAGCAGGGGGCCGTAGCCGCACATGAAGTCGATAAACTCGTGCCCATCCAAATCCCGGTAACGCGCACCGTGCCCCGCCTCCGCATACGAGGGCAGCGCGCCAGGCACCGTGGCCGCCGGGGTCACGTGACCGTAGATGCCGCCAGGAATGACACGGCGGGCACGGTCGAAAAGAGCGGCGGAGCGAGGGTAGCTAAGAGGCATGAGCTGGTAGAGCTAGTAAGCTAGTAGGGCGTAATTCTAGCTCGCCTTCAAGTTGAGCTGCATTGGCATAGTTTACTCACATCTGATTATTTGTGTAGCGTTGGCCGTCCCCGGCCAATTCCGACTTTCGGCTCATCTTAACCGCGAATTGGTAAAATAACGGAGGGGAATTACGGTGCTTGTCGGGGTGGGGCGTTCGCTTGCGAATGCCGCGCTACATCGAGCGGACGAGGCGGGTTGAGCAGACGCGACACCTCGTTCAAAACCAGCCCCAGCCCCTCGGCCACGGGCAGATGGCCCCGGATGCGCAGCTCGCCGCCCCCGAGCGCCGCCAGCGCGTCCAAGCGATGCTCCAGCTCGGCCATCAGCGTGGGCAAATCGGCGAATATCACCTCCGACACCGGCGGACGCGGCACGGGACCGATCCCGCTGGTGAGCGAGCGCAAATCGAGCCATAGCGGGGCAGGCAAGGCCGGACAGGCAAACGTGACCACGCCCTCGCCCAAGCGGACCCGCCGCTCCGCTCCGGCGGGATGCAAACGCAACCAGACCGCCACTGCCGCCAACCCGACCGCCAGATTGCCGTAGGCGAACAAGGCCGGATTTTCGCGCGGCTCGCGCAAGAGTTGGTCCAAGCGCCGCCCGGCGGCGGCAAAGCGCCCGACCTGCCCCAGAGAACCCCAGCCGCCGAGCGGCAGCAGCAGCGCAGACTGTTGGTTGACCACGCGCAGGAACTGAGCGGCGGTGGGGAACCACAGCCGTAAATCGCCAGGCTCCACGACGCTCGCCGTGCTGATGCCGCCCTCGGCCGTGAAGGACAACCGGCGCGGCGCGGCGGCCCCTCGCACCGTCAGCGCGACCGCGAAGGCCCGTGATCCAGCGGCGACGCGGCGCAACTCGGCGTCGTGCGGCGCGAGCAAGGCCAGCGCGGGCAGGACAGCTTCGAGATGGAGGGCGGCAAGCAGCATACGAAGGGGCGAATCAGCCAATGTTATTAAGCCCCTTCGGCGGGCGGCACCCCAAACGGATGCGCGGTATTGGGCGGTCCCACTGGTTGGCGGCGGGCGATCCAGTTCACGATCTGCGCCGGGCGTCCCGGCGGGCGGGCCAGCGCGAGCCGCTGGCGGAGCGCATCGGCCAGGCCGGGCTCACGTTTGATGCGCAGCGCGGCGGCGGCGACCTCCGCCGGATTGCGGGCGGTCAGAGCGCAGGCGTGCTGCTTGCAATACTGCACGGTGATCAACTCCTGCGGCATGATGCCGCCGATGCCGTTGTGAATGAGCGGCACCCCGAGCTGGATGGCCTCGCTGGTCGCCCCCGTGCCGGGCCGCGCCAGCACGGCGGAGGCAAAGTATTTGAGCGTGGCCATGCGCGCCGGATCCGCCGGGCCGAGCGCGCGGATGCGCAGCCGGGGCGCGACCGACGCCAGCCGCTCCAAGCTGGCGGCGGTATCCGCCCGCCGGGCACACAGGGCGATGACCTGCATTTCCCCATCGGAACGCGCCAACTGCTCGACGATGGCCGCGTGGTTGTTGGCCCCGGCCTGCCCGGTGCTGAGCAACAGGGTGAAGCGGTCGCGACGCAGATCGAGCTCGCGCGCCAGGGCGTCGGCGGCGGGTTCCAGCTCGGCGGGGCTTTGATAAAAGGGCGAACGCAGCAAAAACCCGCCGTGCACGATGCGTTCGGGCGGGGTGCCGACGGCGCGCGCAGCCGCGCAAACCTCCTCGGTGGCGCCGATGAAGCCGTCGGCCCGGGGATTGGTCCAGTGGCGGGAAAAGCCGTAGCCGGCGAACAATTCGCCGCAGTAGGTCACGCAAGTCGGGGAGATCAGCCCGTCCTCGGCCGCGACCTGGCGGGCGAGGTCAAAAAAGCCGTGGTTGGTGTGGGCGTGCACGCTCACGATCCGATCCGGACGGTACTCGCGCAACAGGGTACGAAAACGCTGCCGCCCGAGGATGCGCCCGGCGTTGCGATGCATGCCCGCGATTTCGAGGTAGTTGAAATAAACGTGGTGCAGCCAGGGCGCCCGACGCTGGATAAAATTATAGAGCCCGACTCCGAAGCGGTAAACCCGATGGGTATCCTCCAGCACCTGTTGGGTATGAAACTGCACCGCCTTTTCACCCAAGGTCGCGCGGGCCCAGTGGGTGAGGGAATCGGCCCGCATGTTGTGGCCGGTGCCGGTCGAGGAAGTGAGCAGGAGCCAACGCATGTAGAAAAAGCTAGCAGAGCTAGTAAGCTGGTAGGGCTAGTAGGGGGAAGGAGGAGGACTAAATGGTTCGAGCCTTACCAGCTTACTAGCTCTACTAGCTTACTAGCTTTTTTCCCCCTCAAGCGCAGCTTGGATAGCGCGGCAGGCGGTGCGGAGGACTTGCAGGCGGGCGTAGCGTTTGTCGTTGGCGGGGATGAGATGCCAAGGGGCGGAGGCCGTGTCGGTCAGGGCAAGCATGTCACCAACCGCGATTTCGTAGCCGTCCCATTTGCGCCGGTTGCGCCAATCCTCGGCGTTGATCTTGTGGTTTTTGAACGCGGTGGTCTCCCGTGCCCGAAAGCGGGCGAGCTGCTCATCTCGGCTGATGTGCAGCCAGAATTTGATTACAATCTGGCCGCGCTCGGTAAGCTGGCGCTCGAAGTCATTTATCTCGGTAAACGCGCGCTGGTATTCATCGGGTCGGCAAAAGCCTTCCAAGCGCTCGACCAGCACGCGGCCGTACCAACTGCGGTCGTAGATCGCGATCTGGCCGTCGCGCGGCACGTGCCGCCAAAAACGCCAGAGGTAGTGATGCGACTTTTCCTCTTCAGTCGGCTTGGCGATGGAGTAAACCCGGTAATCGCGCACGTCGATGGCACTGGTGAGGCGGCGAATGGCTCCGCCTTTGCCGGCGGCGTCCGAGCCCTCGAAAACGAAGGTGATGGCGCGCCCGGCGGCCTTGGCGGCGGTCACGGCGGTGTTGAGCCGACTTAACCACTTGTCGCGCTTTTCCTCGTATTCCTCGGGCGTGATCAACTGATCGAGCGGCAAACCCTGCAAGCGGCGCGCGCCATAGGCCCGAAGAGGCTTGGGTTTAGGATCGGGCACGGCCTTGGGACGGGTGCGGGCGAGGCGGGCGAGCAAGGCCTGGTGGGCGGTGAGGCGGTTAACCAGCAACTCGCCCACGGCGAGATTGCGGGCCCGTTCATCCTCGGAATCCACCACCGTCCAAGGTGCGGCGGGAGACTGGGTGGCTTGCAGAATATGCACTGCGGTACGCTCCAAACGGTCGTAGATGCGATGGTGGCGCCAGTCGTCGGCCGTCACGCGCCAGGCGGTGTTGGCATCGGACTCGTATTTTTTAAACCGTGCGCGCTGAGCGTCTTTGGAGAGGTTGAGCCAGACCTTGATGATAAGCGTATCGTTATCGACCATGGCCTTCTCGAAGGAGCGGATGCGGGCGAGGTCGTGGTCGAGGGAGGCGAGCTCCTTCTTGCTGCGGGCCTCTTCGGCGAGGGTCTCGGTGTACCACGAGCCGGCGTAGATGCCGATCTTGCCCAGGGGCGGGAGGCTGCGCCAGAAGCGCCAAAGGAAGGGGCGGGTGCGCTCCTCGTCAGTCGGTTGATCGAAGGAAAACGTCTCAACACCACGCGGATCGAGCCAGCTACCGAGGGTGTTCAAAACTTCTCCGCGTCCGGCACCGGCCACGCCGGCCACGATGAAGAGCACTTGGAACGGTTGCGCCTTGAGCTCGACTTGGAGCTGAACCAGACGCTCGCGCAGCTGGGCAGTGCGCGTCTCGTAGGTTTTTTTCGGCAGGCGGGTGGGCGTAGACGCTTTTTTACCCGAAGCGGCGGCGGTGCGAGGTTTTACCAAGGAGGAAGGGTTCGGCTTTTTCGCAGTGGGCATGGTGGCGCGGTTGGGAGGCGTCCAGCGAAACGAGGTTTGCAGGCGGGCGAAAGGCTGAAATTCCCGCAGGGCAAATCCCTTGTAGGGCGAGGTCACCGCACCCCGCCGTGGCGAGACCGGGTTTGGTGTAGAATCGGTCGCTGACCGGTTCCGCTGGTGCCGGTTTTGAAACAAACCGCACCGGTCGGCGACCGATGCTACAGGGTGATGCGAGACCGGGTTTGCGAGCGGCGGGGTGCGGAGACCCCCGCCCTACAAGCAAACCCAAGATTCGGCAATCAAGCACTAGTCTCAGTTCTTGGCGGGCTCGGGCGCGGCACCCAAAACCGGAGCGGCCGCAGTGACGGGAAGGCGGCGGGCAACGATGATGTAAATCGCCGGAATGACGAAAAGCGTCAGCACCGTGCCCGCGAGCAGGCCGCCAATGACACCCAGGCCCATCGACACACGACTTTCGGCACCCGCGCCCAAGGCCAAGGCGATGGGCAGCGTGCCCAAAACCGTGCAGAGCGAGGTCATCAAAATCGGACGGAATCGCGCCGCCGCCGCTTCCTTGATAGCCTCGAAGGCGCTCAAGCCGGCGTTCTGGCGCTGGGTGGCAAACTCGACCAGAAGAATACCGTTTTTCGTCACCAAACCGATCAACATGATCAGGCCGATCTGAGAGTAAATGTTGAGCGTCTGCTTGAAGGCCCAGAGGGTCAGGAGCGCGCCCGCCAAGGCCAGCGGCACCGTGAGCATGATGGTGAAGGGATCTTTGAAGCTCTCGAACTGAGCAGCGAGAATCAGGTAAACGAACAACAGCGCCAACGCGAAGACGTAGAGGAGGCTGGAGGAGCTGTCTTCGAAGTCGCGGGCCGCACCGGTCAAGCTGGTGGTGTAGCGGTCGTCGAGCGTCTCCTTGGCGATGGCGCGCATGGCATCCACGCCCTGACCGAGGGTGAAGCCGGGATTGAGTGTACCGGAGATAGTGGCGGCCACGTAGCGGTTGTAGCGGAAAAGCTGAGGTGGGCCGCTGGTCTCGTTAACCGTGATCAAGTTATCCAGCGGCACCATTTCGCCGCTGGTGGTGCGGACATTGATCGCGCCGAGGTCACTGGTCTTGGAGCGGTCTTCACGCAGCAGCTGGCCGATCACATCGTATTGTTTGCCCTCGCGGATAAAGTAGCCGAAGCGCTGGCCGCTGAGCGCGGCTTGTAGGGTTGAGGAGATGTCGCCGGCGGTGACTCCGAGGGTTTGCGCCTTGTCGCGCTGGATGGAGACGCGAAGCTCGGGGCGGTTAAACTTGAGGTCGGAATCCACGAAACTGAAAGCCGGGTTCTTGCGCGCCTTTTCAATGAAGGGATCCACCACCTTTTGCAGGTCGCTGAGCTCGGCGGCCTGGATAACGAGCTGGGCAGACAACCCGCCACCACGGCGCTCGCCGATGGAGGGGTCTTGAGAAACCACCGTGCGGAGGCCGCTGATGGAACGTACCGCACCCTGAAGCCGGGCGGCCAACTCTTGTTGAGAGAGCCGCTTATCCTTGTCCTTTAGAAACATGCGGATGCTGCCGGTGTTGACGGTGCCACCGCCAAAACCCACCGGAGTCTGAGCAATGGAGATGCTCACGGCATCCCCAACGGTGGAGTTCACCACTTTGATCATGTCGTCCATGTTGGCGACCATGTAGTCGTAGGAAGCGCCTTCGGGACCGGTGGCGCGCACGGTCAAACGACCGCGGTCTTCCAACGGGCTGAGTTCGCGCTGGAGTTTGCCCGGCACGTAAGCGCAGGTGGCAATAGCGGCGACCAGCAGGATGGGCGCGAGCCACGGCATCTTAAGAAAGCCAGCGAGGGATTTTTCGTAAAACCGGCTGAGGCCGACAAAGAAGGGTTCGGTCACGCGGTAGAACCAGTTGTGGTGGGTGTGAGCCCGCAACAACTTCACGCTCAACATCGGCGTCAGGGTCAACGCCACGAACGCGGAAATAAGCACGGAACCGGCGATCACGACGCCGAATTCGCGGAAGAGGCGTCCGGTGACACCACCCAGGAACATCACCGGCAGAAACACCGCCGCGAGCGCCACCGTGGTGGAAACAATGGCGACAAAAATTTCCTTGGTGCCTTCGATACCGGCTTCGACCGGGGCGACGCCTTTTTCGATTTTGGCGTAGATGTTTTCCAAGACCACAATGGCGTCGTCCACCACCAGGCCGATGGCGAGCACCAGGCCGAGAAGGGTCAGCACGTTGATCGAGAACCCGGCCAAGTCCATGATCAGGAAGGTGCCGATGATGGAGACCGGAATGGCGATGACCGGGATGAGTGTGCTGCGCCAGTCGCGCAGAAACAAAAAGATAACCACCAAAACCAACACGAAGGCGATGCCCATGGTCTCCGTAACCTCGAGGATGGCCTTGCGCACGAAATCCGTGTTGTCGAAAGCGGCTTCGAGCTCGACGTCGGCTGGGCGCTCCTTGCGCAGGCGTTCGATGCGCTTGGCCACCTGGTCGGCGATCTCGATCTGATTGGCGCCAGGCTGGGGAGTGACGTAAAGCGAGATCAGCGGATCGTCTTTAACCTTAACGGTATTGCGCAGGTTTTGCGGCCCGAGCTCGGCGTAGCCGACGTCGGAGAAACGCACGACCTGGTCGCCGTTACGTTTGATCACGACGTTGTTAAACTGCTCCGGCGTGGCGAGGCGGCTCAGGGTGCGCACGCTCAACTCGACTTGGCCGCCTTCGATGCGACCGGAGGGCAACTCCAGATTTTCGCGTTGCAGAGCCTGGCGAACATCGAGCGGGGTGAGGTTGTAGGCGGCGAGACGGGCGGGCTCCATCCAGAGGCGCATGGAGTAGCGCTTGTCGCCGATCATGTTGATATTACTAACGCCGGGGATGGTCTGGAGCTGCTCCAAAATGGTGTCGGCGTAGGCGGTCAGCGACATCATGTCGCGAGTCTTGCTGGAGATAAACACGCCGAAGATCGGTTGGGCGTCGGCGTCGGCCTTGTTCACCACCGGCGGGTTGGCATCAACGGGAAGATTGCGCACGGCGGCACCGAGCTTGTCGCGGATGTCGTTGGCAGCGGTTTCGAGGTCGGTGGAAATGTCGAAATCGACCGTGATCGTGCTGGAGCCCTCGCGGCTGCTGGAGGTGATGGCACGGATACCAGCCACGGCATTAACCGCCGCCTCGATGGGCTCGGTGATTTGCGACTCGATAACGTCGGCGCTCGCACCCGGATAAGAGGCGCTGATGGACACGACGGGCGAGTCCACTTTGGGGAACTCACGCACGCCGAGGCGTGAGATCGAGAGCGTGCCGAGGATGACGATGGCCAGCGACGAGACGATCGTCAGAACCGGCCGCTGAATACTGAGGGAAGCGATAGACACGGCGAAAAAGGGGGACGGAGAAACTTACTTGGCGAGATCGACTTTGACCGCGAGACCGGGGCGAAGCTGCTGCACGCCAGTGGTGAGTACGACGTCGCCGGGATTGAGGCCCTTGATGATTTGCACCTGAGTCGAAGTGCGTGGCCCGGTGGTTACGCGGACGCGTTGGGCTTTACCCTCCTTGGCGATAAAGACAAAGCGTTCATCGAGGCCGGAAATCACCGAGATCGCGGGCACGAGTAGGGCGTTTTCAGCCTGGGAAACCGTAAACTCGATATCGGCGAAAATACCCGGAATGAGCGCGAGGTCGGGATTGGTGCACTTGGCGCGGAGCAGAAGCGTGCGGGTGCCTACATCGATGCGTGGCTCCACCGCGTAAACCTCGCCGGTGAAAACGCGAGGGCTGCCCGCAACCTTGAAGGATACCGGCGCACCCGCATGAATTCGCGTGGCATAACGCTCAGGTACGGAGAAATCCACTTTGAGGTTCGCAACCCGTTGCAAGGTAGCAATGCGCGTGGTCGGATTGACGTAGGCTCCAAGACTGACAAAGCGCAGACCAACAACGCCTTCAAAAGGCGCGCGGATTTCGGTTTTGCGAATATCGGCGAGAATCAACGCGCACTCGGCTTCCTGCACGGCCAGTTCGCTGCGGGAGGCGTCGTAGTCGAATTTACTCACGCCACCCTCATCAACCAGCTTGGCCAAGCGCTGCTCGCGGAAACGAGCAAGCTCGCGGCGCGCCTCGGCGCGACGCAAACTGGCAACCAGACTGGAATCATCGATTTTCACCAAAACATCCCCGGCCTTCACCGGAGTGCCTTCGCTGAAATTCAAAGCCACGATCTTTCCGTTCACTTCCGTCTGAAGTTCAACGCTTTCTTCGGCGCGGAGCGTGCCGTTGGCCGCAATCGTTTCGGCAAACAAGACCGGCTGCACCTTCACCCCGGTGACCGAGATCGGGGCACCACCACCGCCTGCGCCGCCACCGCCGCCCCCACCCGGAGGACGTGCTCCGCCGCCCGCTCCGCCAGGGGCTCCGCCGGGAGCCTTGGCCCCGCCACCCGCACCTGGGCCTGAAGGCGCGCCCGCCGTAGCCGCCGCAGCTGGTGCAGAATCAGGAGCTTTGGCCAACTCGGCTGGAGCCTTGGGCTTTAATAAAAAATAGGAGGAGCCAGCAGCCAGCACGATTAACGCGATGACTGCGATGCGAACGGGATGTTTCATTTTAACTGCAAGAAATTGATATTTAGTAACTTAAAAAAAGCCAAACCGGGCTTGAAGTCAAAGACGCTCAAAACCAGAAGGGGTTTCACCATCCAGCGAAAAAGCCGGAAGGGGAGGCAAACGTTCAGCACGGACCGTGCCTTACTATGAAAAAATTTCCCGGTAACTAAGCCTACGTCTTTGGGACGGTCATACAGCTTTCTCCGCGCAGCCGGACAAACAAGGCTAGGTAATCACGCGCCCGCTCGACCGGCGCAAACGCGGTCCGGGCAAACTTCGCGGCAGCAGCACCAGCAGCGGTCCGAGCATACGAATCAACGAGATAGCGTGTCAGCGCGCCGGCGAACGCCCCCGTATCATCAGCCGGAACCAAGGTGCCCGACACGCCTTCATGGATGCACTCATCCACTCCGGTGGCCCGCGCGGCGACCACCGGCAAACCATGGGCCTGCGCTTCGATCAGGAAATTCGACAACGACTCGGCCCGTGAAGCCAGAATCGCCAAATCTGCCGCCGCATAAAAAGGCCGCGGGTCAGCTTGAAACCCGAAAAACCGAATCCGTTCCGCCAAACCCAGCCTCTCCGCCAAAGCGCTACATGCAGCCCGCTCCGGCCCCTCCCCCACAAACCAAAGTCGCCAATCCACTCCGATCGCCGACAACCGAGCCGCCGCCTCAATCAGGGCGCGTTGGTTTTTTTCCGCCCGAAACATACCCACACATAACAATACCACCGCTCCGCCCCCCACGCCCTCTGACCGGCGCAAACTCTCCGCTGCCACAGATCGTCTCGGCTCCACTCCATCCCCACCTGCCTCGCCGACCGGCGGAAACACCAACGCGTTGTGAATCACACTCACCCGCTCCGCCGCCAGTCCATAGCGTTCCACTAAAACCCGCGCCGACTCCGCACTATTAGCCACCACATGAGCCACTTTGGGCAAACTCCGCCGGAACCCACGCGGCAGTGTCTTGCCCGTGCGCATCGTGCCCACCACCACCGCTTCAGGCAGCGCGGCAACCAAATGCGCCCCGTGGCTGTTGGCCATCCGGCCCATAAGTAGCACCACATCAGCCCGCTCGCGGCGCAAAGTCCGCACCAAGCCCGGTGCGAACCAATTCAAACCCAGATCAAAGGGTTGCAACGCGATAGCCGACACTGGCGCGAGCGTCGGCGCGAGCACTCCACCCGGCCGAAAGGTCACCACGCCAACCTCATGGCCGGCAGCGCGAAACGCCTGCGCCAGCAAAACCGTCTGCCTTTCGGTTCCCCCGCTACGCAGCACGTCCTGCACGATTCGGATCCGCAACGCACTCATTCGCCCAAGGACAAGGCCGCCTCTTCGGTCGTGCCAAACAACAAACGCGCCGAGTGTTCCCAAGTATGCCGCCGGGCCCACTCCGGCCCAGCCGCCCCCAACCTCTCGCGTAACGCTTTATCCTCCAGCAAACGCGCAAAGGCCCCAGTCAGTTCCGCCCGCCGATGCGGCGCCACCAACAACCCGGTTACCTCGTCTTCCACCGCCTCCGGCACCCCGCCCACCCGGTGCGCCACCACCGGCAACCCGTGCGCCGAGGCCTCCAAATACACCAACCCAAACCCTTCCACACTATGGCCATGGTCGATACTCGTCAGCGCGAAGATATCCGCCGCCGCATAAATCGACTCCAAATTTCCGTCGGAAACGTCCCCCAAAAAAACCACCGGGAAATCCGCCTGCGCCGCCGCTTCGCGCAAGCGCCGTTCATAACCCGGACGCGATGCCGTGCCGACCAATCTATACTCCACCCGCGCCCGCAACTCGGACGGCAGTGCCCGCAGCGCCTCCAAGGTATCCAATTGGCCCTTGCGCGGATGCAGCCGCCCTACCGTCAACACCACCAAACGCCGCCCTTCCGACGGAGCTCGCCCCTCCGCCGCCCGCGACCCAAAACCAGCCCGCAAGGCCCCGGGGGTGCGGAAAACCTTGGTCGCCGCTTCGGGAAACCGCTCCAGAAGAATTTTTTCCGTATAGCCGGTCAACACACTCACCCGCTCCGCATGGGCGATCAAGCGCCGCGTCATCACCCGCGCCAAGGGGTTGGCGTGCAGCCGCAAAATCTCCGAACCATGAAAGGTTAACGTAAGGTTACGCGGTCTAAAGGTGCGAAACGCCAACAAAGGCATCATCGCCAGCATCGGCCCCGGTTCACAAAGATACACCTGCGCACGGCGCAACTGCCGCCTCGCCCGCACCAACTGCCGCGCATGCGCCAAACAACACCGCCATCCGTGCGAGCCCCGAAGCTCCAAACGTCGAATCTTAAACGGCCACTCCATAATATCATCCGGGCGCGCCGTCTGCTGCGCCCAGACTTCTACTTCGTGCCCCAACTCCGCCGCCGCCCGCGCCATCTCCTCCGTAAACGTCGCGATTCCGCCCCGCTTGGGGTAGAACTCATGCGTTAAGATAAACAAAGGAAAACCAGTACGGGACATGGGCGAAGCCCCACAGAAACCGAAACCCGCCACGAAAGCCGCAAGCAGATAAACACACCCATCGCAAAAGTATGAATATTTGTCTTGGCCGGAATGAACCGTGCTTTCTTCTCTTAATTTTGCACACTAGCCGCTTTTACCGAGATGTCACAGCCTCCTGAAACCTCCTCCACCGCCCCCGATCAAGTTACCGAAGCGCAATTGCGCGACAGTTTGCGGCGTTGCTCCGAGCAGACCATTCAGGCCGCCTTGGCCTACCGGCAAACCAAAGACCCCGCCCACACCTTGCCCGTCGTGGTCGGCATCATCGAGCGCTACGTCGATCCTGAACTCCGCGCCAAACTCACCGAGGGCGGCGAGAGTCTGCGCCTCATCGAAGACCTCGGGCTCGACTCCCTCACCATGATGGAAATCGTGATGTTGGTCGAAGAGGTCGTCGGCCTGACCATTTCCAACGACGAGCTGCGCGGCCTGCTCACCGTCGGCGACATCCGCACCTTCATCGACCGCAAGGCCGCCGGCCTGGATACCTCCCCCGCTTCCCCGGTCGGCGACCACCCACCCGCCGCCGCTCAAGCCTGAGCGCCTGTTACGTGGAGCCCGCCGCACCGGTTTTTTTTCCGACTGAAGCGATCTTGGCGCGCATGCCGATCGCGCCGCCGTTCATGTTTTTGGACGAAGCCACCGTCGGCCCCTCCGGAGCCCAAGGCCGTTATACCATCACCGGCCAAGAGTTTTTCCTCGCCGGACATTTTAAGGGCAACCCCGTCATGCCCGCCTCCGTTATGCTGGAGGCCCTCGGTCAACTCGGCGTATTTTACCTGCTCACCGGCTTGCCCGAATCCGCCGCCACCGGCCCGATCGACCCCACCACGATTTTCTTCGCCTCCTGCGACGGCGTGCGCTGCCACCGCGTCTGCCGCCCCGGCGACGTGTTGGAACTCTCGATCAAACCACGCCGCATCAAAGCCCCCCTTGCCGTACTAGAAGGCGTCATCCGCGTCGGCGGCCAGAAAGCCGTCGGCGCCGAAGAAATCACCCTCACCTTCGGCCCCGCCTCAACATAAGCCGCGAAAATGGGCTTCCCCGCCCCCCCACTTTGCCGCTCACTGCCCGCAAATGGCCCGCGTTTTTGTTACCGGTTTAGGCTTCATCACCAGCATCGGCAACGACTCCGTCGCCGTAGAACAAAGCCTGCGCGAACTGCGTAACGGCATCGAGCCCTACTCGCCCTTCGCCGCCGCCGGCATCCCGGTCAAGGTCTCCGGCACGGTCAAAGGCTTCGACACCACCTCCAACGACCCCGAGGAATGGACCCTGCCCGCCGGCTACGCCTTCAAACGCGAACTCCTGCGCAGCATGAGCCCCCACGTGCTCTACGCTTCCTGCGCCCTTCAACAGGCCATCACGGACGCCCGCCTCGCGCCCGCCGACGTCTCCAACGACCAAACCGGTCTCTACGCCGCCTCCGCCGGTTCTCCCCGCCTGCTCGCCGCCAACATCCAGCGTATGCACCAGCACGGCGTCATGCGCTGCCCCCCGCTCGCCGTCGTCGCCAGCATCGCCGGCGCGGTACAGTTCAACCTCGTCGCCCACTGGAAAATCAAAGGCTCCTCCACCGGCTTCGCCTCCGCCTGCGCCTCCTCCGCCCACGCCCTAGGCTTCGCCGTCGATGACATCGCCCTCGGCCGCCAGGACCGCATGTTCGTGGTCGGCGCGGAGGACGGCAACGTGGAGACCATCCTGCCCTTCGCCTCCATGCGGGCCCTCTCCCTCAACCCCGACCCCGCCACCGCCTCCCGTCCCTTCGACGCCGCCCGCGACGGCTTCGTCGGCACCGGCGGCGGTGTGGTCCTCGTCCTCGAAAGCGAAGCCGAGGTTCTCCGCCGCGGCGTCCAGCCCTACTGCGAAATCCTCGGCTGGGGTCAGGCCTCCGACGGCCACAACGTCGCCATGTCCCACCCCGAAGGACTCGGCCTCGCCTCGGCCATGCGCCGCTGCCTCGCCGCCAGCCGCCTCACCCCCGCCGATCTCGACTACGTCAACGCCCACGCCACCTCCACCCCCATCGGCGACGCCTCCGAATGCCGCGCCCTCCACACCGTGCTCGGCCCCGAGGCCGCCCGCGTGGCGGTGAGCAGCACCAAAGCCCTCACCGGCCACGGCCTCTCCCTCGCCGGCGCGATGGAGAGCGCCTTCTGCGCCCTCGCCCTCAAACGCGGCTTCATCCCCGGCTCCGCGCACATCGCCAAAATCGACCCCGTCGCCGCCGGCCTGAATATCCCCCGCACCACCGAGCCCGCCACCCTGCGCGCCGTGCTCAACAACAGCAGCGGCTTCGGCGGAGCCAATGTCGCCGTGGCCTTCGGTCACGTCGCCTAGGCCACACCATGCCCGCCCGCCCTCTCTCCGAGCGTTACCCGCGCGCCTTCGTCACCGGCGCCAGCAGCGGCCTTGGCGCGGCCTTCACCACCCGCCTGCTCGCCGAGGGCGTGGAGGTCTGGGGCACCGCTCGCGACGCCTCCCGCCTGCCCGCCCGTCCCGGTTTTCACCCCGTCTCGCTCGACCTCGCCCAGGGCGATGCCGCCGCCGCCGCCTTCAACCAAGCCCAGACCGAGGCCGGCGGCGGTTTCGATCTCTTGGTCAACAACGCCGGCTACGGCGTCTTCGGCCCGGTCGAAAGCCAGCCCTTCCCCGTCTGGGACGCCCAGCTCGACGCCCTGCTCACCCAAACCCTCCGCCTCTCCCTGCTCGCCCTGCCCGCCATGCGCACCCGGGGCCGTGGCGCGATTGTCAACATCAGCTCACTCGCGGTCGAATTCCCCATCCCCGGCATGAGCGGTTACAACGCCGCCAAAGCCGGCCTCTCCGCCTGGAGCCTCAGTCTCGCCTACGAACTCGCCGGCACCGGCGTATCCGTGGTCGATTTTCGCCCCGGCGATTTCCGCACCCCCTTCAACACTGCCGTCGTGCAAAGCCCCGGCAGCACCCAACCGCCCGCCCCACGTTGGGCCCGCGTCTGGCGGCGCTTCGAGGCCATGCACGATGCCGCCCCCACCGTGGACGTCGCCGCCGAAGACCTCGTTCGCGCCCTCCATCGCGGTCGCTCCGGCATCGTGCGCTCCGGCTCCTTTTTTCAAGCCCGCCTCGCCCCGCTGCTCGCCCGCCTCGGCTCCGAGCCCCTGCGCCGCGCCATCCAGGCCCGCTACTTCGACCTGCGATGAGCCCCCCACCAGGCGCGCCGGTGATCGCGTATCTCTTCACCACTTTCCCCAAAAACACCGAAACCTTCATCCAGCGCGAGGTCTCCGGCCTGCTCGCCCTCGGTCTCGACCTGCGTCTCTACTCCATCTGGGGTGGCGAACCCACCTTCGAGGGCCGGCCGGTACGCCTCTTCCCCAAGTGGAAACTCGCCACTCTGCTCTGGTGGCTACCCTGGCTCGTCCTCTGCCGCCCCCGCGCGACCGCCGAGCTGCTGCGCGGCGCGCTTCGCCGTCCGCCTTCCCTGCTCAACCTCGGCGAAAACCTCATCAGCCTCGGCTTCGCCCTCACCCACGCCGCCGAGTTTCGCCGCCTGCGTCCGGCCCACGTCCACGCCGTCTGGGGCGGCGGCCCCTCCGCCGCCGCCTGGCTGCTCTGGCGGCTCGACGGACACCCCTTCAGCGGCGCCGGGCACGCCTACGACTTGTATCGTCACGGCGGAGACGGCTGGCTGCGCGAAAAACTCGCCCCCGCCCTTTTTGTTCACACTTCCACCGAGATGGGCGCAGCCACCCTGCGCGCCAAAGGCGTGACCCCAGAAAAAATCCACGTCATCCGCCGCGGCCTCACCTCCCTGCCTGCGCTCAAACCCCTGCGCCCCGACCGCGCCACAACCCCGCTGCGCCTGCTCTGCGTCGCCCGTCTCGTGCCCAAAAAAGGCTTCGAACACCAGGTCCGCATCTACGCCGCCCTGCGCGCCGCCGGTATCGCCTTTGAGGCCCGCATCGCGGGCGAAGGCCCCTTGCGCGCCGAACTGGAACACGCCCTGCGCGCCGCCAATCTCACCGACTGCGTGACTCTCCTCGGCCACCGCCCCCAAGCCGAAGTGGCCGAACTGCGCTCGTGGGCCGACGTGCTGCTCCACACCGGAGTCGTCGCCGCCGACGGCGACCGCGACGGCCTGCCCAACGTCATCCCCGAAGCCATGGCCGCCGGCGTGCTCGTCGTCACTTCCCCCGCCGCCGCCACCACCGAGGCCATTCGCGAAGGCGAAACCGGCCGCGTCGTGGCTCCCGAAGACGCCGACGCCTGGGTTAACATCCTCCGCGAGCTGCGTGACGACGACGCCCAAACCGAACGCCTGCGCATCGGCGCCCGCGCCTGGGTCGAGCGCGAATTCGACGCCCACCAAAACGCCGCCCGCCTCGCCGCCTTTTACTCAGTTTAACGCTTATCAGCCGCCGCCCCGCCGCTCCACTTGAGCTTGGCCCGTACCACCGCGAAGTGGCTGTGATCGCGCCGTTCAATCAAGCGCAGGCGATACGGCGAAAGCGCGATTTCAATCGCCGCATCCGGCGCAGGAGCGGGCAACAAACGTCCATCCGCAGCCACAATTAAACCCGTCGCCGCATCGGATAAATTATGCACCCGTAACTTCACCCCGGCGCAAAAAATAATCGACCGGTTACTCAGGGTATGCGGACAGATCGGCGTCATCGCCAACACCTCCGCCGCCGGGTGAATCAAAGGCCCGCCGGCCGATAAGTTATACGCGGTCGAACCCGTCGGCGTGCTAAAAATAAGACCGTCGCAAAGGTAGTCCGTCACCAATTCGTCGTCAGCAAACACCTCCAGCCGCACCAAGCGCGAATTGGACGCATCCTTGATCAAAATATCGTTCAAGGCCGCCACCCGCTCGCCTTCGCCGCAACGACACGTCACCAACGCGCGTTCGGTCGTCACGTAGTCGCCCGCCAGCAAAGTCGTAAAACACTCCCGCGCCTCATCCGCCGCCCACGGCGTCAAAAAGCCCAAGCTACCGCGATTCACCCCGATAAGCGGAATTCCCGCCTCCGCCGCTGCCGGCGCCGCACCCAGCAAAGTGCCGTCGCCACCGATTACGCAGCACGCATTGACATCGCGCAGATGGGAAGTCGGCAATGGAAACGCATGCGTCACCCGCGTGTTCACCCCCGCGGCCTCGGCCAACGCCACCAGATCCGACGCCAAATCACACGCGCCGACTTTCTGTTCGTTAACCACAAAGGCGAGACGGCGGATGGGGGTCATGCGTGAAGTCAACTTGCCTAACTCGCCGACGAATGTCCAACGGCCAATGCGTTACGTGTGCGCGACACCCGCTTTTTTTAATCCCAGCAAAAACTCGCGATTACCATCGGTCCCGGTGATAGGACTGTCCATCGTGCCGACCAGCTCGGCCCCGGACAGTTGTGTGAGCGCGAAAGTCTGAATGTCGTCCAAAACCCGTTGCTGCACCACCGGGTCGCGGATGATGCCCTGGCCCCTGTCCACCTCGGCTTTGCCCGCCTCGAACTGGGGCTTCACCAACGCCACCAGCGTGCCGCCCGCCCGCACCACCGGCCACACCGCCGGCAGCACGCTGCGCAGCGAAATGAACGATAAATCCATCACCACCGCATCAAACTCCGCCCGGGGCAAAATCGCCGGATCCAGCGTGCGCGCATTCACCTGCTCCAAATTAGTAACGCGCGGATCCGCCAGCAAACGCCCGTGCAACTGCGCCCGGCCGACGTCGATACAAACCACATCCGCCGCCCCAGCCTGAAGCGCGCAGTCCGTAAAGCCACCCGTCGACGCCCCCACGTCCAGCACGTGCGCCCCGCGCAGATCGAGCCCGAAACGGTCCAGCCAGCCCTGGAGTTTTTCCCCACCGCGCGAAACGAAGCGCTCCGCCTGCACCAGTGTGAGCGGAAAATCCGACGGGTATTCGCGTCCCGGTTTGTCAAGCCGCTCGGTCCCGCTGCGCACCAACCCGGCCATCACGTAAGCCTTGGCCTTGGTGCGCGTCGGCGCGAGACCGCGCGCCACCAACAATTCATCAAGCCGGATTTTTCCGTGAGGGGCAGACATCAGAGCGCGCCCCACTCAGCGAGAAAAGCCCGCGCCAGAATCATGTGCCCGGCCGGCTGCGGATGCACCCGATCCCAAGCCAGACTGGCCGAATGCGTGTGCGCCAGCACCGCATCGAAGGCCGCCTGCGTATCCAGAAAACGCGTGCTGTAACGAGAGGCTAAACGCCGCACAATCGCTCCGTATTCATCCATCCGCGCCCGCATGGCGTCAGCGCGATTGCCCTCGATAAAAAACGGCGTAGCCAGCAACAGCCGGTCCGGCCCGGCCAACGCCGGCAAAGTGCGTTCCACTAATTCGCCGAGCGTGCGTTCATATTCGTCAGGCAGCACATGAGTCTCGGTGCGCAACGGGGTGTCGAACTGCCGCCACACGTCATTGATGCCGATCATGACCGCGACGCAATCGGGCTTCAGATCGAGCACGTCGGCCTGCCAGCGGGCGGCGAGATCGCGCACGGTGTGGCCGGAGGTGCCGCGGTTAAACACCCGCACACGCGCCGTCGGAAACGCCGCCGTGAGCCACGCTTCGACTAAAGCCACGTAACCCCGCCCCAAAGCCGCGCTACCCCACGGCGAAGGCTCGCCCATCGGCTCACGACCGGCATCGGTGATGGAGTCACCGATGAAAAGGAGTTTTGAATAAGGATGCAGAAACATGACGGGAAAGAGCTACAACTGTGTCGCACGGATCTCCCCCGGATCAACGGCGTTTCTTCCCAGTCGCCCCCAAGCTTCCCCCCGTCATCCCCCCGGCCATCGCCCCCCCAAACTGAGTTCTCCGTATTCTTCGCCCTCCAGCCTCAAGTAACCTAATAGGTTACTTGAGGCTGGAGGGCTGGCGTTTAAATGCTCGTGAATTATTTAACGGCTAAGCTTTTGCCGGGCCGGACTCCAACAGGTCGTGCGTCCGCCAATTGTCGCGCGTTCGAGTGGTTTTTTCGTGCGCGGGCACCTCCCGCCCTCCGCCCACCGATGCTGAAAAAGCCAGTCGTCCGGCGGATCGGGCCACTGCGGCGTGGACGGATCCGCCTCACCAATCAGCCGCAGCGCCTGCGCGGCCACCCACACCGTCTCGCGATGCAGTTTCTTGATTTCAGCCGGTGTAAGCTCGCCGCAACGCCGCGCCGGATGCAGCGCCGCCCGCCACAGAATCTCGTCGGCCATCCAATTACCTATCCCGGGAAACCGTTCCTGCATGAGCAAAACCGCCTTGAGCGGCGCTCGCGCCCGTCGTCGCAAAAACTCCGCCACCGCCTCCACCGTAAACTCAACCGAAGTCACCGCCGGTGCGATGCCCGCCCACCACCCGGGCGCTTCGGCCCCGGCGTGAAATTGCACCTGGCCAAACATACGAAAATCGGAAAACACCAACGACTGCCGCGCCTCAGGCTGATCGAGAATCAAGTGCTCCGCCTTTTTGTCCGGCAAACCAGCCGGCCGCACCGTGAGTTCGCCCGTCATGCCCAAATGCACCCCCAGCCAAAGCGGCGTGCGCGCGGCATCGGCGGCGGTAAGGCGAAACACCATCTGCTTGGCCGCCGCAGCCGACGACTCTAACCTTGCGCCGGGCAGCCAGCGGGCGAGTTCGGTGGCATCGCAGGCTTTGAAAACTCCGGCGCGCGGATGCAGACGCACCGTCGCCACCAAGTGACCGATACCGGGATTCCAGCGGCGGCGCATGTATTCAACTTCGGCGAGTTCAGGCATGTTAGATAACGCCCTCGCGCCTCAATCGACCAAAGCCGTCCGCACCGTCGCGGCCGTTAACAGCTCTGGCAGCACCTTCGGCTCCGCCACGCCCGGCAGATAAACCAAGTTAAACGGCACCGCCGCCCGGTCCCAACGTTTCAACTCCGCCGTGATAAGCGGATCGCGGTTGGTCCAGTCCCCGCGCAGTAGCGCCACGCGCCGCTCTCGCATCACCTTGCGCAACTCCTCCGAGCCCGGCCCGGCGAAGATCGCCTTTTTATTCGTCTGGCAGGTGAAACACCACCGCGCGGTGAAATCAACGTAGATGGGCCGCCCCTCCGCCCGCAGCTCGGCCACCCGCTCCGCACTCCACGGCTCCCATTTCAAGTCCCCCGCCGCCGCCGCGCGCGGCCAGCCGTAAACCACCGCCACTCCCGCCAGCACCAGCGCAAGCGCCAGCAAGCCCCGACGTGGCCGCACCGCCGGTGCCGTCGCCCGGCCATAAAGCCACAAGGCAAACGCCAGCCCGGTCAGCGCCAGCAACACCGCGAGCAGCCCGTCGCCCTCCAGTTGCCCGGCCAAAATCCAGACCATCAAACCCACCGTGCCGTAGAGCAAAAACGCCATGCCCTGCTTGAACGTTTCCATCCACGCGCCCGGTCGGGGCAGCACCCGCACCGCCGCCGGAAACGCCGCCAAAGCCAGATACGGCGCGGACAAGCCCAGCCCGATCGCGGTAAAGACCGCGAAACTAGAAGCCACCGGCAAGGCCAGCGCAGCCCCCAGGGCCGGGGCAAGGAAAGGCGCGCTGCACGGCGTCGCCACCACCGTCGCCAGCACCCCGGTGAAAAACGAACCCGCCAAACCCTGCTTCTGCTGCAAGCCGCCGCCTAAAGCGGTGGCACCAAGGCCGAATTCAAAAACGCCCGACAAATTCATCGCGAAAGCCAGCAATCCCGCCGCCAGCACGAATACGAACCCCGGCTCCTGGAGTTGAAATCCCCACCCGAGCTGCTCGCCCCCCGCCCGCAACAAGGCCAGCACACCGGCCAGCAACCAGAACGACAACAACACCCCTGAGGTGAAAACGAGCCCGTGCGCGGTGATTTTTTTGCGATCCGAGCCCGCCTGCTGCACGAAGCCCAGCACCTTCAGCCCCAGCACGGGAAACACGCACGGCATCAGATTCAAAATCAGTCCCCCAAAAAACGCCGCCGCCAACACCCCACCGAGCGCCGCCGCACCCAGCGCCGCCCCCGCTTTCGTCGCGTTGCCCGCCATCGCGCCCGCCGCCACGACCGGTAAATCCAGCGCATAGGCCGGCCCTTCGGCAAAGGTCAACACCCCGCGCAAACGCGGCGGTTCGGCCGGTTCCGCGTAATCCGAAACCGGCAGATCTACGATAAACTCATGCGCATGCGGTGTCTCCTGCCGCACCTGCGGCTGATCGTAGGCGATGAACGCATCCTCGGCAAAAAACCACGGGCCAGCCGGCACCGCTTGCCGCGCGTCGGCCGAGCGCAAGGTCAGCCGCACGATCTTGCCCTTGACCACCGCGCCTGCGCCGAGGCCTGTACTCGCTCCCGCCACCTCGGTCGCCGTCGCTTGCCAGATCGGCGGCAAGGGACGCGGCACCGCGCCGAGCGCCGCCAGCAAACCCTCGCCCTCAGCCGAATCGGTGACGTTGGCCGTAGTCATCGCACCGGCCGGAGTGGGCGTTAACGTGAGCGCCACCGCCGCCTCGCCCGGCTTGCACACCTCTTTGCACATAAGCCACTCGGCCTTGACCCGCAGCGTCACCGGTACCCCGGCGGCCAGCCCGGCGGGCGGCTTCAACTCAACCGGCAAATAAACCACGCCCTCGTAACCGTTACCCGAGAGATTGCCGCCGGTATCGTAAACCCGATGCGGTGCCGGCCAGAGAATCGGCCCCGCGCTCCAGCCCGGCGGCAATTCCCAAGTCAGACTGGTGGGCAAGCCCGTGCCCGGCGCGACCCAATAAGAATGCCACTTGGGTTGATGCGCCAGCCGCAGCCCGACCACGACTTTGCCCGCGTCGGCCGGAAAGGTCGCCTTGAGCGCCACCAACGAGGCCTCCACCTGCGCGCGCGACCAACTGGCCGGTGCCAAAGCGACGAACACCAAAAGCCAAAACCGGAGGAGAAAAGGACGCATAAAGGGACGCATGAAATTCAAAGTTGTCGGGACCCTACATGAGACCCGCCCGCAGGGCAAAAATTCCCGATAGTTTTCACGTTAGGCCTCTTAAAATACTACGCGAAAGTGCCCAAGTTATCGGGTGTAAGCCTGGCGGTATTCGGATGCAGAGCGTCCGAAAAACTTTCGGAATGCCCGGCAAAAGTTCTCCGCATTCGGATAGCCGACCTCGGCGGAGACGACTTTGATCGGAAGATCGCCCGTGGCCAGGGCGTGCCCGGCGATGCGCATGCGCTTCTGAATCAAATATTGGTGCGGACTTTCGCCGAGATGATCCCGGAACAACATATGCAAATGAGACACACTGATACCCGCCGCGTCAGCCACATCCTCCAGCGATAGGGATTGTGCATAGTGCTTGTTGATAAAATCCGTCGCCAGACTCAGCTGAGGGTGAATGGCCTGGTTCCGTGCCTGCGAACGGGAACCTTCCAGCTCAAAGTCGAGGCGGGCCAAAATAAGGCTGCCTATCACCTCTCGGTCCAAGCCCGAGTAGTGAAATGCCCGAAGCATTTCCTCCGAGAAAACATGCAGCGCCTTGCGGTCTTTCCATGGAAAAGTCCTGGGCCAATCCAACGCAACGTCCGCCCGTTCACACTCGAACCTCACCACGAGGCAATTGTAGTAACTTTCAGGGGGAGAGATCGAAACCGATACCCGCGGACCGACATGACAAAACACACTCCCTTCCCCGTGCAAAACCGGCACCTCCTCAAAGCCGTAAACCGTCCCCTCCAGGATGATCTCCACCAGCATTTGATTACGCTCCACCAAGGCCGGTTTCCGCGATCCGCCCATCTGGCTGGTGTAGGTGCCGACTTGTGTCAGCCGCAGAGGTAGGTTTCGCCAGCTTTTCATAGTTTTAGTCAATATTCATACGGGATAACGTCTGCTATAGTCATAACCGTTACTTTTCCACGTAGTTTTTGACAAGCCAACCATCAAACCCCGTCCATGATACCGCACATCACCGTTCAGCTGTACACTGTCCGCGACCTCGCAAAACAGGACTACGCTGGCACCCTTCGCGCCATTGCAGAAACCGGCTTCGGCCACGTCGAACCTGCCGGTTATCCCGGCACCACCGCGAAGGAGGCCCTGAAGCTTTTCCAGGAACTCGGCCTCAAAGCGCCCTCCGCCCACACCGGCCTTCCAGTAGGCGACAACAAGAACGCCATCATCGAGGAAGCCCTCATGCTGGGGCACAAATACCTCATCACCGGCTGCCCTCCCAAATTTCAGGAGCACTACACCTCGCTGGACAACGTGAAGGCCATGGCCGAGCTCTACTGCGAGGCCGCCGCCAACCTCAAGCCGCACGGTTTGCAGGTCGGCTACCACAACCACGACTGGGACCTCGCCGTCGTTGAGGGTCGCCGCGCCTACCAAGTCTTTCTGGATAACACACCCGAAACGGTCCTCTACGAAGCCGACGTATTCTGGGTCGCGCGAGCGGGTCTCGATCCCGCCACCTTCATCCGAGAGATCGGCCCGCGCGGCAAAGTCCTGCATTTTAAAGACGGCATCGTCTCCAACCAGGCCACGTTCAAGGAGGCCGAGACCGAGAGCGGCAAGATCATGGTGAGCGACGCCATTCCCTTCCGCGTGGCCGGCTCCGGACAGGTGCCCCTCCTCGCCGCCGCGAAGGCCGCACTCCACGCCGAATATATTGCGGTCGAGCTCGACAGCTTCGACGGCGACATCCTCCAAGCGGTCAAAGACAGCTACCGCTACCTCACCACCCATCAAATCGCCCAAGGCAAAAAATAAGCTCCCAACCCATCCCTACCATGCCTGGCAAAATCGGAATCGGAATCATCGGCTGCGGCAACATCTCGCAAGCCTACTTCAACGGAGCCAAACTCTTCGAGGTCCTGAAAGTCGTGTCCTGCGCGGATCTCAAGACCGAGCTAGCCGAGGCGAAAGCCTTGGAGAACGGCTGCAAGGCCCAGACCGTGGATGAACTTCTCGCCAATCCCGAGGTTCAACTGGTTGTTAACCTGACCATCCCCGCCGTGCACGCGCAGATCAGCCTGGCCGCGCTTGCAGCCGGCAAACACGTCCACAGCGAAAAGCCCCTCTCCGTCAGCCTCGAAGACGGCCAGAACATCAACCGCACCGCCGAAGCCAAGGGACTGCTCGTCGGCTGCGCGCCCGATACCTTTATGGGCGGCGGCTACCAGACCACGCGCAAGCTGATCGACGACGGCTGGCTGGGCCGGATCGTTGGCGGCACCGCCTTTATGATGAGTCGCGGCCCCGAAAGCTGGCACCCGAACCCCGCGTTTTTTTATCAGACCGGCGCCGGGCCCATGTTCGACATGGGGCCGTATTACATCACCGCGCTCGTGCATCTGCTCGGCCCCGTGAAACGCGTGAGCGCCATCACCAGCAAAGCCTTCGAGCAACGCGTCGCCACCTGCAAGGAACAGTTCGGCAAATTGCTTCCGGTCGAGATTCCCACTCACTACGCGGGGGCGCTGGAGTTCCACTCCGGCGCGGTCATTAACGCGACCATCTCCTTCGACGTGTATGCGCACGGCCATAGCCCGATCGAAATCTACGGCACCGAAGGTTCGCTCAAGGCCCCGGATCCAAACACCTTTGGCGGCCCCATTCAGCTCTGGACACCCGCAACCTCGGAATGGCAGCCGCAGGCCTTCAGCCACCGTTACCTGATGAACTCGCGCAGCATCGGTGCCGCCGACCTCGCGTATGCGATTCTCAGTAACGGCAAGCGCAAGCACCGTGCTAGCGGGGCGCTAGCCTACCATGCGCTCGAAGTCATGCACTCCTTCGAGAAGTCATCCAAAAGCGGCGTGAGCATCGAGATTCAGTCCCGCCCCGAGCAACCAGAAGCCCTCCCGCTCGGCCTGATCGAAGGCCGCCTCTGAAGATCACCCGGACCGGGCTATTAAACACCCATGATAGCCCGGTCTTCACAAGCACCGAACGGGTAAGGATTGCCGTTAAGTTTTCGGCTATTTCGCGCCCGCCGGCTCCCGCTTCGTCATAAAAACCACCAGCAAGGTGAAGAAACACAGCACCACGTTTTGCAGAGGCAACTGCAACGCCGTCGGCAGCACATAGATCAAGGCCACCGCCGGCACCCACACGCCCCAGGTCGCAACCAACAGCGGCAGCACACACCGCGCATACCAATCCGGCCGCCGCAACTCCGCCCACAGCGGCCCGACCTGAAACCCGTGCTCCACCCACGCATAAACCGCCCAGGTGCAAGGCACGGCAAAGAGCGGACAATACACAAACTGGTCCACGAAGGTCTTGAACGCGATGGTGGTAAAATCTCCGGCCTCGCCAAACACCCGCGCCTGCCACCCGTAGAAAACCGCCACCTCCAGCCCCTTGTAGCCCCAAAACGCGGTCAAGGCCGCCATCTGCGCCCCGGTGTAACGCCCGCGCGTCGCCGCCCGCAAACCCAGCACCAGAAACGGCACCACCGCCCCGAACACCGCCGTCGTTACCACCCCGAACAAGGGCCCGATCTCCACCCGCCACTGCGCCACCCGCTCCAACGCTACCCGCGCCGTCCCGGAAAAAAAATACGCCGCCACCAAAGCTCCGGCAAACGCCTGCAAGATCAACCCGGGCACCAGATTCGCCCGCGCCGCGCGCAACGAAGCCTGCAAGGGCGAAACAGAAACTACAGAAACAGCATCGGAAGCAGCGCGCATCGGTGAAAAAGGAGGCCCCACCCTTTCGCCCCGCCGCCCCGCGCACAATGTTTTCCAATTTTCGCGCAGCCCCCGCCATTGCCTCCCCACCCTTCGCCGGCACGAAATACCGGACCATGGAAATCGATCTCAACACCATCCCAGCCCGCGACTCCTACGCCTGGCTCTCCAACCTCATCACCCCGCGCCCCATCGCCTGGGTCTCCACCATCGACGCCCAAGGCCGCAACAACCTCGCCCCCTTCTCCTTTTTCAACGGCGTCACCTCAAACCCGCCCACCCTCCTCTTCATCCCAGTAAACCTGCGCGACGGCGTTAAAAAAGACACCGTGCTCAATCTCGAAGAGGTGCCCGAGTGCGTCGTCCACATCGTCTCCCGCGACCTGGCCGACGCCATGAATGCCTGCGCCGCCCGCCTCCCGCGCGGTGAGAGCGAATTCACCGCCTTCGGCATCGAGTCCACCCCCAGCACCCTCGTGCGCCCGCCCCGCGTCGCCCGCGCCCCCGCCGCCTTCGAGTGCCGCGTCCGCCAGATCGTGCCGGTCGGCGAAGGCGCGCTCGCCGCCCACGTCGTCATCGCCGACATCCTCCGTGTCCACGTGCGCAACGACGTACTCGGGCCCGACGGAGCGGTCGATCCCGCCAAGCTCGACTCCATCGGACGCCTCGGCGGCGAAGACTATGCCACCACCCGCGAACGCTTCCAGCTTGAGCGCCCCGACCGCCGCCGCTGAACTCCCGCCCGTGTTTTTACTCTAAACATGGGCCAACCCTCACGACGCGGCGGTCCGATCTTCGCCGACTTTAAAACCGCCTACCTGCGCGGCACCCCGGGCTTCTTCCGCCTCGGCCGCACCCAAAGCAACTCCTGGTGGTTGCTCACCCCCGAGGACGAGCCCTGCCTGCTGCGCGCCGTGGCCGGGGTTAACCGCCACGGACGCGCCGGCCCCCCGCCCGTGCGCCGCAGCGCCTACGCCCAAACGGTGGAAAACCTCTACGGCACCACAGGGGCCGCCTGGGAAAAGAGCACTGTCGCCCGCCTCCACGCCTGGGGCGTGGACACCGTCGGCCCCTGGGCCGACCCCGGCCTCATGCACCGCGGCTTCTACTTCACCGCCCTGGCCAACTTCTGCCGCGCCGACACCCCGCTCCTCCATGGCCCCGGCCTGCGCCTGCCCGACGTGTTTGACCCGCGCTGGCCGCTCGCCGCCGAAGCCCACGCCGCCGCCGTCGCCGCCCCCTGGCTCGGCCGCCGCGAACTCGTGGGCTGGTTCACCGACGACGCCCTCGGCTGGGGCGACTCCCCCGGCGGCATCAGCCTGCTCCAATCCTGCCTCAGCCTCGAACCCGCCTACTCCGCCCACCACGCCGCCTGGGAATTCGTGCTCGCGGCCAACGGCGGCACCCACGACGCCCTCGGACGCGCCTGGGGCCTCTCCCTCGCCCACCGCGAAAACGTCCGCCAGCTCACCCGCCTCGAACGCCCGCTCTCCGGCCCCGCCTTCGCCGAGGACGCGCAACGCTTCGCCCAGGAAGTCGCCCGCCGCTACTTCGCCACCACCGGCCGAGCCCTGCGCGAAGCCGATCCCGACCACCTCGTGCTCGGCTGCCGTTTCGCCTCCCGCCCCCCATCCGGCGTGCGCGAAGCCTGCATCTGGCCCGATATGGACGCCGTCTCCTGGCGACATCACGCCCGCGACACCTTTTCCATCCAAGCCAGCGAAGCCAGCCACGACATGCCCCAATGGGTGACTGGCGGCGGTCTTAACCACGGCGATTTCTGCCGCCTGCCCGTGCGTGACGGCACCGGCCCCACCCGCCTGGAGCGTCTACTCCGCTCGGGCCGCGAAGCCCTCATCGCTGCCTGCCGCGACCCCCGTACCGTAGGGGTGGAGTGGGCGCACTGGGCCGACGGCAGCGCCGACACCCCGCCCTTTGGCGCCGGCCTCGTCCACGCCGACGACCACGAAGCCGTCGAACACACCGAACTCCTCACCCACGTCCTCGCCCGCGCCCGCACCCTCCACGCCCAAGGCCCCACCAAAACCCACCCAAGCATCAAGTAACCTATTGGGTTACTTTGTCTTTCTACCCACTTCTGCAATTCACCCGCTTTCACTGGTAATTTCTCGCTCAACGCCCCGCCCGCTCAAACATCAAGTAACCTATTAGGTTACTTTGTCTTTTCTCCCCGCTATCTTTCCGAACTCCTCGCTCCAAGCTTCTTGCTCCCCGCTCTTTCGCCCATGTCCCACCTCGATCCCGCCGCCGAACTGAAATCCAAAATCCGCACCGTGCGGGACTGGCCCGCCCCCGGGGTAAATTTCCGCGACGTCACCACCCTTTTCCAAGACCCCGAAGCCTTCCGCATCCTCGTGGAAACCATCGCATGGGACGCAACCCGCCTTGGCGTCAACCTCGTCGCCGCAGTGGACGCGCGCGGCTTCATCCTCGGCGGCGCGCTCGCCTACCAACTCCACCGCCCCTTCATGCTGGTGCGCAAAAAAGGCAAACTCCCCCACCGCACCGTCGGCGCCGACTACGCCCTCGAATACGGCCGCGCCTCGATCGAAATCCACGCCGACTCGTGCAAACCCGGCGACCGCGTGCTCATCGTGGACGATCTCATCGCCACCGGCGGCACCGTGCTCGCCGCCGCCAGCCTCATCCGCTCCCTCGGCGCCGAGGTCGTGGGCGTCGCTGCCATCATCGACCTGCCCGAGCTCGGCGGCTCCAGCAAACTTCGCGAAGCCGGCCTGCGCGTGCAGGCGGTGTGCAGCTTTACCGAGACCGAATAAATTCCCTCCCGCCCCCGTGCCTTCGCCGCGCCCCCTCGTCATCTGGACCAACGCCGCACTAGAACCCGCCGCCCTCGCCCGGCTTGAAACCGCAATCGCCGCCGCCGGCCACCGTCTCGTCGTCTCTGCCCAAACCACCGCCTCCGTACTCGCCGCCGCCGCGCCCGACCCCATGCTGGCCGCCGCCGACATCGCCTTCGGCCAGCCCGACGCCGCCATCTGCCGCTCCAGCCCACGGCTAAAATGGATCGCCCTCACCTCCGCCGGCTACACCCGCTACGACAACGAGGAAACCCGCGAGGCCCTGCGCGCCCGGGGCGCGGTCCTCACCAACGCCTCCTCCGTCTTCGCTGAACCCTGCGCACAACACGCCCTCGCCATGATGCTCGGCCTCAGCCGCGCCTTGCCCGCTTCGGTGATCGAACAAAGCACCACCCGCGCCTGGAAATACTTCGAGCACCGCGCCGAATCCCGCCTGCTCAACGGCCAGACCGTGCTTCTCCTCAGCTACGGCACCATCGCCAAACGCCTGGTCGAGCTGCTAGCCCCCTTCGGCATGAAAATCTACGCCCTGCGCCGCCGCACCTACAGCGAGGCCGGGGTGCACATCATCGCCGAAGAAAAGCTCTCCGCCGTGCTCCCGCTTGCCGACCACATAATCAACGTGCTGCCGGAAAACGACGCCACCCACCGCTACATTAACGCCCGCCGCCTCGCCTTGGTGAAACCCGGCGCGTTTTTCTACAACATTGGCCGCGGCCCCACCGTGGACGAACGCGCCCTGATCGAAGCCCTCGAAAGCGGCCGCCTCGGCGGTGCCTACCTCGACGTATTCGACACCGAACCCCTGCCCCCGAGCCATCCGCTCTGGACCACGAAAAACTGCTGGCTCACCCCGCACTCCGCCGGTGGCCGCTCCGACCAAGACGCCGCCCTTGTCGCGCTATTCTTGGCCAACCTCGAAAATTTTTCCTCCGGATCGCTCGCCGGACTCCGAGACGTGGTTACCTCCTGAAGTTCACTAAATCGACCCACGCCATCACCCGCGCAGCATGCTCCGCCCCGCTCACCTAATCCTCATGCTTGGACTTCCCCTGATCTCGCCCGCCACACTTCCCCCCGTGAACGAAACCCAGGTCAACGACCTGCTCTCCCTCATGACCCAGGAGGAAAAAATCGGCCAGCTCTCCCAAGGCGTGATCAACACTCCCGAGGAGGTCGCCGCCGCCTCCATCTTGGTGCGCGAGGGCCGCCGCGGCTCCTTCATCCTCAGCGCCCACGACGAGCAAGCCGCCACCTTCCGCAACCAGCTCCAGAAAGTCGCCCTCGAAGAAAGCCGCCTGCGCGTGCCCTTAATCTTTGGATACGACGCCATCCACGGCTACCGCACCACCTTCCCCATTCCCCTCGGTCTCGCCGCCGCCTGGGACGCCGCGCTGGTCGAGCGCGCCCAGGCCGTCTCCGCCCGCGAGACCCGCGCCGCCGGCATCGACTGGACCTTCGCCCCCATGTGCGATCTCGCCCGCGACCCGCGCTGGGGCCGCGTGGCCGAGACCTTCGGCGAAGACCCCTACCTCGGTGCCCGTCTCGCCGCCGCCTCGGTACGCGGCTTTCAAGGCGACAACCCCGCCGCGCCCGACCGCGTGGCCGCCACCCTCAAGCACTACGTCGGCTACAGCGCCACCGTCGGCGGTCGCGATTACAACAGCACTGACGTCACCCCGTTCAGTCTGCGCAACGCCCACCTGCCCGCCTTCCAGGCCGGGGTCGCCGCCGGCGCGCTTAGCGTTATGAGCGGCTTCAACGCCACCGACGGCATACCTGCCGTGGCCGACCACCACGCCCTGACCAATATCCTGCGCGGCGAGTGGGGGTTTAACGGTTTCGTAGTCAGCGACTGGACCAGCGTTGAGGAAGCCGTCGCGTGGGGCTACGCCGCAGACCGCGCCGCCGCCGCGCGCCTCGCCCTCAGCGCCGGTAACGACATGGAAATGGTCAGCACCACCTTCGAGGAAACCCTGCCCGCCCAGCTCGCTCGCGGCGACGTTTCCCCCGCGGTGCTCGACGAGGCGGTGCGCCGCGTGCTCCGCGGTAAACTCCGCGCCGGTGTCTTTACCCAACCCTACGCCGACCCCGCCGCCCTCGACCGCGTGGCCCTCGCGCCCGACGCCCTCGCCACCGCCCGCGAAGCCGCCGCCCGCTCCATCGTGTTGCTGAAAAACACCGGCGCGCTCCCCCTCGCCACCACCGCCCGCCGCATCGCTCTCATCGGCCCCCTCGCCGACGACGCCGGCGAGATGCTCGGCACCTGGCCCGGCCACGGCCGTCCGAGCGATGTCGTCACCCTCGCCGCCGCTCTCCGCCAGCGCCTGCCCGCCACCACCCGCCTCGACGTGGCCCTCGGCTGTGAACTCCTCGAAACCGGCCCGCGCACCCGCGCCCTCACCGACGGCACCCTCGTGAGCGATCCCGCCGCCGAGGTAGACGCCGCCAAGGCGAAAAAACGCTGGTCCGAAGCCCTCGCCGCCTCCCGCCGCGCGGACGTGATTATCGCCGCCGTGGGCGAGCCCCGCGGCTGGTCGGGGGAAAACGCCTCCCGCGCCGCCCTCGATCTGACCGGCCGCCAGGCCGAACTGCTCGCCGCCCTCGCAACCACTGGAAAACCGCTCGTCGTGGTGGTTTTCAGCGGACGCCCGCTCGTGCTCACCACCGTCGCAGCCCAGGCCCACGCCCTGCTCCAAGCCTGGCACCCCGGCCTGCAAGGCGGACCCGCGCTGGCCGCCCTGCTCTGCGGCGACCTGGAGCCGACCGGCCGCCTGCCCATTTCCTTCCCCCGCGCCAGCGGCCAGGTGCCGATTTACTACAACCACGCCATGACCGGCCGCCCCACCATGGTCGATTACCGCGACCTCACCCGCGCACCCCTCTTCCCCTTTGGCTTCGGCCTAGGCTACACCGAATTTGCCTACGGCGCGGCGGAAATTTCCACCCCGCCGGACGGCCCTGCGGTGGTGCGCGCCACCATCACCAACACCGGCAAACGCCCCGGCCAGACCGTGGCGCAATTTTACGTCCGCGACGTGGCCTGCAGTGTCGGCGCCCGCCCGGTGCAAGAGCTTCGCGGCTGGGAAACGCTCACGCTCGCGCCGGGCGAAAGCCGCAAGGTGAGTTTCCCGCTCGATGCCGCCGCGCTCGGCTTCACCGACCGCCAAGGACGTTGGTTGGTGGAACCGGGCGATTTCCAAATCTGGATCGCGCCCCACGCCGGCACCGGCGGTCCCCTTCCCTACCGCCTGGAAAAAGCGTTGTAGAGCGGAGTCGACGCACCCCGTAACACCGCCTCAATCCTCGCGGTGGTGCTGATGGCGAAAGGGCTTCGCGGTGCGCTCCTCGGCCTTTTTTTTCCAGCTCGGTTTGCTCGCGACCGCACTCGGCTTGCGCAAGGTCGGCGCCTTGGCCGCCTGCTCCGCTTTCAGCTTACGATAACTCGCGAGCCGTTCCGGAGGTAGCGTGCCTTCGGCCAACGCGGTGCGCACCGCGCAGCCCGGCTCGTCCTCGTGCAGACAACTCGTGAAACGGCACTTTAACGCGATCTCGCCGATGTCGGAATAAGCCTCTTCGAGTGCCTCGTCGGCATCCCAAAGCTGAAGCTCGCGCATACCGGGCGTGTCGATGATCAGCGCCCCGCTGGGTGCGAGCACCAGCTCGCGCCGCGTGGTGGTGTGGCGACCCTTGGCGTCTTTCTCCCGAACCTCGGCGGTGGGCAACTCGGCATCGCGCGCGAGGCGGTTGATCAAGCTGGATTTGCCCACGCCGGAACTGCCGACAAAAGCCAGCGTGCGCCCCGGCGTGGCGTGGCCGCCCAAAAGTTTTAAACCCCGCCGGGTATGGCTGCTGGTGATGACCACCGGCACACCCGGCACGAGGCGCTCGATCTCGGTGCGCACTGCCTCGGGGTCGGGATGCAAGTCGGCTTTGTTGAGCACGATCACTGGCTGCGCCCCGGAATCGCGCGCCGCCACCAGGAAACGCTGGATGCGCTTCGGGTTGTAGTTTCGGTCCAGCCCGCTAACCAAAAACACGATGTCGATGTTGGCCGCGATGATCTGCTGCGATTGCTCGCCTCCCGCCGACTGACGCGAGAACCGGCTGCGACGCGGCAAAAGCGCGTGCAACTGAGCCCGTCCTTCCGCCCCCGGACTGGGCAACACCGCCACCCAGTCGCCGACCGCCGGATACAGATTCGGGTCGCGCCGCGCTTCGTGGTGAAACTTGCCCGTACACTCGGCCAGCAATTCGCCAGCGGCGGTCACCACCGCGTAGTAATGCCGCCGCAGCTCCACCACCACGCGCGCCGGCTCGGCCCCGGCGGCGGCATGCGGGGCGAAGACCTCGGCCCACGCCGCATCCCAGCCATAAGGCGCGAGCGGATGGGTTACTAAAGCAAGAGCGTCCACGGCAACCAGACCGATGGAATCAGAGCGTGACCACGCGTTTGGCGGGCTCGGCGTTTTGGCGATAAAACAAGGCGGTATGGCCAACCGCTCCGACGCAGGGGACGGTGGTCTCGGTTTCGATTTGTGCGATGAGCGCGGCGCGGGCGTGGCGGTCGGCTCCGTCGAAGCGAAGTTTTACCAGCTCGCGGGCGTCGAGCATGCGGGCGAACTCGCGAAAAAACGCCGGAGTGAGCCCGGCCTTGCCGATTTTGAGCGAAGCTTCGAGCGTCTGGCCGAGGCCGCGCAGGCGGGTTTTTTGAGCGCCGGTGAGAGAGGTGTTTTCCATGAAGTCGCCGCATCAAGGCCGAAACCAGCCCCGGCGGGAACGACGAAAATGAAATTCCTCTCCAAGCGACTTAACTCAGGGGGCTTCGGGTTCCACTACGAAGCTTTGCGTACCGGCTTGGATCCGTACCCGGCCCTCGGGTGTCAGCTCAGCGGTAAACCCGGACTCGTTGGCTGCTCCAGCGGGTCGAAACACCCAGACGTTCACCTGCGGACCGCGCAGCGTCTGCACGTAGTCGGTCTGCGTGGCCGGTTCACGAAGGTTAAAGCGGTCGCTGTGCCAGCCGCGCACCTTGGCCAGGGGCTCCACCCCGCGAAAGGTTTGCCAACTGCCGCCGCCAGGTGGCGCGACGGCGAGTACTGACGCGCCAGCCTGGGCGCGAACGTTACCCTGATCGGTTGGCTGGGCCACCGTGACTCCCGGCGCCCAATGCCACTGCGTAGTTATGGTAGCCGCGCCGAAGGTAATAACGCGGTCTATCACCACCCAGCCGGCGCCGGGGGCGTAAACCACCACGCGCCGCCAGTCGCCGGCGCGGGCGTTCGTGGCGGAGGAGAAAACCGCGTCGCCCCACGCCAACTCAAACCCATCGACGCGCCGAAAACGCAGAGCATCCGGAGCCACCGAAACTCGGGGCGGCCGCTTATCCGCACCCCGGCCTTCGAGGAGAACAACGTTGTGCCCGGTCGGTCCGGCAAAGTAGTCACGCCACGGGCCGGGAGCGTAGGTGTAACGGCCGTTATCCACCAGGAATTCGTCCGCGCCGAGCGCGAGATTGAACTGCAGATGGTCGGCGTGGTCGTGATCCGTGCCGCGCGGACCGGCCTCGAAAAACGCCCACTGCGCGGCCTCCGGGCCGCCGCGAAACACGGTTTGGCCGGCGTAGGGAAAATGCACGGTCTGCGACGGGCGGGTGAGTAGGGCCGGAGCGTGACTGGCGAGCAGGCCGCGGTAGTCCTCGCGGTCGGAGTCGTTGTTGAGCGGATTGGCTCCGGCCGGAGTCATGACGGCGGCGACGTACAGCCAAAGTCGCTCGACTCGCGGGCCCCAAGCGGCGGCGAGTTCGTCTCGTTGATATTGGCGGAGGGAGATTAGCAGCTCCTGATAGTTTAAGGCAATGACACGTTGATAATGGGTGGAGAGCTCGGTGTGCGCGCCGTCGGGATAGATTTGTTCGTCGTAGGCGCGGGCCAATTGATCGAGCCCATAGGCGAGCCAGTCGGCGGCGCCGGGCAAATCGGGGAACTGGAGTGCGAGCCGGGTAAGCGCCAGCATCTCGGTGACGAGATGGTTGCCGCCAAACGCGTGGTGGGAGCGCAGATGCTCGCCGTGATCGACCAGACTGGCGCGAAACCGCGCCGCCCGCTCCGGCGTAAGCTCCGGCAGAGCGACGAGGGCAGGCGCGATGGGCAGCCAGCTCTCCGTCAGGCGGCGCGCCGCCTCCAGCGGACGCCAGGCGGGGGAAAACGTGATGCGGCCGGGTGCGGGGTGTTTGACGATCCAATCGTCAAGCGTGGCGAGCAAGGCATCACGGTAGCGGACGTCGCCGGTGTCTTGATACGCCGCCAGCAAATCGGGAAACCAACCGTGCCGGTTAAAAAACCAGGCCCACTCAGGATCGTCGCGCGGGCCGCGCCAATCCCAATCATAACCCCCGCCGGAATCGACCGGCTGCGTGCCGGTGACGCCCTGGAGGGTAAATGTGCGGGTCAAAGCGGCCTCGGCCTCTGGATGCGGCGCGCCATATGCGGCGATGACGGCAAGCCCGAGGCCGAAACAGCAGACCGCGATCAGCCTTAATCGCGCGCGAGCCATCGGGCGAGCGGACGGGCCAAGGCCAAGACCAAGAACGCGAGACCGAGGCCGACCAAGGGACGCGCGAGTTGTTGTTGCACGTAATGGCCGACGTAGGCCGGCGCAAAGGTGTCCCACGTCTGGACGATATTAGCCGCCAGCGCACCGAAGCTTAGCAGCAGCCCGACCAAGGCGAAAAGACGAAGGACGGCGAGGGGCGTCATAGTTTTGGCGGCGGTTTGGTTGAGACGGCGGGTCAGATCGATTCGGAGGTTTGGTCCTTACCAGCTATACTAGCTTATCAGCTTACCAGCTCTTCAAGCTTACTAGCTTTAAAAGCTCAGAGAGCCTTTTTCTTCGCGTAGGCGAAGGCGTCGGCGATCTGTTCTAGTTGCGCATCGGTGTGGCCGGCGGAAATGGCGGTGCGGATCAGATCCTTGCCCGGCGGCACGGCGGGGGCGATGGACATTACGGTAAAAACCCCTTTCTCCATGAGCGCATGCCAGAAAGTGTAGGCTTTATGTTTATCTCCGATCACGACCGGGATGGCGGGGGTCGCACTGCCCCAAGTGTCGAAACCGAGATCGACCAAAATCTGGCGGTAACGGCGGGTGTTTTCCTGTAAACGGGCCAAGTGTTCGGGTTCGGTCTGGATGATGTCGAGCGCGGCGGACGCGGCGGCGGCTTGGGCGGGCGGCAGGGCGGCGCTAAAGATGGTGTGTTTGCCGTGGGTGCGAAGGTATTCGATCAGCTCGCGATCTCCGGCCACGAAACCGCCGACCGAGCCGAGCGATTTGGACATGCTGCCGCAGATGATGTCGATCTGGTTGGCTACGCCAAAGTGGTCGGCGGTGCCGCGTCCTTGACGGCCGAGCACGCCGAAGCCGTGTGCGTCGTCGAGCACGGTGAACATCTTGTGCTCGGCGGCGGTGGCGAGCAGTTCGGGCAAGCGGGCGATGTGGCCCTCCATCGAGTAAACGCCTTCGACGGCGAGCATCTTGGGCGCGTCGGCCGGCAAGGCGGCGGCGACGGCTCGCAGATCGTCGGGGTTGTTGTGCGCGAAGCGTTCGAGCGTGGCGGTGGAGAGGCGGGCGCCGTCCCACATGCAAGAGTGGATGTTTTTATCGGCGACGATGATGTCGCCCTTCTGCGCAAAGGCGGCGAGGGCCGAGAGGCAGGAAAGGTAACCGGCGGAGTGGACTTGGCAGGCCTCTTTACCGAGAAAGGCGGCGAGTTTTTCCTCCAAGGCGACGTGGTAGGAACGGGAGCCGTTGGAAACGCGCGCGCCGGTGGTGCTCGTGCCCCACTGGAGCAGGGCGGCGCGGGCGGCCTCGATGGTCTTGGGGTGGAAGGAAAGCCCGAGATAATCGTTGCTCGCCAACATGATCATATCGCGCCCGCCGAGCCGGATGCGGGTGCCGTCCTGCCACTCGGGAGCGTGATAATAAGGCGCGTAACGCAGGCGCAACTTGGTGGCCGAGTCATCGCGGCAACGCGAACGGATGGAAGGGGGCGTTTTGGAGAAAAAGGACAGGGCCATTGGCGATATTGAAAAACGTTACGCGGCGGCTATCTAAGTAAGCAAGACGCGGACACTACTGCTTTGCCAAAACTCACGGCAAAATCACCCCGTCCTGCATGCGGAAAACCTGGTCGCAGCGCGAGGCGAGTTCGGGATTGTGCGACACCATCAGCAAAGCCTGCCCGCGTTGGTGGGCGATGTCGCTCAAGAGTGCGAAAACGCGATCGGCGTTAGTGTGATCCAGGTTTCCGGTGGGCTCGTCGGCGAGGATAAGCCCGGGGTCGTTGGCGAGCGCGCGGGCGATGGCGACGCGTTGTTGCTCGCCGCCGGAAAGCTGGGTGCCGAGGCGACGGGTTTTATCACCGAGACCGACCGCGACGAGTAGATCGGAAGCCTTGGCTCGCATCGCTTCCTCGGACAAGCGGCCGAGCTTACGCATGGGCAGCATTACGTTTTCCAGGGCGGTGAATTCCTTAAGCAGGAAGTGAAACTGGAAAACGAAACCCATGTGCTCGTTGCGAACGGCGGTGCGCTCGTCGTCGGTCAGGCGACTGGTCTCGCGATCCCCCACCCAGATCTGGCCTTGGTCAGGAATATCGAGCAATCCGAGCAAATAGAGCAGCGTGCTCTTCCCCGAGCCGGAATGTCCGGCAATGGCATAGGTCCGACCCGGTTCGATAGTGAACCCGACCCCGCGCAAAGCATGGCAACGGGTATCGCCCTCACCAAGGTAGCGGTGGAGATTTTCAACGCGCAGGAGACTCATAAAGCGAGGGGAGCTGATAAGCTGGTAGAGCTAGTAATGCTAGGGTGTTCGCTTGCGAATACTGCTCTGCGTGGGCGTGAGTTCATGGGTTATATGGGCAGCTTACTAGCTCTACTAGCTCATCGGCTTACCAACTACGAAGAACTCCCCCGGATAATCGATCCCGGCTCCAAGCGTGCGGCGCGCCGGGAAGGGAAATAACTCGCGATCAACACCACGATAACCGCGATGACCGCAGCACCCACATAGTGCCAAGGATCCCAAAGCACCACGAAGTGGTCGCTGGCAAAAATACCCCGGATGCGAATCGGAATATGCGAAAGTGCATACGTGCCAGCGGCGGCGGCAAGACAGCCGAAGACCACGCCGCAAGCCACCACAATGCCGCCTTGAAGCATGAAGATGCGGCTGATGTCCGCCCGCGTATAGCCCATGGAGCGTAGAATCGCGATCTCCCGTGTCTTATCGACGACGATCATCACCAGCGTGTTAAACATGCCCAAGCCGGAGATGAAAATGATGGTTGAAATGGTCAGCGCCGAAGAGATGCGCAATACACTGAAAACCTGCAGCCAGGTTTTCTCCCGCTCTTGCCACGCCAAAGTAGAATGGCCTACGGCCTCTTCGATGCGCTTGGCCAGAGCCGGCGCGAGCTCGGGCGCCACGACATTGGCTTGGATAAACGATGCCCCCACCGGTTTGTTGAGCAGGCTACGGCCGGCGGGCAGATGCAGGTAAACCCGCTCGCGATCTACTTGGTCGATGCCGGTTTCGTAAATGGCGTTGATGCGGAAACGCTGCGGTTCGCCGGCCGCGTCGAGCAATACGGAGTCGCCAATCTGAAGATTCATGCGCTTGGCGATACGTACACCGAGAATCAGCCCGTACGGGTTTTCCGAAAAGGCGCTCAAAGAGCCGTCGATAATCTGCGTATCGAGATCCGACACGTTCACAAACGACGCCAACTCGATGCCGTAGGGTTTAACGTCATACTCACGAAAATTCGCGATCAGCGTGGCGTTGCCGCGAATGACTGGCGAAGCGGCGGTAACCTCGGGGAAACGCTTGAGCGCGCCGAGCAAATCGTTCGGGTATTGAACGCCCGGTATGTATTTCACCGAACCCTCAACCGCGATGGAGAAGTCGCTGCCTTGGGTGGCGGCTAGCGAGCGGGTGGATTGGATGCGATCCTCGATACGCACCATGCCATTAACGCCAAGGATGGTCTTGATAAAATAACTCTCAAAGCCGGCGGTCTGAGCCTGGGTGACTACGAAGAAGGCCACGCCAAACACGATGCCAGCCAGACTCATCAGCATCGCGCGTTTGCGCGCACTGAGGAACCGTAACGCGATGAGGAGAGCGGGTGACATTGGGTAGAAGGCTGGTAAGCTGGTAGAGCTGGTAAGGGTGGGCGGGCGCGTTAGCCGAGGGACCGAATGAGGGCGTTGAGCATGCGGGAGATTTCAGTATAGTTGGACTCTAGTTGTATGTAGTCGGGATCGCTCAGATAACTAAGATCACGCGAGAGTAGCAGATGGTAGCGCGTTTCTTCCAGTGAACCACGCCCAATGATAAGAAAATGGCGGTAATCGTTATTGGTGGCGCGGCCTTTACCTTCGGCAATGTTGGTGGGGAGCGAGCGCGCGGAGCCGCGTAGTTGCGCTGTAAGGCCAAATCGTTCTTCGGGCGGAAATGAAGCCGTATGCCGGTAGATGCTCAGGCAAGCGGCGTGGGACTTTTGCCACACCTGGAGTTCGCGCCATGAATCGTTGCCTGCCATGTGGTGTTTAGAAACTTACTAGCTCTACTAGCTTATTAGCTTACCAGCTTTGCAGCTTACTTCCGCACCTGCACACGTTGCCCGTCGCGCAGGCCATCCAGCCCCGTCAGCGCGACCAAATCGCCCTCTTTTACGCCCTTGAGAATTTCGACGGCGGTAAGACTACGAAAGCCGATTTCCACCGGCTGCCGACGCACGATGTCGTTTTCAACCACGAAGACCGCGCCGTTGAGCAAAGCAGCGCGCGGTGCGACGAGCGTATTGGTTCGCCGGTTGCGCAAGATGCTGGCTTCGCCGCTCAAGCCGGGAATGAGCCGGTCGGCGGCGATTTCGACCTCAAGGTAAGCGCGATACTGCTGATTCTGCGGATCCGCGTTGGGCAACACCTTCACCACCTTGGCGGTGTAAAGCTCAGGTCCGTAAGCGAGGAAACGCACCGAAGCATCCAAGCCCGGGCGAATCCCCGAAAAATCCTCCTCATTGATTCGTGCTTCAACCAGCAAAGCATCACTGTAAAGCCGAACCAAGGGAGCGCGAACCTCGATAACCTCACCCGGTTGCGCAAAGATTTCCGTAATGGTTCCAGCGGCCGGAGAGCGCAGCGAGCAATCGTCGATGTCTTTTTGCTTTAACTTAATCGCGTGGGCCATGTTGGTGAGTTGCTGTTCGCGACCCAGTCGCTCGCGCGACTGTCCTTCCTGAAACATCGCAAACTCCTCCGTGCGACGCTTGAGTTCGATTTCGGGGTATTCGCCTGATGCGGTGCGCTTGGCGAAGTTCTCCAAATCCTCCTTGCGGCGCTCCAAAGCGGTTCGTTGATCGAGATTCAGTGCGAACTGCTGGCGGGTGTTTTCGAGCTGCAGCTTCATCTGCTCCAACTCCAACGCGTATTTCGACGAATCGATCTCGAAAAGCATGTCACCCTCTTTAACTCGCTGCCCGCGTTTCACGCTGGATTTGCGCACTAAGCCGGCCACATCGCTGGTGATCGTAACCTGAAACTCCGGGTCCACTTTGACTGCCGCCGGCACGGCATCGATCGCCACATCGCGCCTTACCACAGCAGCCTCGATCTGCGTGTTGGAACCGAAAAAATACCAGGCACCCGCCATCAAGGCCAGCACCGCTAAAACCGTGAAACTTCGTTTGAGAGCAGACATGAAGGAAGGAGGTGGTTAATTCTAGGACGCGTTGACGTTTGGCTGAATTGGCCGGTGACGGCCAACCCTACATGAGTTTGAAATGAATTGATGGGGTGTAGCGTTGGCCGTCCCCGGCCAATTTCCTAAATAATGCCATCTAGAAAGCTATTTAGAATAATCTACTTGGGCATCCACCACCGCCGGAAGCGTGAGGTCGAGGTAGTCATTCAGAGCCAGGAGCAGCCGGACACGCATGCGTAACTCCGCCAACCGGCTCTCCTGCACCGCGACCTGCTGTTGACGAAATACCGGAGCCGATACGCGACCCTCATCCATTTCGCGCTTTTGAATCGAAAAAGTCTGTTCGGCCAAGGCCGCGCGCCGCTCGTCCAGTTGATACTGACGCGCCAAAAATCCGATTTGCACGACCACGTTCACCGCCTGGGCACGCAACTCCGAGCGATAGGCCTCCAACTGGCGCTCCAACCGACGCTGACGCAGCTGCGACTCGCGCTTGCGGGCGGAAGTCTCGAAGCCGTCGAAAATATTCCAGCTGGCATCGATACCGATAAAAGTACTCAAGGTAGATACATTATTAGCAGCCGAAGTATTGCGCTGCCCCTGCCCGATACTGGCGGTGAAGTTTAATAAAGGCCGTTGGGCAGCTTTAATACGAATGAGTTCTGCCCGCTCACGCTTGATGAGATTTTCACGGCGCTTGACCTCCGCATGGTCGGCCAGCCAAGCGTCGAGCCCTTGCGCACGCGTCTGCTCTGCCCAGGCGATAAGAGCGACGGAATCAGGACGCGGCGGCGGCACATCGATACGCAGCGGAACATCCCATCCCAAATTTCGTTTAAAATCGGCTACGATACGCGTCTGGTCTGAATCGACCTGCTCTAAGTTTAAAACATCTTGGGCTAGATTGATTTCTGCCTGCTCGGAAGCCATGGAGGACAAAGCACCCTGCTGCCGGTCCGAAGCGGTGCGGGTAGCGTTGTCCGCCGTGATCTGGCGACGCAGGCGAAGGATTTCCAAAGACGTTTGATTGAGCAAAAGAGTGAGGTAATCCGCTCGCAGCCCGCGCTTAATCTGACGGAGGATAAACACGCGCTGAAGTGACTCATTGTTAAAATCGAGCCTTGCTTGGCGGATCTTGGCCTCGATGGCACCCCAGTGGTAAATCGGACGCGTGACGCGAGCGTTAAAAGCGATGCCCGTCGTTTGTTCATCGGGGTAATTACCATCTAAATAACTGCTCTGGGTTACGCCAAAATTCCCCCCGAAATCCAAACGCGGGTAATAAGCAGCCTTTGCTGCGTCGAGTCGTGCAGTAGCCTCCTGCTGCGCGATGGCCTGCGCGACCAAAGCTGGTGCCCGCTCCCGGGCTTGGTCCAAAATCTGATCCAGCTCAGGCAGGAAAACTTCAGGATAAGTAGGCGACGATTGTGCCAGCAAGCCCGAGGTCGAACCAATCCCGAATAGCAATACTGCGATGAAGCGTTGAGCGAACATTCCTTCAAAGCAGATTACCGTAGCCAAGAGGCCAAGCGAAAAGCTGGTGGAAATAGCCTCTAAAAATAAATTTGCTCACAAAACGCGCTTTCCCAACGTAATACCACACCCATCACGAACTGCAGCGTTAAACTTATCCGTAGTATAATGGTGCTCAATGGCATGCCGCGCCGCAGTCCCCATTCTAAGGGCTAGGTCAGGATCGCGAATTAACCGGAGACACGGTCTAACCATTTCAGAAATACGCTCTGCTTTCAAACACGCCTCACCGTCAGGCAGCGTTTGCTCAAAACCGCGATGTGCCACACGACTTACCACACAAGGCCGCCCATAGGCACTGGATTCAAGAACCTTAATGTTGGTGCCACCACCGGCAAGAATAGGTGCCAATGTTGCTGTGCACCGTGCATAAGATTCGGCCAAAGATTCAACAAAGCCGATCGGCTTAACGCCCGGAAAACTCGACCAACGTTTACGCTGACTTACGCTCATACCCTGGCCAACAATATGTAATTCAACATTGGGTGCTTGAGCGCGCAGTGAGAGCCACGCCACGCGAAGGAAGGCATCAATCCCATCCGAATTAGCGCTGTAACTCAAAGTGCCAACAATTAAAAACACAAGCGGGTGGCTTGCAGATGGAAGCGGGGAAAGCTCTGGTAATCCGTGAGGAAAGTACGGAATATTTGGCAAAACCGTCGCGCGCGATAGCCCGGGATGTCGACAATCTGATGGGTTAGAAACCCAACAATGCGCAGTACGAGGTAGCAAATTCCGATGTGCCTCTTCCGAATAACGCAAACACCGCTTAAGCGTCAGCCGTTTAAACCAGCCAGCAGTCGAAATGCGCTGGCGAAGTCGGTCAGGATCATAATCATCAACATCAATTAACAGTCGGGGATGACGGAAGAGATTAAGAATGCACGCAGGGCTAAGGTAGCGGGAAACCACTAAATCGTAGCGTGAAAGGTCGCCTACTTGTTTGTTCGCAGGAGAAAAGGGCTCCCATCGCCAACGCCCAGCATTTAACCATGCGGTAACCACTCCATTACTGGCATTAGAAATTTGGGATGTGGGGACAATAAAATGCTTACCTGATTTGGCGTGAATTTCATCTAATATGGCTTGCTGTGGATTTTCAGGCGGCAAAAAAAAACAATCAACCCCTCCCATACGTCGCAATTGATCCAGCATCAGTACAGTGCGTTGCACACCACCACTACTTGGTCGTGTATCTAAATTGGGCGATACAAACAAAATGCGCATAGGCTTGTGAATTATCACCCTTAGGCAAGCTAACCGTCAGCGCCCAATCATAATTGGTCCACATTATTAAATGTGAAGCGAGACTGAAGCAAATAGCCAATCAAGGCCATTACGGGGATTAATACTAAGCCGCCCAAATAGGCGCTCATGCCACATGTGATTAATACCTTGAGTAAAATAATGTTTAAAAAGAATAAAATCACATAAACCAGGGTAAAACCGAAGATATGCTTTTTATCCATGGAGCGAAAAACGAGTTTTCCCGTGGTGAAGAAATTGAAAACCACGCCAATTATTGTGCCAAGCAACGTAGCCAGCGTATAATGTAATCCAAAAAACAGGAATGAGGAAAATACAAAGTACCCAAACGCACTGTTTAATGCACCGACCAAGACATATCTGATAATACGTTCGTGTTTATTAAAAATCTCATTTTGAAAACCTAAATTCATGTTTTTAAAAAACCATTTGTACGCACTTAATTTTGCTTAAACCATTAATGGAGCGAAACGCATAACTTCGTTTTTCCTGTAAGGAAGTCGACCAATCAACAACTGTCCCGCAGCCTGATTATCACGCCAGATGGCCGCTGCGAACTCCGCAACAGTTTGCGGCTTGCCTGTACCTACGTGTGTAACGACAGGTTCTCCAGGCGGGGCGCAGTGCGTAAGATTTTTGATAAAATGTCTCGCAACCTCTTCCACAGAAATAAAATCACGCACCTGTTCGCCTGCAGTCATTTCATAGTCTTTCCCAGAAAGCGCTGCTGCACGTATACTTGGCCAGAGACGACCTTCAGGCTCGCCTTCGCCATATACTTGAAAGATTCGCAGTATAGAAACAGATGTGTGTTTTTCTCGAGCAAAACCAGACCAAGCAACGGAGGCGGCGGCTTTGGAAATCGGATAGCTCTGAGTGGGTTCGAGCGGAGCGTCCGTAGGAATCAAATCATATCTTTCACCGGAGCGTCCGTATTCGAAACACGATCCCGCTATCAAAAAGGTATTCACGCCAGCCTCGTAAGCCTTGGCAGCCATACGCATCGGGACCGTTACGTTCCAGTGGAGACAGTTTTCAAGTGTGTCATAGGGCACATTGGCGGAATGTGCCGCGAGATGAACTAGCACCTCTTGCCCTGAAAAATGCTTCGCCTCAAGTTGATCCATTGGCAGATCCAGCCATAAAGGCTCTACCCGAAGAGGGAGTCGGGGCTGACTGCCAGGCCTGCGGACCGCAGTCACTTCGTGTCCCTCGGCTAGCGCTTGCCTCAGGAAATGGGTTCCGACAAATCCGGTGCCGCCTGTAACAAACAGTTTCATAGGAATGGTGTTTGGAATTCGTCAAGTGCCGGAAACTGACGGTCACGAGCAGAAATCAATGAGGTCTCGGTCAATGTTGGCCAGACAAAGCCAAACGTATTCCAATGCACACCAATATCATGGCTGGGAGCGTGTGTGGTCGTTGTTTTATATACCAACACGGAATCTTCTTCCAACGAAACAAAGCCATGGGCCACTCCTTTCGGGATAAAAAAAATCAATTGGTTTTGAGCGGAGATCTCATTTCCATAGCTCTGGCCATAGGTTTTTGATGATTTCCTAAGGTCGAGCACTACGTCCAAGACTCGACCCCGAATACAATAAACCAGCTTATCATGCTCGTGTGGAGGAACTTGAAAATGCATTCCCCTCAAAACTCCCTTGCGTGAGGTTGAATAGAACTCTTCGACTGGATTAAAACCAATCCCCAATTCGGCAAAAACGCCTGAATGAAAGGTTTTAACAAAGTTACCTCGATTATCCTCAAAACACTTTGGTTTGAGTAAATGAGTGCCCGGAAAGGGTTGGTTAATTGAAATCACGGGTTGTTATCGGTTAATGTAATAAATGTCGGATATAATGCGACGAAGCATGGGGATTAGACTCAGATGCGTTTGGATTTCACAAAGTCGGCGATGACCTGAATCTCGAAGGCGAGCATTTCGGCGGTGAGGCCAGGATAGGTGCCGAGGAAGATCGCCTCGTTCATGATGGCATCGGCTCCAGTGAATGCTTTGGCGATGGTCTCGCTGGTGACAGGTGCGACGGTCGCACCGTGGGAGCCAACCAAGCGGATGGCATCGGGACGGTCTCTGCGGAGTTGCACGAAGACGGGCTGGCGAAGGAGATTGCCGCCGAAGAACATACGGTTGCCGATTTTCTTTTCGTCGAGGGCGCGGGCCAGATCGGTATGGCTAAAGGGTGCGCCGGGTTTGACACGGAGCATGAAACCGAACCAAGAGGTATCGACGCGGCAACCCGTGGAGTCCCAAGCGAAACAGGATTCGAAGTCGAAAGATGCCGTGTCGGCTGACTTTTTGCGCTCAGTGGGCGGCAACCACCGCACGGCATGTGCGGGCAGGGTGAAATCAAGGACGTCGGACACGCAGTCGAGTCCTGCGCGGAGGGTCTCCCAGTTCTTCTTTCGCGCTTCGATAAATGCAGGGAGTTTCTTGAGCTGCTTGCGGCCGATGGCGGCCTGTGGGTCGAGCGGCTTCAGGTTGTAGCCGAGGTGGCTGTAAATGTATTTGTGATCGTAACCCTTGGGGAGTTCGCCGAGCTGCCAGCCGAAGCGTTTGTTGCAGGTGTCGTCTTTGCCCGAAGCACACCAGCAGTCACGGCCCCAGTCGCGGAAGCTTTCAGCGTAGGTCTTGAGCGGGGGTTTGCTAATGATGTTAACCGCGCCACCTTCGCCCATCGTGAGGTGGTGGGGCGGGTAGAAGGACTGCGTGGAGATGTCGCCCCAGGTGCCGGTGAAGCGGGTAATGTGGGTGCCGTTGGATAGGATACCAGGGGAGTTTTCCGTGATGCCAAGGGCTTTGGCGCGAGCGATGGGCATCGAGTACGTGCAGCCAAGAGCGTCACAGTTGTCCTCGATGAGCCATAGGTCGTGTTTACGGCAGAACTCGAGCACGGCGCCGAGATCGAAGGGGTTGCCGAGGGCGTGGGCGATCATTACGGCCTTGGTCTTGCCGGCGACGAAGGCGGACTCGAGTTGCTCGGGCCGGATGTTGCCGGTAGTCGGGTCGTTGTCGATGAAGACGGCCACGGCGCCGGACTGAATGATGGGGGCGACGGTAGTCGGGAAGCCGGCGGCGACCGTGATGACTTCGTCGCCAGGCTGGATGCGCTTGTGCGACGGGAGCTTATGGGTGGTTAGCGCGGCAAAGGCGACAAGGTTAGCCGAGGAGCCGGAGTTGACGAGCAGGCTCTGCTTCACGCCGAGCAGGGCGGCGAGTTCCTTCTCGAAGGCTTCGCCCTCGGGTCCCAGCGTTAGCCAAAAATCGAGGGTGGCCCCGACGGCGGCCTCGACCTCGTCTTGGTCGAAAACACGACCTGCGTAGGGTATGGTCTGACCGGGGGACCAGGGGGCGTGTGCGGCGTTTTCGCCGGGGAGCTGGCCCTTGTGCATGAGGGCGGAGTAGTCGCGGGTGAGTTTGAGGATCTGGGCTTTGAGTTCGGCGGGCGAGGACATGGAAATTTGTGATCTTGTGGTTTGGCAGAGGGATTTTTAAGCAGCCCAAGCAATGCCGGCTTTTTGGGCCGATGCTTCATAGGCTTGGATCTGACCCAGAGTGAGGGCGGGAATGTCCGTGCTGGTTTCGGAAGCTCGGCGATACCAAGCGACGGTTTGCTGAATAGTCTCGGCGAAAGGCCAGGCCGACGACCAGCCAAGGAAATGATGGGCTTTGTCGGTGGCTAGGTTAAGGAGCTTGGCCTCATGGACGGCTTTGGGATCGCTCTTGTCCACCCACTTGCCCGGCCAGTGCTTAAGTATTTCCTGAACGAGTTCGGCAACGGTGCGGTTCGAAGCCAAAGCGGGGCCAAAATTGAAACTGGAGGATAGTTGTGATCTGAAGGGCGAGTGCTTCGGGTTAGCAAGGCAGGCACCGAGCCAGAGATATCCAGAAAGGGGCTCCAAGACGTGCTGCCAGGGACGCGTAGCGATTTTGTTACGCACAGGGATAATCTCGCCGTCGGACAGCGCGCGCATGCAGTCGGGCACAATGCGGTCCAGCGCCCAGTCTCCGCCACCGATGACGTTGCCGGCGCGGGCGGAAGCGAGCTTAACCGTCGAATCCGACGAGGAGAAATAGGAGCGGCGGTAGGAGGCGATCACCAGTTCGGCGGCACCTTTGGAGGAACTGTAGGGATCGTATCCCCCCATCGGGTCTTCTTCGCGGTAGCTGTGCACCCACTCTTTGTTTTCGTAGCACTTGTCGGTGGTGATCAATACGACGGTGCAGGGGAGGCCGCTCAGACGGACGGCCTCTAACACATTAACCGTGCCCATTACGTTGGTCGAGTAGGTCTCGACCGGCTGGTCGTAGGACAGGCGCACCAGGGGCTGCGCGGCCAAATGGAAAACGAAGTCGGGCTTGGCTGCATCCACGGCAGACCGAACGGCAGAGAGATCGCGCACATCGCCAATTATGTGACGCAGGCGCGAGCCAAGTTTAAGCTGGTCGAACAGGGACGGCAAAGTGGGCGAGGGTAGTGAGAAGCCAGTGACGTCGGCCCCCAGGAATAACAACCACTCGGCCATCCATGCTCCCTTGAAGCCGGTGTGGCCAGTGAGTAATACTCGCTTGCCGCTGTAGGTATTGGCGAAGGACATCGGGAGGCTTATTTCCAAGTTTTCCAAGGTGCATTATTTGCAGCCCAAAGCTCTTCCAGTAATATTTTCTCGCGTAGGGTGTCCATAGGCTGCCAGAAGCCGGTGTGTTTATAAACCGAAAGCTGGTCTGACTTCGCCAAGATATCCAATGGCTGACGCTCCCAGATGGTCGAGTCTGACTCAATCAGATCTATAACGGAGGGTTCCAGCACGAAGAAGCCGCCATTGATCCAACCGCCGTCGCCCATTGGCTTTTCTTGGAAGTTGGTGATTTTGTGCCCTTCGATACCTAGTGCACCGTAGCGACCAGGAGGCTGCACACCGGTCAAGGTCGCCTTGCGGCCCTCCTTTCTATGAAAGGCGATAAGCTCGGTTATGTTTACATCACCGACGCCGTCACCGTAGGTGAAGCAGAAGGATTCATCGTTAAGATATTCGCGGACCCGCTTAAGGCGCCCACCCGTCATGGTGGCTTCACCGGTGTCAGCAATCGTTACGCGCCAAGGCTCGGATCGCCGGTGGTGCACTTCCATGTGGTTGTCCTTCATATCGAAAGTCACGTCTGACATGTGCAGGAAGTAATTGGCAAAATACTCTTTGATCACATAGCCCTTGTAACCTGCACAGATCACGAAGTCGTTGATGCCATGGGAGGAATAGATTTTCATCACATGCCACAGCAAAGGCTTACCTCCGACCTCCACCATGGGTTTGGGCTTCAAGTGAGTCTCTTCACTGATGCGGGTTCCGAGTCCTCCGGCTAGTAATACGGCCTTCATTTTATGATTTTAAAATGTTTGTTAATCTAATTGTGGGACGTGTCGAACCACGATTCTAGGGTTTTCAAAATATGCCCAGTCTGATGTATGATCTGCCTTTTTGGAAACTCTAAATATGACGTCAACTACTGCTCCGCGGTAGTTAGCTAGAGGAATATTTAGCATAAATGGCTTGGCGTTTATGAGTTCCTGAAAGGCCACTTCTTCGCCGTTGATCAATACTGAAAACGCTACACCATCACCTGCGATGCCAGTGTATTTTATTCCTGTATTTAGCACTGCGTCTATACGGGTTGGTATATTGGTGTAGTGAATACTCGCCCATTCAAATTCAGGGGCGTGCAGGTATATACTCCCTTGTTTTTTTGATATATCGGGGTCAAGAAGATTATGAGTTGTGGCGTCCTTTATGTGATCAGTAAAACTGTAGATCGGGGTGTCGTATCGAATGTAATCAGTTGCCGCAGGAAGAAGGCTTGCGTCGGCTGTTGAAACAATTACGTGTCTCTGTGTGTATTCATCTAGCCAATCGTTCGGCACAACGATTAATTCGATGGGGAGTTTATTATCTTCAATATAGTCCCTGAGTTGAGCATATGAAGTTGTCGGATATACTGACGGATCAAATTCTTTTGTAAAGCTAACCGGGGAGGCGCGATAGAATTTTGCATGAGTGTAACAAGCCAGGTGTGGGGAATCTGCAATTGTAGGGTGGACAAAAACGTATCCATCCTTCGGCTTGTGATCGTCAATTATTGCTGCCCATTTTTTTACATTACTATCTATAGAATAGGAATTTACCTGCTGTAGTGGCAGCGATATTAGTGTTCCTTTGTAGATACCCGTCACCACTCCGGAGGAAATAGCCAAGATGGTAATATATGAGATGATGCGCCAATATGATTTTTTTTCAGATATAGCTTTGCAATAATACTTTAATCCAATCGCTGCGGATATAACTAGTGCTGGAAAGGAGTAAACTATAAATCTATATGGATGGTTGTTGTATCCGAGTAAGTCGTTATTAACCATAGCTGCTGAACATATCAGCAACACTACAGCTGACTTTTGAGAAAAGTCTCGGATGCGTGTTGTGAATAGTAGTAATGCAGCGATAATTAGCGGCCAAAACGCCTCAATTTGTATTAACAGAGGTATCGACAGGTCAGTTGCTCGCACCCTGTTATCATAACTCATTGAGTTTAAATTTGCGTCAGCTAAAACTTTTAGATTAAAAACAATCAATACTGCAGGCACAGACAGCGGGACTAGGAGTGTCGCAATGCGCCAAAGATTACGCTCAATGATTGTGTAGCCCACGAAAACGATAACGCCAACTAGCGCCAGCAAGCTGAGGGGCGGGCGCATCGAATACATTAATCCGATGATAGCCCACAAAATAAGTGCTGTAATAAGTAACGCCCATACTTTTTTAAGTTTTGATTGGGCACCTGCTGTCTTTACATGGTCGTCATATGCATATGTTAGGCATAGCATTGCCATAGTAACAATAAAAAATAGGGCGGAAAGATAATGTATTGCATAGCATGCAGTCAGTGAGAGCAGCGATAGTATTAATGTGCCTTTGCTTGGATTTGAGATATTTTTTTCATGCGCCTTAATAAATGCAAATAGTCCGATATAACCAAAGACGGTTGAGGCCACATCAGTATATAATCCTAATGTGCCTCGATAAAATGCGAGGATCACGGCATGCGCTCCGAAACCAGCTTCAGGGTATGCTGCTATTAATGGATGGAACGAGAAGACTGTAATACATACACACAGTGCCCACCATTTGTTTTTAATCAGGGTATATGAGCAACTGATGATTCCGGCGGCAAGGAAAGGTATGAGTAGTAAGTAAAGAAAATTTGCAATTGCCCATGGGTGTAGCCCAGTCAAATTTGATATTGCACCAAGAAACCACGACCATGTAAATTGATAGAAAATGGGGGTAGTATGGTTAAATGGGTCGAGATGATTAATCCCTTGGTTGCTGGCGGCGAATGCCATCGCGAAATTTATATACCGATCGTCCTGAAATTCGCCATTCTCAAAATTAAGACTTTTAAAACGTATTATTGCATTGGCTATGTGACCTATTGACAGGTAACTACATGAAATTACCACTAATGACGCGGTTATAGCGTAAATCCATTTTGATGTGGCTTCAAATATTATTTTCATTTTAAAATATTTATTTACACTTACTTCTTTTAGAGTAAAACTTTTGACATTAGCAGCTAATGGAGACTTTACTGCTTGTCTTTACTGTTGCTGCTAGCGGTTATCTTCTTAATGACATATTGGGGAGAGCCGTTTATGGTAAGTAATGCCCTACCTAGGTATTCTCCGACCATGCCGATCGCAAGTAACTGCAGGCCACCTATAACTAATAACGTAACAATTATAGACGACCAACCGGAAGGCAGGTTGTCATTCATTATTCTTTGTATTATGAGAAAGATCGCGTAGGCGAATCCAAGCCCGGCGGTTATGAAGCCCGCAAATGAAGTAAGTCGAAGGGGGTAGATGGAAAAGTTGGTCGCCATCTTCATCCAAAGGGAAATGGATTTTTTTAGCGAGTATCCGCTGTCGCCAGCATACCTATCATGATGGGCCACATCTACCGATCCGACATTAGTGGTAACAGTGAGTATCAATCCATCTAAATATACAAAGGGACCTTTGTAACGAAGAACGGCATCCTTGATCTCGGATCGCATGGCACGAAATGGAGAAAGATAAAGCCCCTTTGGTTTTTTGAGCAGAAGCTGAGCTGCCTTATCGTTTAGCTTGCTGCCCAGCACTTTCCATAATGCGTGATTTCGATTTTTGAAATGGGCAAATACTATGTCGTGGCCTTCATCTAGTTTATTCAAGAGCAGCGGAATGTCAGATGGATTGTGCTGCAGGTCGTCGTCCATGGTGACTATCACCTGGCCCAAAGCGCACCCCAAGCCCGCCATGATTGCATTATGTTGCCCAACGTTCTTACGCAGAAGGACGCCGCGGATGGATGAATACTTGAGTGACGCCTCTTCAATGGCCTGCCAGCTCTTGTCTGGTGAGTTATCGCACACCAATATAATTTCAAAGGACCGACCGGTGCTTTCTATCGTTTCGGTCAAAAGTTCGGAGAGTTTTGGTATTACGCCTGCACTCCCATACACAGGAATTACCACGGATACTTGTGGGGTGTTATTGGCCATAATATTTTTGGATGCAGCGTTTTGCATAGGATGACTTAAGGTCTAAATTTAAACAGGAGGCAGCCAATAGGCATTGTTCGACATCGATGTCATAGTTGCCGCCTGAGTCCACAAGTGCGTATTTTGATTTTTTTCCAAGCACATCTTCGAATATACGTACCAGTTCTAGGCTGCTGACAGGATCGGCCGAGGCGATGTTGATGGGTTTGGTGGGAGAGGTTATGGTTCCGCAAAAATGGTCCGCAATTTTTACAACATGTTCTACATCAATAAGATTTCTGCGAGCTTGGCTCCACACAGAGAAAGATTCTTCTCGGCTTATTTTGTTGAATAGAAAGTTCGTGAGGAGTTTTAAATTAGAGCTTTTACCTACAACTTGAGCCAAACGCAGGATCAGTGTATCTGATCTTTGGCCCAGCAACTTTTCCATCGCGAGTTTATGGACTACATAGGGGTTGTCGGTTTTGGTGGGATCCAGAACTGAGCAACTCGAGAAATAGACAATGCGTGTATTTTTACTGAGGCAGTCACGGATGAGTTTCTCCTCTCGTAGGAACTCAGCCGGCGATTTTTCTGCGGAATCTGACACTCCCGCAGCCAAGTATATAATGTTGCCATTGGGTATATCGTGTCGCTTAAGCGCGGTAGCCAGAAGGCCGTTTCCTATAATCATGATGCGAGAATCAGCTCTTGGCAATGGACTGCCGATGGCCACGGGCCAACAGATAGTTTATAACCATACTGCGGGCCCAGCCGGTAAATCTTGCGCCCAATACAAGCCATCTCTTGCGCAGGTTAGACAGATGGAAGTCGCCGGCATATAGTTCGAGAAAGCGTATATATTCGGCGGTGAATAAATCTCGGCTCCGACGGGTGGTTCCATTACCATGAATACGGAATTCGTAAAGGGGCTGCGCGATAAAGCGCGCCGGCGCTTGTTTCATAATGCGGAACCAAAATTCTATATCCGTGTAATACTTGAACGAGCCATCGTAAGCGCCGACCAGAGAAACAAGCTCACGCTTGAACAATCCGCCGCCGGGTTCGCCAAACAAATTTTTACCGTATGCCGTAAGGCATTTGCGTCCATGGATTACGTAGTTGATTTCCTGATCGGCAAACGCTATACGAGAAAAAAACATGCGTCCGGTCGCATCGATGATGGTTTTGCCGCTTAGGGCTAACCCGCAGTTGGAATGTTTCTCTAGCGCTTCGGCTTGAAGCTGCAAACAATCGGGTCGGAGGTTGTCGTCACAGGGCAACACCTTAATGTATTTGCCGGTGGCCTGCTCCATGGTCCGATTCCAATTTTCGGCCATGCCGCAGACCTCGGTATAAGGGATGACGCGGATGTTTTTGTGGCTATTTTTAGCGGCCAAGTCCCGCGCCACGGTCAAACTTTCGTCTGTGGAGCCGTTATCACAAATTATCAACTCCCAGTTTTGGTATGTCTGATTAATGACGGATTCTATGGCTTGCTGGATATAGGGCATGCCATTGCGCACTGGCATACAGACGGAAACCATGATTTGAGATGATGCGGACATTAGTATAAATTAATTTAGTTGGTTTGCAGGTTAATAACCCGGAACAGCAGCGACCGGCTATCGCCTTTCGGGATGGTTGCTTGCGCGTTGCTGGAGAAGACTAAAATAGCGAAGCCAGGCTTGGCCTTGAACTCTAATTTGGTGCGCCCGCCGGGTTTTAATTCTACCTCCCGAGATTCGCCCGCGTAGTTTATTTTCATAACTTGCTCATTAATGCCTTCTATTTGAAAACTTAACACGCTGCTGCTGAAGGGGGCGTGTATTTCCAATGTAGAGTCCTTGCTGGCGCACCACCGGTAAGTGTCCGTACCGTTGATTTCTTGCTCGTACCAGTTTGTCGGATAAAATACAGCCGCTCTATTGGTAGCGAATGCAGTTACGTTGAAGTTATATAGTGCGTAAGCCAGATGGCGTTCATCACCGGGGACGCGCGCTGGCGGCGCGTCAGTAAATAGTTTTAGGAGATTAACGCCCTTCTGCGCTAGTACATGCAATGCAAGGGTCTGTCGGCTTCCCGGCTGCAGATCTATAGCGTGTATTTGTTTGCCGTTAAGCTGTAACTTTATGTTTCGATTTACCAGGCTCTGAAGGCTCATGGAGAGTTCAATAGGACCCTCGTTTGTGATTTGAAACCGTAGCTCAGCGGTTGAGCCGTCGCTCCAAGCCCAGCTATCGTCTCCGGCCTTCTCTTCGGGATACCAGCCTCGCGAGTAACCGGTTGGTAGGATTGGCAATTCCGGCGTTTTAGATGGCTTGAAAGTATAGATTATCCAATCGTTGATCGCGTGCCGAGGTAGGGATAGGGCTTGGAGTTCTTGGTCCAGTTGGGCTCCCTCATCTTCAAAACCTAGCTTATTTATCATCAACGCCGAGAATCCGTATGTGGATAGCGCGGATATGAGCTTTTCGGGAGGTAATTTGGCAGTGTCTTTAAGCCACTTGTCCGTTTCACGGCCTTTGTTATTACCGTAACTAAACCGCAGGTTGCTGGATGCCAAATAGGGTCGCAGCAGTTCGTAGTCGTGCAGTTGGTTAATAGGTGGGCTTTCAGGGCTTTCCATCACCGGTAGCTGAAAAACCGCAGACTGTGCCGGAAGCAGTCCTTCTAGTAAGGATGAAACTTCTTTGTCGCTCTCGACCGTGGCGCGGGTCTGTTCTTTCACTTCAGGCAGACGAAGGACCTTGGGATATTGGTCTAGCAGGCATATTGGAATCAACAGCCATAAAGCTATCGTCGCCACCCGGCGGAAACGTCCAAGCCGGTTTACACGCACAGCTATAAACAACAAAGCAAGCGTTAGTATGAGGATTGAGAACCGCGTTGTCGCTCTAAACGCGTAAAATCGGGTAAAGTAGGCAAAGATAATGTTTATACCGCCCAGGCACGAGAAGAGCAGGATCCAGACTGTGGCCCAAAAATACCCGCTTGGACACTGATTCCTCGCTGCCGAGATAGTCGCTGACGTTATAATCCAGACCAAGCCTAACACACCTATGAATCCAATGTAGGGTGAATAAGGCTCACTATTTAACATGCGTTCCGTGTAGTATTGAGCGGTAAGATCGCCAATCAGGGGGACTTTTTGAGGCGGGAGCAGCATCTCAAGTGGCTTAAGACTGTATATCTCCATGCCCTGATAATTGCGCTGGGTGGCACCAAGGTTTGGTCCGTATTCCCGTGCGTAGGAGAAGGTATCCATATTCATCGCTGTGAACCCGCAGATCACCACCAACAGCATGCCTGTAAAGGGCAGTAGGTTGCGCAATTCCTTCTCCCGGATAGTTGAGGCAAATGAAGCCATCGCCCAAAACTGAACCAGGATAAAGGTGTAATAGATATTTGATATGGACGTGATAACAGCGATCAGCAGCAGGAACACCCAATCGAATCGACCTAGCCCTTTTCCTTGTCGAAACAGGATTATAGAGGCGACTATTCCCAACGGCAGATGCCAAAGGAAGCTGAAGCCTAGATGCCCTAAGCCCTTAATGGCGAGATAGGTATTACCTGAATATATAATAGCCAGAGGGAGGCTGATCGAGTCACTGACGCTGAGGCGACGGCAGGCGGCGAACAAGCCTATGCCTGCGAGTATGTGGGCCAGGCAGACTGTCAGATTGCTGGCTGCCATGAGACCGAAAAACTTAGATAGCTGACCGCCAGTCCAGAAAGTGTATTCTTCGGTGATGGGGAAGTCGTTGTAATTGGCCCCGAACGGTGCCCCCAGCCGGCTGGCGTTGTCTTGTCCCCAAAGTTGTAGGTCGCCCTCTTGGCCCATTTTCATCAACGCAAGCACTGCGAGGTGATCCCCATGATAACCTTGGGGGGTTTTCCAGTCTGCTCGTTTCCAGCAATTGTTAGCCCAACACCAACTCAGCCCTATAGCTACGGCGAGTCCGAGATAGAGCGCTATCGAACGAAGCAGAAGAGATTTAGATGAGGCTGAAGAAACGGCGACGTTCATTTTTGAGCACGAAGGTTAACCAACGCGGGACGTTCGACGTAGGCCCAGTCGTAGGATTTCTTTTCCCCTTTGTTTACTAATATTATCAAGCTGGAGCCGGAGAACGCGTGCCATGCGTCATCAGCATAGGCTATGTGCACGCCTGCCAACGGAGCGAGTGCGTGGACCCCCAGTAAGCCAAGCAGTAGCAGCGTGAGCAGTGTTTTTATTCTTAGCTTCAGCGGGTCTGGCCTCATTAATATAGATTGGAGTTATGTTGATATACTAATCACTTGAAGCAGGCGCCGTGCACTTTCACCCCAAGTTTTGTAAATGAGACCGGTGGAGTCGGGTTGGTTGCCTTGGCCGTGCAGTTCGACCCACTGCGTCAGCGCAGTAGCTAAGCCGTCCGCGCTCGTGGTGTTGAAGTAATAGGCGTTTTCACCGGCTACTTCTCTGAAGATCGGGATGTCCCGGGCGATGATCGGCAGTTTGTGCATGGCCGCCTCGATCAACGGTAACCCAAAGCCCTCGTCGATGGAAGCGGCGATCAAACAGGTCGAGGAGGCGTAGATTTTTTCGAGAAACTCGTCGCTGACGTTGGAAGGCCAGAACAGCATCTGGTTGAGATGGGGGCTGTTTTGCAGCTCCTCGGCGAACTCCTCCATGTGCCAGCCTTGTTTGCCAACAATGATCAGGTTGAATTTATTGCCGGTTTTCCAAAGGAGCTCAAAGGCGCGCAGCACTTGTTGGTAGCCTTTGCGCGGCTCGACGGTTCCGACCATCACGAAGGTGGGGTGGGCCTCCCAGCGCTTTACCAGCTCGGCTATGTCGGGAGGCAGACCGTAGGTGGGGGCGGCATTTTTGAGGTCTGCCGCATTATGGGAATGGGCGATTTTGTAGGGCTTCCCTAGAAGTTGAGGCACATTTTGAGCGCGCCAGGCGGCGAATTTGTCGGCTACGGTTTTGGAAACGCAGACTGCGCCGGTGAAGTGCGAGATGATCGCGAGCCATTTGCTGTGCCCCTCATGGACGCCGGGTGGGAACCAGTCAGGGTTGGTCACGGGGAGCAGGTCGTGCACTAGGAACCAGACCTGCAAGCCGTGGAGGTGAAGGTAGCGCAAATAGGCCTCTTGCACCCGTGTAATGTGCACATCGAAGTCCACCACCATAAAAACGTCACCCGGGACAGGGGCGATGGGGGTATTAATGGCGGTGGAGAGGGTATGATTAAAGAGGCGGGCGACATGGTCGCCGGCATGTTTGTAGCCGAGCTCGTAGTCGTTGGCGAAGACGGGCTGGATATCGTGGGTGGGCAGGGTGAGTTTGAGCAGTTCGCTGACTAGACCGCGGGTGACGCGCTCAATGCCGGTGCGGACGTCGCGCCGGACGATGCCGGAGATGTCGAGGTAAAGGATGGGTCTGCGAGCGGAGCGATGGTTGTTGGCGATGCTCCACGCGGCCTCGAGCATCAAGGAGCTCTCACATTTGGCGAGGTGGGCGCAGGTTTCGGCGAGTAGGGTTGCCGCGGCGGAGGATTGGAGCGCGTTGGAAACGGGGCGCGGGTGCAGCAAGGCGGCGAGAGCCTCTATCGACGCGTGACGCGACGGCAGCGTGTACTGGTGCGGGCGTCGGAGGGAGGATTGCAGCGGGCAAGTCTCCGTCGGGGTGTTGCCGCCAGACACCGACAAGAGATAAGCGGAGGTCTTTGCGTCGACGGGCAAATCCTCCTCGAAACTTTGATCGCAGGGTGTATCTTCGTGGATTGGATACAGGATGACGTCAGGCGCTTGGTGCGCCTGAAAGCAGTGGCGGATCCGACGATTAATGTCGTTCAGCTCGGGGTCGAGGGGATCTCCGGCAATCTGCCAACGGGTCAGGATAGCCGCAGGGGGCAGGAGGTCCGCGAAGGTTGTCCGGAGCAATGTAGCGGAGGCGGGCCGGGAGGCGTCGAGCGCGAGCAAGACGGGGGAGGTTTCAACGGCGTGCAAGGCCGTCACCAGTCCACGCAGCTGGGCGAGCGCGGCATACACGGGGGCATCCGCAGGCTGGGTTTGCTGCCATAAGGAGAAATCAAGGAGGACTTTCATGGCCCGTTATTTGCGCTTGGACTCCATTCGCTGGAGCAGCGTCTCGGCGTCGGGAGGAAGGAGAATTTTGCGATGAGTTTGGTCGGGGGAGAAGAGGATGCGCTGGATGTCATGACCGGGAGTGAGGCCGCGGGGGGCGCGAAGGGTGCGATAGCGACGATGCCCGGTGAGTGAGTGGAAGGCGCGCGCGCCGTGGGTGTGCCAGCTAACCTGGCCGTCATAGCGCAGGCACAGGAGCATGCGATAGAGGTGGGTATGCCAGGGGGCGTTGAGGGTTTGGTAGTTTTTGGCGCAGCGCTTTACGGCAAAGCGGCGATAGGCCGGACGACGCAAAATAACCAAGAGCGCGCGATAGAGATGTTTGCCCGCAGAGACGCCGTAGAGTTTGCGTTCGAGCTGACGGATGTAGACGTCGCGTTGGTTGAGCTCCTCATCAAGCTCCTGGATGCGTGCGTTTTTGATGCCGATGGCCTGCTCCATGTTGTTTATATGGGCATCTTGGCCCCGGCGGGCCGAGTCCGCCTCGGCGCGCACTGATTGAAGTTCGTCCGAAAGGCGCCGGGTTTCCGCCCAGAGTGAGATCTGAAGATTGGATTGAGCGTGGATCTGTCGGAGTTCTTCGGATACGTCGTGGAGGGCTTTTTCGTAGCGATCTTCGGTTTTTTGCGAGTAGGTGGTGCAGAGCTCGTGAAACGAGAAACCCGGAGTCACCGGAATATCGAGGATAGAGCCGCCTTCGGGGACGCCCCCCGATTTCTGGGCCACGATCGCATAGTCTGCGCTAGAGCCTGTGATCACGTCGAATATGGTGGGCTGGGCTCCTTCGATGAGGTGGGGGGCCGTCTGCAGCCGCAGAATGCGTACGTGCTCGAACCCGGTGTGATCGCAGAGGAAAGACAGGAGTTCGGGGGGGATGGGCTTGTCGTGAGTGGGATCACGAAAGAAAGTGGTCGCGCCGACATTGGGGTTCTCGGGGTTGGGGGTTTCGAGGATGAGAATACCGCCAGGCTGGAGCGCCCGCAGGGCATCGGCCACGAGGTTGCCCAAGGCATCGAAACCGATGTGTTCGACGAGGTGAAAGGCGGACACCAAGGCCAGGCTTTCGGTGGGGGCGGACTTAAGGTGGGCGAGCGCGTCACCTTGGCGGGCGTTGAGTTTGCGTTCCTGACAGGCAGCCAGCATGCCGGCATCGAGGTCGACGCCGAGCGCGGCCATGCCACAGTCCGACAGGATCTCCAGCCATTCGCCACGGCCGCAGCCCAAGTCTAGAGCCAAACCGCCGGGCAGCTGATTCTGCACGAGCTGCAGGTAGGGGGAGTAGGACTGAAGGCGCTGTTTGATGAGTTCGCGTGAACCGCGATAGCGGTCTTCAAAAGCGCGATAGAAATCTTTCGAGGAAGACATGGCGGCGGATTAAGCGCAGAGCTTTGTGGTGAATACACAGGGGAGCTTGGCGCAGCCGATGAATGGCTGGTCTACAATCGGCATGATCTGAAAAACGAGCGCGTTATCCATCCAGTCAAAGTTGTCGGCGATGTGGTCTTTACCTGCGTGCACCGCGAGCGTGATGGAGTAGGAGCCCGGCCCCATGTTAAGCGTCACTTCGGTGGTGATCTCGATTCGCTGGCCTGCGGCGAGTTGGACCCAAGATTGCCCTTGGTGGTGGGTGTTGGTGCCGAACACATCCACGCCGAGGCGGTCGCGGATGAGGATGCCGAAGGTCGCGTCTGAAACTTCGTCGTAGCATGCTACGGTAGCGACGATGCGCAGGGTATCGCCAGTCAAGAACGCCGTGGCGGGGTGGCCTTGGGCATCGAAGAGATTGCATCGGGAGATGAAGAGCTTGCGGTTGCCGGCGCGGGTAATGACACGTCCGCCGGGGCCAGCCTTCTGCTCGATCAGTTGCTCATTTTCTTTCTTGGCGATGGCGGCGTTGTAATAGTCGAGCACGCTCTCGGCCGGACCGTCTTTCAACAGCGACCCCGAATCCATAAGAATGGCCCTTTGGCAGATGGATTTCACCGCAGCCGGATCATGCGAGACGAACAGCAGGGTACCTCCGGTAGCCTGGAACGTTTTGATACACTGGATACACTTGTGCTGGAAATAAGCATCGCCGACGGCGAGCGCTTCGTCGATGATCAGAATGTCGGGCTTTACGTGGGACAGTGCGGCGAAGGCCAAGCGCACGACCATACCGCTGGAGTAGGTGCGGACGGGGTGGTCGATAAATTCGCCGATCTCGGAGAAAGCGATGATGTCTTCAAGCTGCTCGTCGATCTCGGTCTTGGATAGACCAAGCACGGAGCAGTTGAGGTAGATGTTTTCCCGGCCAGTGAACTCCGGGCTGAAGCCACTGCCGAGCTCGAGGAGGGCGGCGACCCGGCCTCGGGTTTCCACTTTACCGCCGGTGTGGGTGAGGGTACCGGCGAGGATTTGCAGGAGGGTAGATTTCCCAGAACCGTTCATGCCGACGATGCCTACCGATTCACCCCGACCGATGGTGAATGAGACATCTTTAACCGCGTGGAAGTCGCGATAATACCGTCCATCGCGGTTGATGCCTTCGCGAACAATCCGGGGGTGCAGGGGCTTGGGCAGGAGTCGCGGCACGGCGTCCCAAAACCGGGCTTTCAGACGGGCGGTCGGATCTTTCCAGATGCGATAGGCCTTGCTGACGTTTTGGACGGTGAGGGCGATGTCGGACATGTCGCGGCTGCGGCTGGATTACACGTGCTTCAAGCTTGGGTGCCGAGTCGTTCGAGCTTGTAGGAGCCGTTCAGGATGGCGCTGGTCCAGGCATCGTTATCCAAATACCATTGAACGGTTTTACGGAAGCCAGAGGTATGGTCTTGTTTAGGAGTCCAACCTAACTCGTTTTTGATCTTGGTAGCGTCGATCGCGTAGCGAAGGTCATGACCTGGGCGGTCTTTTACGAAAGTAATCTGGTCGGCGTAGAATTTACCGTCGGCTCGGGGGCGGAGTTCATCGAGAAGACCGCAGAGGAGGCGAACGAGATCGATATTTTGGCGTTCGTTATTACCGCCAATATTATAGGTCTGGCCGATGCGGCCCTTGACGATTACGGTATGGAGCGCTTCAGCGTGATCACCAACGTAAAGCCAGTCGCGAATGTTTTCGCCTTTACCGTAAACAGGGATCGGGTCACCGCGAAGGGCTTTCAATATCACGACCGGAATTAGTTTTTCGGGAAATTGGAAAGGGCCGTAGTTGTTTGAACAGTTGGTGACTAAAACGGGCAGGCCATAGGTGTCGGCCCAGGCGCGAGCGAGGTGGTCGCTCGCGGCCTTGGAAGCGGAATAGGGCGAGTGGGGATCGTAGGGTGTCTCCTCGGTAAAGAAGCCGGTGGGTCCAAGGCTGCCGTAAACCTCATCGGTCGAGACATGTAGAAATCGAAAACGGTCGCGGGCGGAGCCTGTTAGTTTTTCGTAATGGGCGCGGGCGGCTTGGAGGAGGGTGAAGGTGCCGGTGATGTTGGTCTGGATAAATGCGCCGGGACCGTCGATGGAGCGGTCCACGTGACTCTCGGCGGCGAGGTGCATGACCCAATCGGGGGCAAATTCCGCGAAGAGTTTACCAATAGCGATAGGGTCACATATATCAGCACGAACAAAGTGGTGTGCGCTATTGCATTCAACGTCAGATAAGGAATTCAGATTTCCCGCATAAGTGAGCGCATCGATATTAAGTACTTCATGGCCGTAAGTAGTAACTAATATACGGACAAGATTGGATCCAATAAAACCTGCGCCACCGGTAACGAGAATTTTCATATTATCAATTTGCTCCTTCTTAGGATTCGTAAAAACAAGAAATTAAGCGATGCAGTTATTAAACCAATAGACTTTTTAAATATTTGCCGTAACTTGATTTACCAAGCTTTTTTATTTGTGATTCAAGTCTTGCGCGCTCCAGCCACCCTTGTCTGTAGCCGATTTCTTCCAAACAGGCGATTTTAAGCCCTTGTCGGTTTTCAATAACCGACACAAATTCTGCAGCTTCAATTAGGCTATCATGCGTGCCGGTATCAAGCCACGCGGTACCTCTTCCAAGTAGCTCAACGTGAAGTAAGCCTCTCTCCAAATAAAGCCTATTCAAATCCGTGATCTCTAATTCTCCGCGCGCTGAAGGCTTTAGGCTGCGGGCTAAACTTACAACGCTAGAATCATAAAAATAAAGTCCCGGCACCGCATAGTTAGATTTGGGATGAGCGGGTTTTTCCTCAAGGGATAAGACGCGCCCATCTGAAGCAAATTCAACAACCCCGTAATCTCTCGGATCAGCCACGTGATACCCAAATATAGTCGCCCCATTAGACCGATTAGCTGCGGTTTGAACATATTTAGTAAGTTCATTACTATAGAAAAGATTATCACCTAGCACAAGAGCCGCAGATTGATCATCAGCCAAAAAGCCGACGTCTGCTGCTATTGTAAAGGCTTGGGCTAGTCCATCTGGACTAGGTTGCTCCGCATAGGTGATATTTATACCAAACTGAGACCCGTCACCAAGTAATTTGCGAAATAATGGCAAGTCGTCAGGGGTGGATATCACCAATATATCCTGAATTTGCGCAAGCATCAAAACCGACAATGGATAATAGATCATCGGTTTATCATAGATCGGCATCAGTTGTTTGCTGATGGCTATGGTGAGTGGGTAGAGGCGGGTGCCTGAGCCTCCAGCGAGAACAATGCCTTTTCGTTTACCTGAGGACTTAATTGCGGTCATAATTAATCGGATATATCGTTTATAAATAGATTACATCACGTCGGCAAAGGCCGGTTTTAGCTTTTCGAAAGTTATCATACCTAAGCCGAGCAAGATCAGGCCGACGACGAAACTGTAGGCTAAGCCGGTCCAGTGCAGGGGTTGATGCCATAATAGCACGGCGCGTGCCTGTTCGATAACGTGGACCAGGGGGTTATATTTTAACCACACCCATATCGACGGTGGGATCATATTAGCGGAATAAAATACCGCGCTCGCGTACATCAAAACCATGCTGATCGGGCCGGCCGCGTGTTGAATATCACGTAAAAAGACCCCCAAGGAGGATAATAATAGGGCGACACCTAGCGCTATCGGGATCAGGGGCAGGAACGCCACAAAGAACCATAACGAATGCAGGGTGAAACCTTGGCCGATGGTGGCCACTCCGATCAATACGAGTATCAAACTAATACCAAATTGATAAAAAGCCGCACCGAGGTTGGCTAAGGGTAAAATTTCCAAGGGGAAGACCACTTTTTTGACGAGATTCGGCTGACTTACGATAGCTCCTGCCGAACTGGCGATCACCTCAGCCAGGGTTTGGAAAATGGTTATACTTAAAAATACGGCCAATGCGTAATCCATCGTGGTTTGGCCCTCGATGCCCGAGTAACGTCCTTTAAAAATGAGGCCGAATACTATAGTGTATATCGTCATCATCAAGAGCGGCTGGAGCACGCTCCAGACCATGCCCAGCGCGCTGCCGCGGTGGCGTTGTTCGATCTGGCGTTTGGTAAACTGCCAGAGAAGGTAACGGTGTTGCGTAAATACTTTTAGCATCGGCGGTCAGGCGGTATTGGCGAGCGACTTGAGTAATGCGAATAAGGGCGCGGTTTTGCTCTGCCAACGCTCCACTTTATTAAAGCGGGCGATTAAATGTGGATTTTCCGCCGCACTGGCTTGGGCGGCGAGGGCCGCTTGGCGGCGGGAGAGCTCGTCCACCCTCGGAAGCACGCGACTATTAAGGAAAAGGCGTACTAAAACGCCCAGATCGGTTTGCAGTTCGTAGTGCTCTTTGCGGCTTTGGGTGGAAACCGTCGGCCGAATCGCTCCGATATCGGCTAAAAGCTTCAGGGTTTGGCCTGCCCCGCTCCGACTCATGCCACGTCGCGCTACAATGTCATCGGCGTTGAGGGGGAGTTCACTGATAAAGATCAGCCCGTACACTTCGCCGACAGACCGGGGAAATCCGAGCGTCACGGCAATCTCCATCCAGAAGGCGATGGTTTCGTCTTCAAGGTTCGGCGTATTGGAAATGATAGGCGTTTCCGTCACTTCCTATTTTTACAGGAATTTTTGTAAATTATGTCAACTCGTATATTTTCGGTCATCCAATGCGGTGGACGACTTCGGTAATTCCGTTACGTGATGTAGAAATGCTTTTTTCGAGGATAACACGAATCTGGGTAATAGTTGCCATGCTTGGCATGTCCGGATGCGCCAAGGGCGCGGAACTTGCGGAGCAAAAAATCGCGACCGGAGCGGCGGTTAAAAGTGTCTTGGAGTTCTTTCCGCTGAAGGTTGGCGGCCACACCGTGCGGGTGCAACTCGCGGTCACGATGGACGAGATGCAACGCGGGCTTATGGGACGACGCGACCTCGGGGCGGATGACGCGATGATCTTCGTTTATCCGGCTCCGACGCGCATGAGTTTCTGGATGCGCAACACGCCCACGCCGCTCGATATTGGTTTCTTCACGGCGGATGGGAAACTGGGTGAGGTTTACCAGATGTACGCGTTCGACGAGACGCCGGTGAAATCCACCGGCACCGACTACACGCTCGCGCTGGAGCTGAACCAAGGCTGGTTCGCGAAAAACGGGATAAAGCCGGGCGCGCAGCTTGACCTCGGTCAGTTGGCGGCAGCGCTGCGGGCTCGGGGGTTTAAACCGGAGCGTTACGGGGTGATCGCACCGTAAAGTTTTTAACAGCTAATGCGACGGCTCAATGAGCGCCGCTTGATAGATGTGGTTTCGCTCTGCGAAACAAGGATCGTCGATGCCACGGCCAATGGCCTCACGTTGCTCAGGCGGAGCACTTTTGGGTTTGCGGACGGCGAGGTGCGGCGACCCCGCCCTACATGGTAAACGCACACGACTTCACCGCTTGAATCTTGATGCGGGCCGCGCGGGCGGGGACGCTGGCGGGCTATGAATTTATTTGAACTCAAGGTGGAGGTCGCTCCGGCGGCAGTGGATGCGATTGACGACGTGCTGCTGGAGCTGGGCGTGGAGGGTTGGAGTCTCTTACAAGACGTCATCATCGCCCGGGCTTGGATCGTGGGTATTTTCCTCTCTGCCGAAGAGGCGCGAACTCATTGGAGCCAACTCGTTGGGCTGCTTCCGGCCGAGGCTGCCGCTGGCGAGCCGGTGGAGCGGGCGCTGGGCGATCAGGATTGGCGCGACAGCTACAAGGCCCATTTCAAGGCTTGGGTCTGCGGGCGGCTCCACTGGGTGCCGGTCTGGGAGCGCGCCACCCATGTACTCGGAGAGGGCGAGAGCGCCATCTGGCTGGATCCCGGCCTCGCGTTCGGGACGGGGAATCACGAGACGACGCGGCTGTGCGTCGAGCGCTTGGTGGCGCGGGCGGAAACACATGGGACCAGCGGCCGGGTGATCGACGCGGGCTGCGGTTCGGGCATCCTGGCGCTTTCGGCGGTTCGGCTGGGTTGGGGCTCGGTCGAAGGTTTTGACAACGACCCCGAGGCGGTGCGCGTGAGCGAGGAAAACGCCGCGCTTAACGACCTCGCGGGCGCGGTGCGGTTTTTCACCGGCGATTTGGTGAGCGGGCTGGGCGGAGGTAAACAAGCCGACGTGGTGCTGGCCAACATCCAGGCCGACGTGCTGATGCGTTTCGTGTCCGAGCTTACCGGCGCGGTCGCTCCCGGCGGTCTGCTCGTGCTCAGTGGCATTCTCGCCCACGAGAACGAACAGGTGCGCGCCGCGTTTGCCCCCGCCACGGCGGGCTGGCAGATGGAGCATCGTCCGATGGGCGAATGGAGCGATGTGGCGCTGACGCGTCCTTGAGGGGAGCGGAGCGGACGGGAGGCGAACGCGTAAACGGAACACCGATCGGCGATCGGTGCTACATGGATCCGGTGCTACATCGGAAATCGGAGCGGCGGGGTGCGGCGACCCCGCCCTACATTTTACGAACTCAGGCGGTGAGGCCGAGGTCTTCGGCGAGGCCGAGGTGCAGGTTCATGCACTGTATCGCTGCGCCGGATGCGCCTTTGCCGAGGTTGTCGAGGCGGGCCATGACCACGGCTTGCTCGGCGTGCCCAAAGACGGCGAGGTCGCAGCGGTTGGTTCCGTTGCAGGCCTGCACATCGAAGAAGCCGCCATCGAGCACGCTCTCGTCGCCAAAGGGCAGCACGCGGATGAATTTCTCGCCGGCGTAGGTTTCGGCCAGGGCGTGGTGCAACGCTTGCGGGCTGGGCGCGGCGGGCAGATCGGAGAGCGCGAGCGGCACGGTGACGGTCAGGCCTTGGTAAAAGCCGGCCACCACGGGGTTGAAAATCGGAGCGCGTTCCAGACCGGTATGCACGCGCATTTCGGGCAAGTGCTTGTGCATGAGCGCGAGCGCATAGGGGCGAGGACTGCGCAGCTTGGCGGGCGGGTTTTGCTCGTAGTCGGCGATCATCTTTTTGCCGCCGCCGCTGTAGCCGGTAAGCGAAAAACAAGATAGCGCGAAATCCGCCGGCACGAGGCCGCGCTGGACCAAGGGACGCAGCGCGAGGGCGAAGGCGGTAGCGTGACAGCCGGGGTTGGCGATGCGTTTGCTGCTGCGAATGGCTTCGCGGTAGCCCGCGCCGAGCTCGGGTACGCCGTAGGTCCAGCCTTCGGCCACGCGGTGCGCGGTGGAGGCATCGATTACGCAAGTGCGGGGATTGGTGACGAGCGCGGCGGATTGTTTGGCGGCGTCGTCGGGCAGGCAGAGAAATGCGATGTCGGCGGCGTTCAGGCAGGCGGCGCGCGCGGCGGTGTCCTTGCGCAGGGCGACGTCGATCTGGATCACCTCGATGTCGGCGCGCGCGGCGAGACGTTCAAAAATTTGCAGGCCGGTGGTGCCTTCCTGTCCATCGACAAAGACTTTGGTTTTCATGGCGGTAGTAAACGGGGGTTGGATAAAAGATTTACCCGCTCAGCGGGCTTAAAGCGAACTCAAGCGGGCCACGACATCGACAAGCAGCCGGTGCTCGGCGGCGTGGAGGCGGGTGGCAAGCGTGTCCACGGTATCGTTATCCTCGATACGCACGGCAGCCTGGTCGATGATGCGGCCGGCGTCCACCTCGGGCGTGACGTAGTGGACGGTGCAGCCGGTGATTTTGACGCCGTGGCGGAAGGCCTGGCCGATGCCGTCGAGACCCGGGAAGCTGGGGAGCATGCTGGGGTGGAGGTTGATGACCTTGCCGGCGAAGGCAGCGAGGAAGCCGGGCTTCACCACGCGCATGAAACCAGCCAGCACCACGAGGTCAGGTGCGCAGGCAGCGACGGCGGCGATGTAACGTTGTTCACCCTCGCCTTCGAGTTTGGTTTTGAAGGGCGCAGGATCGAGGTAGCGCGCCTCAATCCCGAAACGCGGCCCGAGGGCCAGGATGCCGGCCTCGGGGCGGTCAGCAAAAATGCCGACGATCTGGGCGCGGCCGAGTTGTCCGGCCTGTTGGGCGAGACAGAGCGCTTCGGCGTTGGAGCCGCGACCAGAGCCGAGGATGACGACACGCATGGGAACAGAAGGATGACGAACGCCGGAACAAATAACTCAGAAGAACTTCTTCGCCTTTTCGAACCAGCCTTCGCTGGTCGGATGCTCGGCGTCGCCGCAGACGCGGGCGAATTCCTTGAGCAGTTTTTCCTGTTCCGAAGTCAGCTTGGTCGGCACCTCGACGTGCACGCGCACCAGTTGGTCGCCCTGCGCGCCGCGTTGCCGCAGCGAGGGCATGCCCTTGCCGCGCAGGCGGAAGGTGGTGCCGCTTTGGGTGCCGACCGGCACCTTTAACGAGGCCTTGCCGGAAAGCGTGGGCACTTCGAGCGTTCCGCCCAGGCTGGCGAGGGTAAACTTGATCGGTATCTCGCAGAACAGATCGTCGTCCTGGCGCTCGAAGAGCTCGTGGGCCTTAACGTTGAGCACGATGTAGAGGTCGCCGCTCTGACCGCCGGCGAGACCGGCCTCGCCGTTGCCGCTGGAGCGCAGGCGGGTGCCGGTATCGACGCCGGGAGGGATGCGCACGTTGACCTTGGCGGTCTTGGCGACGCGACCCTCGCCGCGGCAGGCGGTGCAGGCTTTTTCGATCTTTTGGCCGGCGCCGCCGCAGGTCGGGCAGGTTTGGGCAAAAGTAATAATGCCGCCACTACGGCGGATCTGGCCGGCACCGCGACAGGTGGGGCAAACGACCTTCTTGGAGCCGGGCTCGGCCCCAGAACCCTCGCAGCGCTCGCAGGCATGCAAGCGACGGAAGGAGACTTCTTTTTCCACGCCCTTGGCGGCCTCTTCGAGCGAGATTTCCAAGTCGTAACGAAGATCGGAACCGTCGCGTTCGGAACCACCTCCGCCACCTCCGAACATTTGGTCGAATATGCCGCCTCCGCCACCCCCGCCGCCTCCGCCCTGCTGGCCAAAAACCTCGCGGAAGATGTCGAACGGATCATGGAAGCCACCAGCGCCGCCTCCTGCTCCGCCGGGTCCGCGGGGACCGGCTCCTCCCTGCTGGGTGAAGGCGCGGTGGCCATATTGATCGTAGGCGGCGCGCTTCTGCGGATCTTTGAGGACTTCGTAGGCCTCGGAGACTTTTTTGAACATCTCCTCGGCCTCTTTGTTACCGGGATTTTTGTCGGGGTGGAATTGAACGGCCTTCTTGCGATAGGCCTTCTTGAGTTCCTCCTCTGTGACGCCTTTTTCAACGCCTAGCAGGGTGTAGTAGTTTTCTTCGGCCATGAGCGGGAAGCGGTCGGTTGGCGGTTTAGATTAAATGGGAAAACGCGGGTCGAAGCGGCGGGATTAAACGACCACGCCAGCGGCCGGATCGGCGGGTTTTTCCGGCGCGCCGGTGGAAACGATCACGCTGGCGGCGCGCACGAGACGGCTGTTGAGCGTGTAGCCGATGCGAACGACGCCGCAGACGCGGTCGGCGGCGATTTCGGCGTGCGATTGCTGCGAGATCGCCTCGTGCAGGTTGGGGTCAAAAGGCTGGCCGAGCGGGGAAACTTCCGCGAGGCCGTGGCTGGCGAGGGCGGACTTGAGCTGCTGGCCGACCATTTCAACGCCGCCGATGAGGGTCTTGAGGTCGGCGTTGGGCGCTTTAGCCGCTTGGAGGCCGAGGCTGAGATTATCGAGGACGGGTATGAGGTCTTCGAGGATGCGGGTGGCGGAGCGGTGGGCGGCGTCCTCGCGGTCGCGCACGGCGCGTTTGCGATAGTTTTCCAAGTCGGCGACGGAGCGGACGTAGCGCTCGTAGCTGTCGGCCGCCTCTTTTTTGGCGGTGGCGAGCAAGGCCTCATACTCGGCGGCCGTCACGGAGGATACACCGGGCTCGACCGGCGGCGGAGTAGTCGCGGCGGCGGGCTCGGTTTCAGGCGTGGAAGGAGTCGGGTTAACGTGGGCAGGTTCGGTCTGGCTCATGGAAAAAGGCTTGAGTGAAAAACAAGAACCGCAGCGGCGCAAGCCCTGCGCCGGTGACGACCAGAAACCTCTGCTCAACGCGAGCCAGCCCGGCCCGCCGTGCGCGAGGCGGCCAGCAAGGCGGTGACCACCGGTCGCAGATGATCGAGATCGGTGAAGTCGCCGGTCCAGTCCACCCGCACCCGCGTCTCGCGCCCGCTGGCGGCGTCGCGCACCACGAGGTTTTCCACCCGCAGGTGCAGATGTTTGATGCGCACGCGAGGCGCGGAGCCGACGGCTCCGCCGCGTTCGTAGGGCAGGCCGGCGGCGGAGCATACCGCGAGCAAAGGCCAGCGTCCGGTGGCATCCGGCAGGAGCCGGGCCTCGATGACGGAGATTTCCAGTTTTTCGATTTCGATGCGGGTGCCGGGCGCGGCTTCCAAGGCGGCACTCCAATTCGGGGCGACGGCGTGCGCGGCTCCGCCTCGGGCGAGAACAGGCGCGGTGGCGCTCTCCTCGGCCCGCAGCGTCCAGCCGGTCACGGTGGCGGTGCCGCCGAAGGGGTCGCCCATCAAGCCTTGGACTTGGAGCTGTGCCCCGGTGGTGGCGGCGAAGCGCGCCTGAGCGGCCAGCGGCAAGAGCAGCATCCAGGCGAGCACGAGAGACGCGCCGCAAAACACCAAGGCCCCGGTCAGCCAGACCAACACGCCGCCATGCCGTGCGGGTTGGGGCCACCGAAGCGAAGGGTTAATCGACCTGGCCGGTGAAGTTTTCGGTGACAAGAACGAGGGAGGCGGCCGCCGCCTTGAAGGTAAACTCGCCAGCATAGGGTAGAAGCGCGTTTTCGCCGCGGGCCAGATTGCGGTAAGCCTTGGTCGCCTTGCCGGCCAGATCGAGCTCGCCGGTGATCACGCTGAGGATGCGGGGCTGTTCGCCAGCGGCGAAATGCAGGGTTTCGCCGGCGTCCAAAACGACGCGCCGGATACGAAACTCGGCGCACTCGGCGAGCACGCCGCCGGTGGGTGCGGCCCGGACGGGCGCGGGTTCAAAGTCGTCCCACTTGATCGAGGCGAGCGATTCCTTGACGTGAAGCTGGCGGGGTTTGCCATCGAGCCCGAGCCGACCCCAATCGTAAACGCGGTAGGTGGTGTCGGAGTTTTGCTGGATTTCGAGGATAAGATTACCCGCATCGATCGCGTGGATTTGGCCGCTGCGCACCAAGATGCTGTCGCCCTCGGCCACGTTGAAGCGGTGCACGAGGGGCTCGAGGGCGTTTTCGCGGAGGGCGTTTTCAAATTGTTCGCGGGTAACGCCTTTCTTGAGGCCTACGAGCAGGCCGGCGCCCGGATGGGTATCGGCGATGAACCACATCTCGGTTTTGGGCTCACCCTTGAGCTGGGGCGCGATGACGGCAGGCGGGTGAACCTGGAGACTCAGGCGTTCATGGCAATCGAGCCACTTAACCAAAATGGGGAAGGCCCGGGTTTTCGACCAACCCGGTCCCATCACTTCGGTCGGGCGGGCGTTAATGACTTCACGCAGCGTTTGACCGGCGTGTTTGCCGCCCTTGATGACCGATTGGGCCTCAGGGCGATCCACAATTTCCCAGGCCTCGCCGATGGGCTTGGTGCCGGGTAAAGTCCGCCCTAAGGCCTCCGCCATCGCCTGGCCGCCCCACACGCGCTCTTGATAAAGCGGTTCAAACTGAAGGAGTCCGTTCATAATAAAAATAAGTGAAACGCCGTGGAATTGGTATGAAGGGCGTTATTGCCTTTGACCGGGTGCAGGATTGGTTGACATGTAAAAACCGAGCCTAAAGCCCGTCCCCACGCCACATGTCGAAAGCCGCGAGTTCAAACCCAAACAACGGGCCCTCTTTTCAACCCCCGCGCCATCGGCCGCGCTGGATCACGGCAAGCATTTGCGCGGTGGTGGCGCTTTTACTGGGAGTGGCGTTTGTCGATTACCGGCCGGAGCAGATGCCGCTCATCACCACCAATCCGACTGATCATAATGCGGTCGGGCTGTTTGGCGCTTATGTTACCTTTTATCTGCTCTACTGGTTCGGCATCGGGGCGTGGCTCGTGCCCGCCTTCCTCGGCTGGATGACCTACGTGGCCCTGCGTAATGTGCGCCAACTGGTGGCAACCCGCGGCGTGGCGGTTCTCCTCTGCCTGCTGGCCGGAGCGGGCTTGGCGGACATGGTGGGTGGCTTCACCGGCAATTATTTTCCGAAGGATTTGGGAGGCTCGGTCGGACACTGGATTTACAACGGTTTCCTCGCCGAGCTCATGGGCGGCTTCGGATCGGCCTTGCTGCTCGGTATTATTTATATCCTCAGCCTTATCTTCATCTTAACCACAGATATAGGAGCGGAATTCGACCGGCTTTTCCACGCCTTTCAAGAATGGCGCGTCCGGCAAAAAGAACTCAAAGCGCAACAAGCCCAAATGCTCGCCGAGGCCCGCGCATCGGCCGAAAAACGCAAGGTGGACGCAGCCAAAACCATCGCCATCGCGCCGGCGCCACCAACCAATAAAAAACTCGAAATCACGCGCGATCCCTTCCGGCCACCCTCCCGCTCGCCCTTTGCCAAACCCGCCGAGCAGCCCGCCGGAGCTGCTCCAGCACCAGCCCATAACCCCCCGCAGTCGGCCGCATCGGCCACGCCCAGCGAATTGATTACGTCCCCTGCCATCGGCGATCCACGCATCGTCCGAAGCATACCCGGGCCCAGCACCGCCACGCCGCCGCCCTCCACCGGCAACCCACCAGTAGCCATCGTCAAACCCGAGGAGACCAAAAAAGCCCGCGCCTCCGCCATCCCCGCTTCAGAGACGGATTACCAGTTTCCTCCGCTCTCCCTGCTCAAAGAGCAGGTCCAGCCCGCCTCGGCCGACACCGATACCGAACATCTGCGCAACCTCGATGACCTGATCCGCATCCTTGGCGAATTCGGCGTAACCGTCACTCCCGGCGAGATCCACGTCGGCCCGGTCATTACCTGTTACGAAGTCGTGCCCGCCCCCGGCGTGCGGGTGGAAAAAATCGCCAACCTCGACAAAAACATCGCCCTCGGCATGCGCGCCCAGTCGGTGCGCATCCTCGCCCCCATTCCGGGCAAAGCCGCCGTCGGCATCGAAATCCCCAACCGCACCCCGACCCCGGTCGGCATGCGCGAGATCCTCGAATCCGAGGACTGGGTCTCCGCCAAAGCCGAAATCCCCATCGCGCTGGGCAAAGACGTTTCCGGCAAACCGCTCATCTCCGATCTGGCCAAGATGCCCCACCTCCTGATCGCCGGCGCCACCGGCTCGGGCAAGTCGGTGTGTATCAACTCCATCATCGCCTCCATCGTTTACCGCAAGAGCCCCAAGGATTTGCGCCTGATCATGGTCGACCCCAAAGTGGTCGAGCTGAAGGTGTTCAACTCCTTGCCGCACATGTTGATCCCGGTGGTCACCGAGCCGAAGAAAGTGCCCTCCGCGCTCAAATGGCTGCTCGGCGAGATGGAGCAACGTTACCAGATTTTCGCCAAGGTCGGGGTGCGCAATATCGTGGGCTTTAACACCCGCAAAAAATCCGCCACCGGAGCGTCTGCCCCCGAAAGTCCCGCCCCCGCCCAGGGCGGCCTCAGCGGCATCGACCCCGCCGCCTCACCAGACGACGGTCTCACCATCCCGGAACGCTTGCCCTACATCGTCGCCATCATCGACGAGCTGGCCGACCTCATGATGGTCGCCCCGGCCGAGATCGAAACCAGCATCGCCCGCCTCGCCCAGCTGGCCCGCGCCGCCGGCATCCACCTCATCATCGCAACCCAGCGCCCATCGGTGAACGTTATCACCGGCGTGATCAAAGCCAACCTGCCCTCGCGCATCGCCTTCCAAGTGGCCTCGCAGGTGGACTCCCGCACCATTCTCGACGGCAAAGGTGCCGACACCCTCATTGGTCGCGGCGACATGCTTTTCTCGCCCCCAGGCACCTCGCGCCTGGTGCGCGCCCAAGGCGCGTTTGTCTCAGATGAGGAAGTGGCCGAGTTCGTCGAATTCCTGAAGCGCAACGGCCCGCCCAAATACGCGGAAAACGTGCAAAACCAGATCGAGGACGACGCCGCCGCCAACTCCGACAACGACGAGGAAGTCGAGGAGGACGGCGATGTGGAGGACGACGAAAAGCTCTACAAAAAAGCCATGGGCGTGCTCCGCGCCACCAAGCGCGCCAGCACCAGCACGCTCCAGCGCCGCCTGCGTATCGGCTACAACCGCGCCGCCCGCATCGTGGACCTCATGGAAGAACGCGGCATCGTGGGCCCGGAAAACGGCTCCAGCCCGCGCGAGATTCTGGTCGATCTGGACAAGCTCTAGGCGCGAGTCTCTCGCGCGTTCCCTCGGTTATTTGCCGAGCAGTTTATTCAGCGCGCCCTTGGCAGCCTCTTTGGCGTTCTTGGTGCCATCGGTGCCGCCCTCCAACAAAGCGCCTCCGACCTGCTTGGCGGCCTCCGCTGCGGCCACCCCGAGCTGGGCCAGCACGCGCTTCAAGACCTGCGCCGCAACCTGATCGGCAGTGATGCCGCCCTCTGCCACGCCGAGATCCGTGATGGTCAGCGGCGGCAGGGAAACGGTGATCGTCCGGCCAGCCACAATGAGCGACATCTTGGCATTCTGGATACGGAAGGATTTGATCGCGAACTTCAGCGGCTCGCCCGGTTTGGCCTCAGGCGTAGGGGCGGGAGCGGAGGCGGAACCAGAACGGGTGTTGGCCTCAATTTGCTTGAGCAGGGCGTCGATGTTACTCCCGCCCAGCAGACGTTTTTCAAAAACGATTTCCGGCCCGTCCACGAACACCTCGTTAATCAGGATGTGTGTGCCCAGCAAGGACGCGGGCTGAATGCTCGCGCGGGCCTCGCCGAGGTAGATAGCCTTGTCGCTCGACCAGCCGGCCGGATTGCCGACAAAAAGCCCCTTCAAGGTGCCACCGCCAGTCAGGGGTGACACGCTGGCCGAAGTCAGCTCGACCTTGGTCCCGGTGATGCGCGGCCCGACCGCGTTGACCGCCTTGGTAACGATGGGCCCAAGGAAAAAGCCCATCGCAACCAGCGCCAGCACGCCCAGAACCACCAGCACCGCCAGAATCGTAAGGAGTTTCTTCATAGGCCGGACGGAAATCGTTCTGCCCAACAGCGCAACGCCCCTTTGCACGCCACCGCCCGCCCTCTTCAATCGCGCCACCTCCTATGCTCCCTAACCTCAAACCTAAAGTAACCCAATAGGTTACTTTGGGTTTGAGATTGCGGACGGAAAAAACGTCGGGGGGAGGGGCGGGAGGTTCGCGTCTGAGATTCGCGTCTGTTTACGGTGTGGTGCGATGCGGCGGCGAATCCGGGCGTTTAGCCTCGCGTCCCCTGCCCTGCCCTCGCTTTCAAATCTTACCATGAACGGACTCGACGGCGAATGGCATATTCTGGGCGTGGACTACGCCGGCGAACCGCTACCCGGCCGGACCGGGCGCCTGCAAATCATCGCCCCCCGCTTCGCCATTCAGATCGGCGGCACTCCGCGCGAGGTGGGAGGCGTGGAATTCGTCTCGTCCGCCGAACCCGCCAGCCTCGACCTGATCTGGCGCGACCACAGCGGCGGCGAAGTCCGCCGCATCCGCGCCATCGTGCGCCGACGCGGCACCCTGATGCAATTTTGCTACTATCCCGAGGGCGGTGCCTCCCGCCCGACCACCTTCGACACCCTGCCCACCGCGACCACCCCCCCGGCGATTTTGGTAAGATGCAAGCTGGAGATGGCGTGATTTTTTAACCAAAGCGCAGCCGCAGGGCGCGCACGGTGCGGAGGGCGGCGGCGGCGTGGGGACGAAACACGTCGGACACGCGGGCGTCGGCCTCGACCATCGACCAAAAACGCTCGGCCAGGGTGGCGGCTTCGGGCCAGATTTCGAGGTCCGCTGGCATCGGGGCGAGCGGGATAAACTCGGGCGCGGGTGTGGCGTCTCCGGGACGCGGAGCCCAGAGCATGGGCAACATGTCGTAGGTCGGCGCGAGGCGCAGCGGGAGCTCGAGTTCGAGGAAAAAGGCGAGGTTGCCGAAATGCATGTCGGTATTGCCGATCAAGCGACCGAAGAGGCGGCGCAGCCGCACGGCGCGCAGGTCGGATTCGCCGATCCAGCCGCGCTCGCACAGGCCGGCGGCGGCAACGGCCCAGTCGGTGGTGTCGCCGCCGGTGAAGCCGGCATCGTGCAAGGCGCGCAAGGAGACGACGCCCCGGCGTCCGTGGGATCCTATGCGGTCAAAACGCGGCATCTCGTAGAAGCGGCGGTTACCGAAATCGAAAATCTTCGGGCGTCTGGCCTCGGCCTCGCCGGACGAGGCGGACGTGAGCACGTTGAGCGCGATGGCTTCGGCCGCGAGTAAATCGGCCCAACGACGGCCCGTAGGCGTATCCAGTTTGTCGGTATATTTTACCAAGGTGGAGGAAATCGCGTTTTCATCAGGCAGGCGGAGCCAGGTGGTGAATTTGGGCTGCTCGCCTTCGACCGAGGATCCGAAGGGCTCGCCCGCGTTGGCCTGTCCGGCAAGTTCGGGATAACGCGCCTCACGGGTTTCGGGGGTGATGGGATCGGGCGGGCAGGCGTTAAGCGCACGTCCGGTGGGGCCGTCACCCAAGGTGAGGTTGCCCGGCAAGTCGTCGCCCCATTCGCGCAGGTAGAACAGGGTTTGATCATCGTTCCAGTCACGCGGATCGGGAGGGAGCCCGAGGGTGCCGGGCAGGCGGCGGGCGGTGGCCCGCCCGAGAAAGCCCTGGGGGCGAAGATCGGCCAAAAAGAAGGGCAACCCGTCGCAAAAACCGGCGTGGTCGTGCACTTGATCGGCCCACTCGGGACGCAGGGCGGGCGACGCCCATTCCAAGCACCAGCCACCGTGCAGCGCACTGAGAGACCCCCATTCGTGAGCTATGCCCGTCTGGCTGAGGCGGGAAAACCGATGCGGCCCCACCTGCCCCAGAACGCCCCGGCGAAGGGCGTAGCGGGTGGCGCGGGTCTTACCGAGCTGAACGACGGATGCGCCGAGTTGCTGCATGGCGCGCTGCACCGTCACGCGACTCACCCCCAAGGAATCCGCCAGCGCCTGCGCACCCACCGGCCCGCCCGCCTGCAAGCGCAGACTGAGTAATGAAGGATCAATGGAGGCGTTGCGAGGCATGGAGAGCCATTTATTCTGAACAAATAAAATCAATAATAAGAAACATGTTTTTGCTTATTAACAATAGGATACAGATTTTATTACGTTTATTTTGAACAGATATTTTTGGCTTAAGCGCTACGAGACGACCTTATGAACCCATAAAAAAGCCGCGCCCCGGATAGAGGCCCGGCTTTGGAGAGATACGAACTTCTTAGACTTGGGATTGGGGGCGGGTGGCCTCGGGCCAATCGATGTGGAAGAACTTACCGCGGGGCTGGTCCACGCGCTCGTAGGTGTGGGCGCCGAAGTAGTCGCGCTGAGCCTGGAGCAGGTTAGCCGGGAGGCGGGGGGAGCGGTAGGCGTCGTAGTAGCTGAGGGCGGACGCGAAGGTAGGCACGCTGATGCCGTTTTCCACCGCGAGGCTGACGACCTTGCGCCAGTTGGCCTGGGCCTTCTGGATGGTCTTGTTGAAATACTCGTCGAGCAGGAGGTTCGCGAGCTTGGGGTTGCGGGCGTAGGCCTCGGTGATCTTTTGCAGGAAGGCGGCGCGGATGATGCAGCCACCGCGGAAGATCTGGGCGATCTGGCCGAAGTTGAGTTTCCAACCGTATTCCGCCTGAGCGGTGCGCATGAGCTGGAAGCCCTGGGCGTAGGAGCAAATCTTGGAACAGTAGAGGGCGTCGTGGATGGCTTCGACGAGGGCCTTTTTCTTGGCCGGGGAGACCTTGGTGATCTTGGGGCCTTTGAGGACCTTGGAAGCGGCGACGCGCTCTTCCTTGATGGCGGAGAGGCAGCGGGCGAAGACGGATTCGGCGATGGTCGGAGCGGGCACGCCCATGTCGAGGGCGTTGACCGAAGTCCATTTGCCGGTGCCTTTTTGGCCGGCGGTGTCGAGGACGACGTCCACGAAGGGCTTCTTGGTGACAGGGTCCTTCTGCTTGAGAATGTCGGCGGTGATTTCGACCAGGAAACTGTCGAGCGCGCCCTTGTTCCAGGCGGAGAAAATCTCGCCCATCTCGGCGGGCTTGAGGCCGAGGAGGCCCTGCATGAGGGAGTAGGCCTCACAGATCATCTGCATGTCGCCGTATTCGATGCCATTGTGGACCATCTTCACGTAGTGGCCGGCGCCGTTCTCACCGATGTACACGGTGCAGGGCACGCCGCCCTTGACGGGCTTGCCGGGCTTGGCGCCCATGAGGGGCTTGCCGGTCTTTTTGTCCACCTTGGCGGCGATGGCCTTCCAGATGGGTTCGAGCTCCTTGAAGGCGGCCTTGTCGCCGCCGGGCATAAGGGACGGGCCGAAACGCGCACCCTCTTCGCCGCCGGACACGCCGGAGCCGATGAAGCGGAAGCCTTTTTCCTTAAGGGCTTTTTCGCGGCGGATGGTGTCGGTCCAGAGCGCGTTGCCACCGTCGATGATGATGTCGTTGGGGGCGAGGAGGGGCAGGAGGCCGTCGATCACGGCGTCGGTGGCTTTGCCGGCCTGCACGAGGATGACGATCTTGCGGGGGAGGGCGATGGACTGAACGAACTCCTCCAGGGTTTTGGCCCCGACGAGGCCGCCGGGAGTGGAGGGGTTTTCGGCGACGAACTTTTCGGTCTTTTCGACCGTGCGGTTGTAAACCGAGATTTGGAAGCCGTGGTCGGCGATGTTGAGGGCGAGGTTCTGACCCATCACGGCGAGGCCGATGAGTCCGATGTCGGAGTGCGTCTTGGGCATAGTGGAAAAGTAAAGATTCAAGCGCTAGGCGGTGCGCGCTCCGGGGCCAACTCTATTTGCCGCAAACGTGCTCATAGGGACCTTAAAGAAAACTCATGGAGCGGTTTTGTGCGGATTTTTAGGAAACCGATGCCGTGCCTTTGGCCTTTCGCGGCGCGCCCCGCTGCGCCAAGGTGGAGGTCCGATGCTCGAAGAACGCGAATCGCCCACCGCCCCGCGACAGCAGCAGAAAAAGCCCTCCTTTCCGGTCGGTGAAGCCCTGCACGCCTACCTGCTGCGCACCCGGCGCGAGCGCGAGCTTCCGGTGACTTACGAACGCTTGCGCCGTTTCGCCGACAGTGTGCCGCTCACGGATAGGCGAGGCCGCCCCACTCTTTGGGAAAGCGTTTTCTATGACCGCCTGGACATGCAGGCCCTGCACGAAGACCTGAAACGGGTTTACGCCATTCTGCGCGTCGATGGCGACCTCTCGGTGATGCAGCATCTCTATGTGGACCGCATCGATTTCTGCGCCTTCGGTAACTCGGCTCCGTTTCGCGTGCGCGTGGTCAACGCTTACAACGATAATCCCGACCATTTTTACGTGAAACGCGGCGATGCGTCCCGGGTTTATGGTCTGGAACTGGAACATCTGCTGTCGCCGAATCGCCTCAACTACCTGACCTACGGCGGCACGCTGGTCGAGGAGCACATCGCCGGTATTCCGGGCAACGAATTCATCGAGCGCTGGCTCGAAAGTCCGGAGATCCGTCCCATCCGCCTGGCCAAGGAATTGGTTAAATTCAACGAACGCTGTTTCGTGCGTCTGCTGGGCGATATGCGCGCCTACAACTTCGTGGTGGTGGTGACGCCCGACTTTGAGGGTGCGCAAATCCGGGTGCGCGCGATGGATTTTGACCAGCAAAGCTACGAGGGCCGACTCAACCTCTACCGTCCGCAGTTCTTCAAGGATAACGCCCCGCTGGCGCTGTTTTGCGCCAAACATCTGCGGATCGAGACCGCGCGCCAATACCAGCGTGAAGAGCAGGTCCTCATGCTCCAGCGCGCGACCATCATCGAGGATCGCCTCGGACTATTGCTCAACGCCATGTCGACCGAAACGCTGGCACCCGTCGCTAACGTGCATGAGCTGCGCCATGCCTTGGCCGAACACTACCGCTGCAAAGACTACTTGGGCTGCGAATCGATGGGCGCGCTGGTGCGCCAAAATCTGCAAAGTATCCGAAAAGCGGTTGGCTCAACGAGCCAGGCGCAGGCCCCGTTGGGCCATTAGACCAGAACCTTGTTCGCACCTTACTTTCATGTCCCGATCCCCGATTGAACATCCCCGCGCCGAGCATCACGAAGAAGCCCGCCATGTGCTGGCTTTGGGCGGCAGTTTGGCCGGTGCGCTCAACCTACTGGTGCAACAATTCAACGTGTTGCAAACCCGCGCCCAATTGCTGCTCACCGTGGCGACCCTGGCGCTGACGATTACCGGATTTTCCGGCCCGCGTATCGCGGCGGCGGGGGCGTTTCAACGCTATGCCATGGCGGGCGGTTTGACGTTCGTGCTGGCCTCCATGCTTTTGATCATCGGCGGTTCACTGCGGATTCGCTGGGTCACACAATTTCGCGCACCCGAGGGCGAAGACGCGAGCACGCTGCTCGCCCAGATTCTCTGCTATCGGGACCGCAAAACACGCCTGTTTTTCGTCGAGCTTTGCCTGCTGTTAACGGGTTTGGCCGCATACATAGCGGCCGTCGTCGGCTACTTTCTGTTCGGCGTTATTTCCTGAGCGGTTCGCCACGTCTTAAATCAGTTGCCGAGCGCGGATCGGGCCGCTCAAGCGATACCATATTTTATTTTAATAGTCTGGTTACTATTATGACGCCCAGCACGGCGAGCACCATCAGAACCACCGGGTTTTTAAAAACCCAGGTGTACGCGACGATCTTTACGCATCGGTCACACCACGCTCCGGTGTAAGGAACGGGGCCGGGGAAATGCTGCGTGTGACCAGGTTTTCCACAACGCTCGCATATGCCGCAAAAGCCTTCGGGGTATCCCTGCTGCGTCTTCCATTCCGTGCTTAACGAGTCGCAATAACACATGCGCTTCTTTTGAGGACTTTCGCAGGTCGGCTTCATATTTTTTGCGTGAGCCTTATTCGTAACGCGCGGCGCGACCAAAATAGTCGAGGGTCAGCATTTCCTTCCACACACGATAGCGGCCCTCGTGGCTGATCCGGCCGTATTCCTCGTGCAAGGACGCGGGCAACAAAAAACCCAGGTCGGTATTGAGTCGCTCCAGTTCACTTTGTTGCGCGTTCAAATCCGCCAGCGGCACCGTTGCCCAGGGGATCAGCGTCTCGCGGGCAGCCAGCACACGGGCGCGATGCAGGGCCCAAAGGGACTTGAAGCCACGAGTACGGGGCCGACGCTCCACCCGCCAGTTTTCGGGATAAAATCCGGCAAAGGGAAGGTGGTGGTTGTCGGTTACCAAACGCAGGCCTGACGCCGTGCAGGTCGAGAAATGCAAACAGGACAACATCCCCGCGCCCGGCTGAGGCAAAAAAGTGACCTGCAAACGCGTGCGCTGCTCCGCGTCATGATATATCGAAACCCGCACATAAATCCCGGGCGCGACCTCGGAACGCAAGGCCTGCACTTGTTTAAATCCGGCTGCGCGCAATTGATCCCGCAAGGTCAGGAACCGACGCTGCACCGGCCATTCATCCCCCGCCGTATTTTCGACGAAACGCGGAAACAGAGGCAAAGGACTTACGCTCATCGCATGAATCGCCAGCCACCGATACACCCCATCGAGTAAAATCCAGAGAACTAAAAACACCGCGAACAAAGCCGCGTAAGGGCGTCCGCCATCCCAGCCAAAATGCTGCGAAAGCATAGCCAGACTGCCCGCCATAACCAAACCGCGCAGCCATCGGTTAAAAATCGCCAACCAGGGAGCTGCGAAGTGTTGATTGAGTTTCAGCAACAGCAACGAAAGCAGCATCGCTGGAACTAAAATAAAGACGGGCTGCATGACGGTGAATTTAGAAAAAAATGCCGGACCAAAACCGTTGTTTTGGCCCGGCCAAGTAAGATTAATTTAACCTTAAAATCTTCTGTAAATTACAGGTTAGTTGATACGCACAGGCATCACCACGCAGAGGAAATTAGCATCGGTTTTTAGCACGCCGGGGCTAACCTCATCCTTAATTTCAAAGTAAATCTCGTCCTTCGTCAGGGCGCGCAAGGGATCGATGATAAACTGAGGATTGAAAGCGACCTGAAGATCGGGACCGCTGTAAGCGATCGCCATCGTCTCATGCGCCTCGCCGAAATCAGGACTGCTGGCAATCACCTCCAAATGATTGCTGGTAAGCTTGAGCTTAACCGAGTTGCTCTTATCCGAGCAAACAAGGGCGGCACGGTGAACACATTCCACAAATAATTCCCGCTCCAACTTGATCCGTTGATGGGTTTCTTTTGGTATAACTTGTTGATAATTAGGGTAGTTACCCTCAACCACTTTACTGTAGAGATAAATGGAATCAACCAACCCCGATTCTGGATTGTCGGCATTGATCTGAAATGCCGCCCGACGATCATTGAAGGAAATTTTGAGCTTTTCGCCTTTATCTAACATACGAAGAAGTTCGTTTACCGTTTTAGCGGGAAGAATGATCGAACCGGCTTTTTCTGCGGGAACCTCTAATTCTTTGCTAACCAAAGCGAGACGACGGCCATCGGTGGCGACTAATGACAGTTTTCCATCGCGGAAATTGAAATAAACCCCGTTCAGAATATAGCGGGTTTCATCGGTGGATTGCGCGTAAGAAACACTCTTCAACATTCCGATAAGTTCGGATTGCTCCATGGTGAAAGTCTTGTCGTCGCCGAAATCTGGAAGAGGCGGAAACTCTTCTTTACCAATGCCCATGATTCTGAAGATGGAGCCTCCGGATGAAAGTTTAACCTGATGATTAGGCGCAGCATCAAAGGAAACATCTATCTGGGGCAATTCGCGCACGATGCCAGCCAAGCGTTTAACTGGTAACGTTACCGAACCAGTCTCTTTGACTTCGGCTTTAATTTTAGCTCGAATCCCAAGATCTAAATTAGTCGTGGTAAGAGTGATGCAGTCTTTTTCTGCTTCGATCAGTACATTGCTAAGAATGGGCATCGTGGCTTTGGAGCCGACGACGTTGAGCACCTGGGCGAGGCCGTTGCTGAAATGGTCGCGGTTAATCTTGAATTTCATGGGAGGTGCGGAAGCAGTAGGATGGGCGGAATTGGGCCGGTAAAAAAGTAGGAGAGAAAAGGCTTGGTAGGAAAGAGCAAGGCGGGCGAAAGAGTGGAAGAGCAAAAAGAAAGACCTGATCGGCTAAAGCCCGAGTTGGGCACAAGCTCTATGGTATTCTAACTTTGTAGATATAAGTCAGTCATCTTCTTAATGGTGGTGAATAACTCAAACAACCTTAACATTTACCTCTCAAAACAGGTTTCATTTTGGGTACGAATAAAAATCTGTTCTTTGCCTGTAAACGACGACTTGGGCACAAGACCTGAGTTATTGGGCACAAAGTAAAAACTTACTCACGTAGCACCTCACAAAGGTGGATTTGAGTTCGTGTTGGATGTGGCACTTGGAATTCCCGAAACTAATTTAGGTCGGCGCAGGTGTCTTCCCAGCCCGTAGAAAATATAGCCGAAACAACAGATCAGCATGCCGAATTCTTTGTAAACCACTACGGCAGCAGCTGAAACGACGTAGAAAATCAAGGTCGTTAGTTTTGTTTTCGTCTGCATATCGATTTGTTTCCCGCTTGGGTAACGAACGGTGCTCACCATCAAAAAGGCGATCAGCAGCATGAGAACCGGCAGGACCAAGGCCCAGCGTTGTAAATCGTGTTCGTGAGCGGCTAAGTTTAATAGAAACAACACCAGAGCCGCGACTGTGCCGGCGGCGGCGGGAACAGGTAAACCCACGAAATCCTTGTTGGTTCGCACTCCGGGCTTTTGCAGCAGCGGGTGGGTGATCACATTAAAGCGGGCGAGACGAATTGCGGCGCAAAGCAGGTAGATGAAACCCAAGAGCCAGCCGATTTCTCTAAAATGAGGATAACCTTGTGTAGGCGAAAGGATTAAGAAAAAAACCATCAGTGCCGGGGCGAGGCCGAAAGACACAATGTCGGCGAGGGAATCGAACTCAGCGCCGAAGAGGGATTCTTTGCCTCCCATGCGGGCAAGTCGCCCATCCAAAGCATCGAAGGCCATGGCACCGAAAATCAGCCATACTGCACGGCGAAATAGATCCGCCGCTTCCATCGTAATGACATCCGAGCTTCGCATCGCGTAATGCGCTTGGATGCACATGATCACAGCCACGAAACCACAGAAAAGGTTTCCTGCGGTCATCAAATTGGGCAGGAAATAAATGCGGCTGGCAGTGGCCGGATCCAAGGGTGGCTCGTAATCCTCGTCTATGAGGGGCGGACGTTGTGGAGCAGACATAGTATAAAAAGATTAAAGAGCGGTTAAGACTTACGAACCAGGCTACTTGGTGAGGGTTTCGAGGTATTTCCAGAACTTGGAGTGCTGTTCGACTAATTGTCCCTCGCTGACGGGAAGACGGTTACGCAACAGAAAGTCTTCCAAAGAGTGATGATGCAAAATGTAGAGTACGTGAAGTTCCGCTTCCCCTCTGAGCTCGAAGTAAAAACGCAACTCGCCCGCCCGCAGGCGAAACAAGGTTTTACCGGCGCGAACAAAACGCCCCAGCGGTTCACGCGGATGGGTAAGATCCTCGGGTTTCAATTGGCCGACAGGCTCAAAGGCAGACATTTGAGCCAAAGGATCGAGTTTTTTGAGCTCTCCCAAGGCTTGGGCGGAAAACGTGACCTGAAACATAATCAGGGCACGCAAGCGTGCTGGGCAGAGCAAGGCAAGGCTCGGGCTCTTTTCCTGCGATTCCCAGGGGTTTTACGTCGTCTCGAGGTATTCATCAGGCTGGGTGTCTTTGAGCGCCACGCCACTTTGACCGGTTTGGCGGGAAGTATTCAGCAGCCACGCCAGTTTGCGCGCGGCAAGGGGTGGGGCGAAGCCAGCCGGACGAATATTGGAAACACAGTTGCGGTCGGCATCGGTGCATTCTGCGGACGGGCGGGCGGTAAAATAGGCGCCAAGACTATCCGGGGCGCTTAGGCCGGGACGCTCGCCGAGTAACATCAGGGAGTAACGCGCACCCAACAGGGCGCCGATTTCGTCTTGAATTTTTACTCGCGCGAAGGGGACCACGCAGATCGGCCCCAGACTCCAACCGGAAGCACGCAGCTCGGCAATCAAGGGGATTAAGGTGGCGAGCGCATGGTTTTCGGCGGCTTGAGCCGCGAGCCCATCCGAGACGATCAAGACGATATCCGGCGATACGTAGTCGGGAGCAGTCGTGAAATCGATGAGGGTTTGCCGGGCGGTGCTGGCTAGGATTCGTCCTAAATCGGGGCGGCGTAGATAGGTGAAACGATCGTTCACCGCGCTGGCGAGCAACAGGCTCGGCAAGCTGGTGGAATTGAGCGCGTCGAGGAGTTCGGCGGCGGCAAACGGCGCATGCACGGCGTCACGCGCTCCGGCGTGGGCGGCGCGAAACTCCAAGAGCGTGGAGGTGCGCTGACTTCCTCCGGCGCGGCCCAAGGCGATGCGCGCGGCAGTGAAGCGCTGCAAATCGAGCCAGGGATCTCGGGCGGGATCGGGTGTTGGCAGCGCCAGGTTCATTTTTGAGGGGCTGCGCGAAGTAGCGCGTGATCAGCAGAGATGGGCAGCAGTTGGCGACCGCCGGAAACGATGCGCATGGATTCAAGCCAGGCTTCAAACTCGGGGGCGGGACGCAGCCCGAGGACTTGGCGGAGGTAATGGCTGTCATGGAAACTGGTGCTTTGGTAGCCCAGCATGATGTCGTCGGCGCCGGGTACGCCCATGATGAAGTTGCACCCGGCCACGCCCAGCAGGGTGAGCAGCGTATCCATGTCGTCCTGGTCGGCTTCGGCGTGGTTGGTGTAGCAGACATCGCAGCCCATGGGCAGGCCCAGCAGTTTGCCGCAGAAGTGATCCTCCAGGCCGGCGCGGATGATTTGTTTGCCGTCGTAGAGGTATTCGGGGCCGATGAAGCCGACCACGGTATTGATCAGAAGCGGACGGAAGGCGCGGGCCACGGCATAGGCGCGCACCTCGCAAGTTTGTTGATCCACGCCGTGGTGCGCGCCGGCGGAGAGACAGGAGCCTTGGCCAGTCTCGAAGTACATGACGTTATCGCCCACGGTGCCGCGGCGCAGGGCCAGGGTGGCGGCGTGCGCCTCGCCGAGCAAAGCGAGGGATACCCCAAAACTCTGGTTGGCAGCCTGAGTGCCCGCTATTGATTGAAAAACTAGGTCCACGGGCGCACCCCGCTGCATCGCTTGGAGCGTGGTGGTGACGTGCGCCAGCACGCAGGATTGGGTGGGAATCCCGTAGCGGTGGATCAGATCATCGAGCAGGCGCAGCAGTGTCTCGACGGCAGGCACGCTGTCGGTGGCGGGATTGATGCCGATGACGGCGTCGCCGCAGCCGTAGAGCAGGCCGTCGGCGATGGAAGCGGCGATGCCGTGAGGGTCGTCGGTGGGGTGGTTGGGCTGGAGGCGGACGGAGAGTCGTCCGGTCAGGCCTAGGGTGTTGCGAAAGGAGGTGACGACCCGGCGCTTGGCGGCGACGAGAATGAGATCCTGGTTGCCCATGAGTTTGGAAACGGCCGCGACCATTTCGGGGGTGAGCCCGGGGGCGAGGGCCGCGAGGGTGGCGTCATCGGTTTCGTAGCGCAGGAGCCAGTCGCGGAATTGCCCCACGGTGAGGCCGGCCACCGGGGCAAAGGCCTGCAAGTTATGAGTATCGAAAATCAGGCGGGTAACCTCGTCGGTTTCGTAAGGTATCAGCGGAGTGCGGAGGAATTCGGCGAGCGGCACATCGGCGAGGCAGCTTTGAGCGGCTGCGCGTTCTTCGGCTGAGGCGGCGGCGAGGCCCGCGAGTTCATCGCCGGACCGACGCGGGGTGGCTTTGCCCAGGAGCTCGCGCAGCGAAGCGAAGGTGTGGCGGGTGCGGCCGAGGGTGGTGGCGTAAGCGGCGGACATGGTGTGAGCGCAGCAAGGGATGTCGCAGGATGGATGCCGAAGAAAGCCTTAGCCCGCACCGGGTGGTAACAATATCATGACGTTGGGGAGGGATTGAGGATTGCGGGGCGCGGGGCGCGGACACCACGGTTTGGGACGATACCATTCATGCGACTGCTTCGTATTATATTGTGCTTTTGGGCCTGCGGATGGGTGAGCGGCCATGCTTCGACGCCGGAGAAAGCGCAGGCGAATCGTGTGATGGTGGATATACCGGTTTTGGTCGCCGGTTATGGGGCGGAGTTTTTTGAGGAGACGGCGCGCGCGTTTGAAAAACTCCGGCCAGAGGTGGAGGTGCGGCTTTACGGGGATCCCCGCATAAATGATCGGGTGCGGATTCGCGTGATGGCGGGCGATCCACCGGATGCGACGGATGCGGTGCTGCTTTATCCGCGACTCATCGAAGCGGGCAAAATCCTCGACCTCGGCCCTGTGCTGGATGGTCCTAACTGGGAGGAGGACGCGCGTTGGCGGGATACGTTTCGGCCCGGGGTTTTGGACCGCTGGCGCAACGACGGGGCAGAGGCGGTTTATGGACTGCCGTTCGCGCATGCGGTGTGGACGATCTTTTATGACAAGGCGCTTTTCCGCCGGCACGGCTGGACGGTGCCTCGCACGTGGGACGAGTTTTTCGGCCTTTGCGAGGCGATGGAGGCGGCGGGCGTGGCCCCGCTTTCGCTGCCGGGCGTGACTATGCGTTACGGTGATGCGATCCTGCGCGCGGCGCATCATAATCTGGTCGGCGATGCGGGTTATGCTGCCTACCACACGCTGGCGCCCGGGGCGCGCACGGATCCGCGTTTCGTGCGGGCGGCGGAGGTGCTTCGACGCGTGGCCACCCGGCATCTGGTGCGCGGCTGGGAAGGGATGACCCACACGGCGGCGCAGCAGGCTTTTATCGAGGGGAAGGCGGCGATGACGCTTTCCGCGTCCTGGTTTGCGAATGAGATGCGGGGTAAATTGCCGGCGGATTTCGAGCTGGGCGCGATGAATCTGCCGGTATTTGCCGATGGCATCAGTTTGCCGGATACGGTGCAGGCGCAGAGCGGGTACTACTTTTTGTTTAAGAGCGGAGATGCGGCGCGGGAGCGGGCGACGGTGGATTTTTTCCGGTTTCTTACCTCGCGGGAACGGGCGCGGCGGTTTGCGGCCTTGGCGGATGCGCCGGTGGCGCTGCGGGCGGCGAAGGCGGGGGATTATTCGCCGCGCATGGCGGACACGGCGGCTTTGCTGGAGCGAAGCCCGGCGGCCTTTGATGCGGCTCCGGCGGCGGCCTCGGCTGCGCAGGCCACGCTTTCCCAGGCGCTCACCGATCTGCGTTATCAGTTAATGACCGGGCGAATAACGGCGGGGGAATTCGGCGCGCGTTTGGAGGCGGCGGCGGAGGTGGAGCGGCGCAGAATGGCGGACCCCGATCATGTGACGGTGCGGCATGCCGGGCAGGCGGCCGGATTGGGGCTTTTGATGGCGGGCGTGGTGGCGTGGCTGGTCTGGCCACGCGGGCGGAACACGGGCGCTAAGGCCGGGGAGGGTGCGGCGGTGGTGGGACGGCTGGGGCGTTTACGGAATGGGTTTGGCGCGGCGTTTGTGGGGCCGGCGCTGGGGATTTATGCGGCGTTCGTATTGTTGCCGGGGGTGGCGGCCTTTGGGTGGTCGCTGGTGCGCTGGGATGGCTTTCGCGAGATGCGTTGGGCGGGTTGGTTTAATTTTCGCTGGCTGCTGCTGGAGAGCGACGTGTTCTGGTCGGCGTTGGGGAATAATGTGTTTTTGATGTTGGTGCCGCCCTTGGTGGTGGTGCCGGTGGCTTTGGGCATGGCGGCGTTAATCCATCGCGGAGGGCCGGGCGCGGGGTTGTTTCGGGTCGTGTTGTTGTTTCCCAATTTACTGGGAGGAATCGCGGCGGCCTTGATCTGGCTGGCGGCGTACGAACCGACCAGCGGCTTCATGAATGCGGCGCTGGTGGCGATGGGGCTGAAGGGGTTCGCGGGGTATGCGTGGCTGGCGCAGGCGAATCTGTATTGGTCGTTGGTGCCAATTTATCTGTGGATGGCGTGCGGGTTTAATCTGGTGCTGTATCTGGCCGCGATGCAGGGCGTGCCGGAGGAGCTTTATGAGGCGGCGGAGCTGGAGGGGGCGACGAAGGCTCGGCAGTTTTTCAGCATAACGGTGCCGTTGATCCGGGAGGTCTTGGTGGTGTCGGCGGTGTTTCTGGTCATCGGCGGTTTGAACGCTTTTGAGCTGGTCTGGCTGCTTACGGCGCAGGATCCGGCGGCGGGCACGCATACCCTGGGCACGTTTATGGTGGGGGCGCTGTTTAATGAGTTTCAGGCGGGCCGGGCGGCGGCGATCGCGGTGGTTTTGTTCGGGCTGGTCTTGGTGGCGAGCCTGGCGGTGCTGCGGGCGACGCGGCGGGAGGAGGTGGAGCGATGAACCGGAGAGGCAAGGAAGGTTTACGCGGCGGTATAAGGGTCTCGCGGCTGCTGCTAGGCGCGGCGCTGGGCGGCTATTTGTTGTGGGTCGTATTCCCGATGATCTGGGTGGCGTATTCGTCTTTTAAGGATGACGCGGCGATCACGCGTGAACCGCTGGCTTTGCCTGAGTGGGCGGCGGTGGACGGGGCGGCTTACGGGCGGGCCTGGCGGGACGGGGGGCTGGGTGGGTATTTCATAAACTCGACCGTCGTGACGACGGCTTCGGTCGCGCTGATCCTGCTTTTTGGCTCGATGGCGGCCTATGCGCTGGCGCGGTTTTATCACCCGCTGGGGCGGTTTACCCACGCGCTGTTTTTAGCGGGTTTGATGGTGCCGGCCCAGCTGGCGATGGTGCCCTTGTTTTTCGAGTTGAGGGCGATGGGCTTGTTGGAGTCGCGCTGGGGGCTGGTGTTGGTTTACACTGCCAACGGCCTGCCGTTCGCGATTTTTATTCTTACGGGGTTTTTCCGGAGTTTGCCGCGCGCCTTATACGAAGCGGCGGTGGTGGACGGGTGTTCGGAGGCGCAGGCTTTTTGGCGCGTGATGCTGCCGCTGGCCCGGCCGGGCTTGGTGACGGTGGCGATTTTCCAGTTTATCGGGGTGTGGAAGGAGTATTTTTTCGCGTTCATGCTCACCGGTGGCGGAGCCGAAAAGACCTTGCCGCTGGGTTTGGCCAATCTGGCGATCACGGCCCAGTATCAGGGGGATCAGGGGCGTTTGTTTGCCGGTATCGTGATCGTGACGGTGCCGATTCTGTTGATTTATGTGTTCCTGCAGGGCCATTTGGTCCGGGGGATCACAGCCGGAGCGGTTAAAGGCTGAAGCTCGACGCGCGCGGCCCTTCCCCTACCCTTCTCATGACTCCCATGAATGTCCCCGCGCTGCTGCTTCATACCACGCTTGATGCCTATGAGCCCATGCTGCTTTCGTGGCTCCGCCAAGGACTGGACGAACATGACATTGTGGCAATCACCGATGCCGAGGGAGTTATCCGTTATGTGAATCAGCGGTTTTGCGAAATATCGGGTTACGCGGAGGAGGAGATCATCGGGAAAACGCATCGGGTGTTAAAATCGGGCGAGCATCCGGATTCGTTTTACGAGCAGATGTGGGCAACCTTGCTGGAGGGAGAAATCTGGCGCGGCGCTATCTGTAATCGCGCCAAGAATGGAGAATTGTATTGGGTGCAAACTACGATTTTGCCGCTGTTGGGTTTGGCAGGCAGAAAACTTGGATTTTTGGCCATCCGAACCGATGTGACCCGGTTGGTGCGGACGGAGCGGGAGCTCGCGTTGAAGACACGCGAGCTGCAGCTCTTGTTTGATCATTCGCCGATCGGTTTGAGTTGGCGTGAATTTGGGCGGGACGGGAAGGTGGGGATCAACCACGTGAATCAGCGTTTTTGCGAGTTGATCGGGCTTACGCGGGAGCAGGCAGGCGACCTGAACAATGTTTACCGGATTACGCACCCTGAGGATTTGAAGCGGCAGGAGGCGCTTAATGCGGAAATTTTCGCCGGTAAGCGGGATAGTTATACGTTGGAAAAGCGGTATTTTCACTCGGACGGGCGGACGATTTGGGGCGTGTTAACCGTGGTGGTGGTTCGGGAAAAAGACGGGCGGATCAGCCATCATTTCGGCATGTTGGAGGACATCACCTCGCGACATCTGGCCGAGGATGAGCTGCGGCGCACCGAAGCGCGGTGGCGCACGTATATCCAGACGGCGAGCGAGATTTTGTATGCCTTGACGCCCGAGGGCCGGATCAAGTTCGTCTCGCAAGCGTGGACGGCCAAGCTGGGGCATCCGGTGGACGAAGTGATCGGCACAGCGTTTCGCGATTATCTGCACCCGGAGGATTTGCCGCTGTGGGACCGGTTTTTGGCGCATACGTTGGATACGGGATTTGGAGGTGATGGCATTGAGTATCGAGTGCGTCACGCGGATGGGCGCTGGATTTGGCATGCGTCCACCGGATCAGCCTACAGTGACCGGGATCGGCGGCGGGCGTTTTTCGGGGTTGGGCGGGATATTTCTGTGCGCCGTCAGGCGCAGCAGGAATTGCGTTCTGCCTTGGCGAGGTTGGAGGAGATGGCGCGGATTATTGATCGTTCGCCCTCGGTGGTGGTGTTGTGGCGGGCGGAGGGGGGCAACTGGCCGGTGGAGTTCGTGTCGGCTAGTTTGCGTCAATTCGGATACTCTACCGAGGATTTGATCAGTCGCCGGCTAAGCTTTCGGGATATTACCCATCCGGACGACCGTGAACGGGTGGGCGCGGAGGTGGATGCGCATGCGGCGGCGGGTCACGAGGAGTATACCCAGGAGTATCGTATTCAATGTGCGGACGGATCGGTGCGCTGGGTTGATGACCATACGATCGTGCGCGTAAACGAACGCGGCGAGGTGACGCATCACGAGGGGTTGATCACCGACATCACCGAGCGCAAGGTGGCCGAGGCTAACCAGCGGGTGGCGCAAGAGCGCGAATTGGCGCTGGCGAGAGATGTGCAGCAGCATCTTTTACCCAGTCGTTTCCCTTCGCTAGGACGGGTTGAGGTGGAGGTCCTTTCGCAGCCTTCGCAGCAGCTGGGCGGGGATTATTACGATGTTTTGTCGGTGGATGATCGCCACCACGGCTTTGTGATCGCGGATGTTTCGGGCAAAGGGGCGCCGGCGGCGTTGATGATGGCGGCGTGTCGCGCCAGTCTGCGCTTGTGCGCTCCCGGGGAGATATCGCCTGCGGCGGTGCTGCGGCGAGTAAATCGGGCGCTTCAGCCGGATATGCCGCCAGGAATGTATATCACGCTTTTCTACGGTATTCTTAATTTGGACACGCTGGAATTGCGGTTTTGCCGGGCCGGGCACGAGGCCGGGTTGTTATTGCGGGCCGCCGGTGGCGCGCCGGTGTTGTTGGGCGAGGGCGGTATGGCGTTGGGCATGGTTCCGGACGAGCTGTTCGACGCTACTTTGGAAGAAGGACGCGTCACGCTGGATCCCGGTGATTTGCTGGCGCTTTACACGGATGGGATTAACGAGGCCTGCAATGTTTCGGGTGAAGAATTCGGACGCGACCGGGTGGTGGAGACCTTGGGTCGGCACCAAGAGGAGCCTTTGGCGGAGATTTTGCGGCGGTTTGATCGTTACCTGAGGCAATTTTGCACGCTGGCACCGCGTCACGACGATCGGGCCTTGTTGCTGGTTCGGGCCCGTTGAGTAGCGTTCCTATTTATTATTAGCATGCCCGCTTTCGCTTCGCCCATTCTTTACGAGTCCCACTGTCATACGCCGTTGTGCAAACATGCGACCGGAGAGCCCGAGGAATATTGCGCGCATGCGCTGCGGCGTGGCTTGCGCGGGATCATTTTTACCTGTCACGCGCCCTTGCCGAATAACTGGTCGGCGGAGGTACGGATGAGTGATGCGGAGTTTGAGCGTTATGTGGCAATGGTGGAGCAGGCTAGAGTGGCCTACGCAGACCGGCTGGATGTGCGGTTGGGGTTGGAGAGTGATTTCGTACCAGGCATCGAGCCGTGGCTTGAGAAATTACACCGCCGGGTGCCTTTGCACCACGTCTTGGGGAGTGTGCATTATCAGATGGCGTTTTACCGGGAAAAATACTTTACCGGTGATGTATTTGCTTATCAGCAAATATACTACGAACATTTGGCGCTGGCAGCGGAGAGCGGTTTATTTGATACTCTGTCACATCCGGATTTGATCAAAAACGAGGTTCCGGTGGAGTGGTATTTTCCCCGCATTCAACCGTATATTGCCAAAGCGCTGGATCGTATCGCGGCTTCAGGTGTGGCGATGGAGCTTAACACCAGCGGCTTGCTCAAAGCGTTGCCGGAAATGAATCCAGGTCCTGCCCAGCTGGCAATGATGTATGAGCGTGGCATCCCTGTGGTTTTAGGCGCGGATGCCCATCGTCCGGAGCGGGTGGGGGATAATTTTGTTACGGCGCTGCATTTGTTACGCGAAATCGGCTATCAAGAGGTGAATGTGTTTCTGGATCGGCGGAGGCATGGGATTCCTATCGAACAGGCGTTGCTGAGTTTGCGATGAGGACGCGTGATATAAGTGGCGAGACCACGGGGAAGCGGGTTTCTTAGGCCTGCGCTGGACCTTTATGCTTTGCTGCGACTAATAGCCGGGAGTGAAAGCGCCTGTGTTTTACTCTACTTTGTTCGCTCGACCGGGCGACCCCCGTGATTTCGTTTCCACGGACGGGGATGCTACGATTGCTGCTCTGGCTACTCCGGAAGGGACCTCGGCGTTGGCATTGATCCGGGTGAGTGGACCGGCGTGTCGGGGTATTGCAGCGGCTGCCTTGGGGCGGGATATAAACACCTTACCGGTCAGACGGGCGGTGCACGGACACTATAGAGCGATGGAGGATGGCCGAGTTTTGGATGATCTGGTGTGGGTTTTTGTGACTGGGCCAGGCACAGCAACCGGAGAAGATGTGCTTGAGCTAAGTTGTCATGGGAACCCGCTGATCGTGCAGTTGCTGCTGGCTGATTTGTTTCGTCGAGGCTGTCGCGCGGCGGAACCGGGGGAATTTACCCGGCGGGCGTTTTTAAATGGTCGTATGGAGCTTACGCAGGCCGAGGCGGTGATGGATTTGATCCATGCCCGTAGTGAGAGGGCTTTGGCTGCGGCGCAACGTCAGTTGCAGGGCGAGCTGGGACGATTTTTGGCTGAACTCATTGAGGCCACTATTTTGATACTGTCCCAAATAGAGGTGTATATCGATTTTCCGGAGGAAGATTTGCCGGTGGAAAACCGCCGACAAGTAGTGGAGGCGCTCGAAAACGTTCTACGTGGAACAGTTCGTTTGTTGGCCACGCAGGCGTATGGGGATTTGTTGCGGGATGGTGTGAAGACGGTGCTTTTGGGGGCGCCTAACGTGGGCAAGAGTAGTTTGTTAAATGCGTTGGTGGGCACGGAGCGGGCGCTGGTGAGCCCGGAACCGGGAACCACGCGGGATTATATTGAAGAGCGGCTGCACGTGGGGCCGCACATGTTGCGGTTGATAGATACAGCGGGGATTAATCCTACGCCGGGGGTTTTGGAGCAACGCGGCATGGCGAAGACGGCGGAGTGTCTGAGTAAGGCGGACCTTATTTTGTGGGTGATGGATGCTGGCCTGCCCTGCCCTACCCTACCGCTGGAGTTTGCGCAGCATATCCGGGCGGACAAAACCTTACTGGTGCGGAATAAAATCGATTTAGTTTCAGGGCAGAATTTAGCCGATGAGGAGCTCGTGAAGATCAACGGACTGGGGCTGGGTTCGCCCTTGGGTGTCTCTGCCGTTACCGGAGTGGGGCTGGGTGAATTACGGGCGGCGGTTATTGGTTTGGTCGATGGGCTGCGGCCTGCGTTTTTTGCGGAAGAACAGATCGCGATTAACGCCCGACACGCGGATGCCTTGCGCCGGGCAGCGGATGCACTGCAAGCGGCCTTAAGCGGGCTCACCGCAGTGCCGTCGCTTCCGATCGAGCTCATTTCAGGGGATGTTCGCGCTGGTTTAGATGCGCTTGGGGAGATTGCCGGCCGAGTTGATAACGAACGTATCCTCGACGCCCTTTTCGCTAATTTCTGCATCGGAAAGTAAGGCCCTGAAGCTCTCCCTTTATCTTTATGCCCGACTCCCCTGCCCTGCTTTACGACGTGATTGTTTGTGGTGCCGGACATGCGGGCTGCGAAGCGGCCTTGGCCTCGGCCCGCACTGGGGCGCGAACTTTGTTGCTGACAGGCAATTTGGATACGGTGGCGCAGATGAGCTGTAACCCGGCTATTGGCGGCCAGGCCAAGGGGCAAATGGTTCGTGAAATTGACGCACTGGGTGGCGAAATGGCGATCAATACCGATTTGACCGGCATACAGTTTCGGCTTTTGAACGAGTCTAAGGGACCGGCCGTGCAGTCACCTCGGGCGCAATGTGATAAAAAAGCCTACCAGTTTCGCCTCAAACACACCTTGGAGTTGCAGCCAAACTTATGGTTATTTCAGGCGACGGTGACGGGCCTGATTTTTTCAACGAATAGTGCGGGCGTCGGCCGTTCGGTCGTGGGGGTGCGGACCAATCTTGATTTAGATTTCTTTGGACGCACGGTGGTTGTGACGACCGGCACTTTTTTGCGCGGGTTGATGCATATCGGGCAGAATAAGAATGAGGGAGGCCGGCTGGGGGATTTTAGTGCCAAGACCCTTTCGGCCAGTTTTCTGGAGGCGGGCATCGAACTCCAGCGGCTAAAAACCGGCACGCCGCCCCGCCTATCAGGTCGTTCCCTCGATTTCTCCAAAATGGAGCCGCAATATGGTGATGCGGCCCCTACCCTGTTTGCGTTTCATGATACGCGAGACGCTGACCCGCTGTTCCACGTGGAACACCCTTCGGTTGCCGGGGTGACGCTCCGTGAGGAGCGCTTGGGTTGGTCGCCGGGGCAGGCCCAAGTGCCCTGCTGGATAACCTATACCACGGAGCGAACGGCTCAATTGGTGCGGGATAATCTGCATCTTTCCGCCATGTATTCGGGCGAGATTGAGGGCACGGGGCCGCGTTATTGTCCGTCGATTGAGGATAAGTTTGTGCGTTTCGCGGATAAACCCCGGCACATGCTGTTTTTGGAGCCGGAGGGGCGGGCAACAAACGAGTTCTACATTAACGGACTTTCCACCTCGTTGCCCTTCTCGATTCAGGTGGAAATGGTCCGCAGTATTCCGGGCTTGGAGCGGGCTGAGCTGCTTCGGCCGGCTTATGCGGTGGAGTATGATTTCGCGCCGCCGACTCAGCTTTTCCCGTCCTTGGAATCCAGGAAGGTGGATAATCTGTTTTTTGCCGGTCAAATTAACGGTACTTCGGGCTATGAGGAAGCGGCGTCCCAAGGTTTGATCGCAGGTGTCAACGCGGCGCGAAAGGGCAGGGGAGAGTCGCCGTTGATTATCGCCCGGCATGAGGGCTACATCGGGGTTTTAATTGATGATTTAGTTACTAAGGGCACCCGCGAGCCGTATCGCATGTTTACGAGTCGGGCGGAACATCGACTCCTGTTTAATCATGGCAGTGCGGAAATGCGCTTAGTGCATCATGCGCGTGCGTGCGGTTTGCTTTCCGCAACCCGCCTGGCGCGGATAGACGCGAAGGCGGCGCGCATTTTTACGGAAGTGCAGCGTTTGGAGCAGACTCGGCCTGCGTCCAGTTTGGGTTTAGGGCAGGGCACGTGGGGAGATCATATCCGGCATACTTTGGCCCGTGGTTCAGTTGGATTGGCCCCTGAATTGGCGGCTAAAGTGGAGCTTCCTTTGCCCTTCGAGTTTACAGATTTAGCCAAGGAAGAGCGTGCCGAGGTGCTGTATCGGGTGGCTTATGCCGGCTATCTGGCGCGCGAAGAACGACACGTCGCCCGCTTGTCCGAGGTGGAGAAAATCAAGATCCCGGCGGACTTCGATTATGATCACGTGCGCGGGTTACGTGCGGAGAGCTTGCTTAAGTTAAAGGCGGCGCGGCCGGTGAGCTTAGGTCAGGCCGGGCGCATCAGCGGGGTAAATCCGGCAGATTTAAGCGTTTTAATGGTGCACCTAGCGGCGAAACGACGACGCGCCAAAGAGGCGCGCACAACTCAGATTAATCCAGAAAACGTGTAATACCAACAGCCCTAAGCATTCAGACTTTAACCACAGATTCCACAGATACGAACCGGATATAAGGCAGCAGAGTCGAGAAGTCCTGTGGGTTTATCCGGTATTTATCTGTGTAATCTGTGGTTAAAAATTCCCGTTGCTAAAGTCCGATTATCTCGGGCTGTAGGTATAAGGTGAACATAGCGTGATCAGCCATTAACGGCTGTAACAATTGTGAAACGGGCTGGATTTGCCCTCGGCGGCGTTAAAGCAGCCCTGTAGGGTGACAGAGCTGAAACGTTTATTTGTTAACGCACATTCACTTTTGTATGTCTCCCGCCCCAATTGAGTCCACCGCCAAGAAGATTCTCGTGGTAGATGACGAGACCGATGTTACGGAATTGCTCGCCTACACACTTAAAGCCAAGGGATTCACGGTCGAAACGGTTAATGATCCCAATCGCAGCATCGGGGTGGCGCGTACTTTTTTGCCGGATCTCGTCATTCTGGATGTGATGATGCCGGATTTAAACGGCATCCAGATTTGCCGAATGCTCCGCGCGGATCCTAAGCTCAGAAAAGTTCCGGTGGTTTTTCTCACCGCCAAAGCCGAGGAAAGCGATCGCATCCAAGGCTTGGAAACGGGAGCCGATGACTACCTTTGCAAGCCCTTTAGCACAAAAGAATTAGTATTAAGGGTGCAGACGATTTTACGTCGCGTAAATGAGGGTGTGCCGGAAGCTCCGAAACTCATTTCCGCCGGACGGATCGTTTTGGATGGAGACAGGCACGTTGCATCAGTGGCAGGTGAGCCGGTGGTGTTGACGGCTACTGAGTTCAAACTCCTTCGCCTATTGATGGAGAGACGCGGCCGGGTGCAGACCCGCGAGCATTTGTTAATCAACGTTTGGAATTACGAAACCGAGATTGAGACGCGTACCGTGGATACGCATGTGAGACGGCTGCGGGAAAAGCTCGGTACTGAGGCGGACTGGATCGAGACCATTCGTGGAGTGGGGTATCGCTTCGCCGAGCGGCGGTCTGCGGACACCGCCAACACGTGAGCGTTTCTGCCGGGGGCATGGTTTTGATTGGGCCGGGCGATTCCGGTTCGTCTCGGTGACCACCCTTTGGCTGGCTTTCTTCCATGGAGACTTTGGTCATAGGTTTACTCGTTTTGGCGCTCATACTGGTGTGTGTGCGTTTATCCCATCATCAGCGCGCGGTGGCGGCATTGCGCGAGTCCTTGTTGGTGCGGCGGGCGCTGTTGCGCGATGATCTCCCCGGTGCGTTGGGCTCGGGCTGGGACGAGCTGTGTTCGGCGGCCTCAGATTTGGTGACGGAAGTAAACCGGCTCGACCGGCAACACAGCGGGCAACTTGCCCAGCTGGAGGCGACCTTGGGTTCGCTCCAGGAAGCGGTGCTGTTAATAGATGCGCATAACTACGTGTTGCTGGCGAATCAGGCGTTTCATGCAATTTTCCCCAAGTCAGGGAGAATACTGGGAGAGCGACTGGAGCTGGCGTTGCACAGCGATGTTTTCCTGCGCTATGTAGAGGCGGTGCGTAGCGGCCGCGCCCAATTGCGCCAGGAGATTGAGTTTGTGGATACACAGGGTTCGACCTGGGTGGAGGTAACGGGCTCGATAGTTGGACCTTGGGAAGGGCAAAGCGCGTCAGCGCTTTTGTTTGTGCTGCATAATATAACCCGTCAGAAACGCCTGGAAAACCTCCGTAAGGATTTCGTAGCTAACGTTTCTCATGAATTGCGCACCCCGCTTTCGGTGATCAAGGGTTACGTTGAGACTTTGGTGGACGCAGGCGACGACATGCCGAGCGGGGATCGTAAGCGTTTTTTGAGCACGATTCAGCGGCACACGGACCGGTTGAATTCCCTACTGGAGGATTTGCTCGCACTCTCGCGTCTCGAATCAGCCCAGCCCGGTTTGGCACGCGAGCAGGTGGATCTGGCCCAGTTGGTGGCGGTTTCGCTGGAAGATTTCCGCAGTCGGCCGGCCGCTAAGGAGCACAAGTTAAGTCTGGTGGTGGATCCCGCGTTGCCCGAGGTGTTCGCCGATCCGCTCAAGCTCGGGCAGGTTTTGGATAATCTGGTTTCCAATGCGCTGAAGTATACCCCGCGTGGATCACGGATTGAGCTTTCGGCTCGTATGGAATCCAAGGATACGGTGGAAATCGCGGTTCGGGATAACGGCCCTGGGATACCGGCTGAGGATTTACCGCATATCTTTGAGCGTTTCTACCGGGTGGACAAAGGGCGTTCGCGCGAGAAAGGCGGCACGGGTCTCGGGCTAAGTATCGTAAAGCACATCGTGCAGCTTCACGGAGGCCGGGTTTGGGCGGAGAGCAGGGTGGGGGAGGGGACGAGCTTTCTGATCATCCTGCCGCTTTTTCAATCAGCGGTGACGTCTGCGCCAGTTAAGTGTTGAGCGGAGCGGCGGGAAAGCGGGATGGTGGCGGTTTTCCGCTCATCTTAAGACTTCCGTGCCGCTCGAAATTTACGATTCCTTACGCGATCAGCGCATCGCCGCCTTGCGCGCCGACTTTTTCCCGCGCCTGCCGGCGGGCCAGCCGTTGACCTTGGAGCTGGGCTGCGGGCATGGGCATTATCTCAACGCCTTCGCGGCGGCGCATCCGCAGGAGTTTTGTGTCGGGTTGGATTTGATCGGGGACCGGATCGCTCGAGCGGAGCGCAAGGCGAACCGCGCGCGCTTGGCCAATCTGGCGTTCGTGCAGGCGGAGGCCGCCTTGTTTCTCGGCGCGTTGGCGGAACAGCCGTGGCCGGTGCGATTGCGGCGGGTGTTCGTGCTTTTTTCCGATCCTTGGCCGAAGCGTCGGCACTGGAAACATCGTGTGGTTCAACCGGGCCTGCTGGACTTGCTGGGTAAGCTGACCGAGCCCGGCGCAGCGTTTCATTTCCGAACGGACCACCCCGAGTATTTCACTTTCGCGCGGGAGGTAGTTGAAGCGCACACCCTATGGCGGCTTGCCGAAGCGTATGCGGTGGCGTGGCCTTTTGAATACGTTTCAGTTTTTGAGGAACGCGCGCTGGCCGGGGCACCGCAGTCTTTTACGGCGTTTCGTCGCTGAAAATTCACGTGATGACTGAAACTCATAAGCGGCCGAGCTTTGCTTGAACGCCCTAGCTAATGAATCTGGGCTAATGACAGGTATCAGCCACTTCCAAGATTGACGCGGCCATTTGCGCTATCCTAGTTCGTCAACCTTTCCCCTATTTCCATGGCCCTCCGCCTTAACGCCTCCACTCTAAAAACCCTCGCCGCGCTCCCGCTTTTGGCGGCTTCCGCTGCGGCGGCGCGTGCGGCCGAAGGTGGCCACGAAGCTGCGGCTTCCTTGAGCGAACATCTGTTCGGATTGCCGGTGACCAATGCTATCCTCACCAGCTGGCTGATTACTTTGGTGATTATCGTCGCGGTGCGCGTGATGGTGGGCACCCCCAAGATTGTACCCGGTCGTGGCCAATCGGTTTTCGAGACCGCGCTGACCGGTTTGCGTGATCTTTACGAGCCTATCGTCGGTAAAAAGGCCATGCCCATGGCGTTTCCCGTGCTCGTGACGCTTTTCGTTTTTATTGTGCTGCATAACTGGTCCGGCCTGCTCCCGTTTGTCGGCACCGTTGGCTGGGGCCATGTGGTTGACGGCTCGTTTCACGTCACCACGCCGCTCATTCGCCCGCATACTTCCGAACTAAACGGAACCATCGCGCTCGCCTTGGTTTCGTTTGGCGCATGGTTTATCATCGTGATGCGCTACGCTGGTCCGGGCCTTTTGATCAAAGATTTGTTCGGCAATAAGGCGGACAAGAAAGAGTTAAACGCAGCGATGTATTGGGGGCTCTCCCTGGTCTTTATCGTGGTCGGCGTGATTGAAGTCGTCTCGATATTCATCCGCCCGGTCACCCTTTCCATGCGTTTGTTTGGCAATGTATTTGGTGGCGAAAACTTGCTTCATGCGATGCATTTTCTCCCCCCGTTTTACTTTTTGGAGCTGCTGGTAGGTTTCGTTCAAGGTCTCGTTTTCACCCTGCTTACCGCAGTTTATATCGGTCTCATCTGCAACCATGGCGACGACCATGACCATGATGACGAGCACGCCGACGAGCACGCGAAGGAAGCCGCTCATTAATCCCTTTTCCCGCCCGGGAGCATGCGTCCTTCGGGACACCAATGCGTGCACGGTCGAGATACCCACAACCAAACCACACATCCCATGATCATCGCAGAAATCACTGGCAACATCGCATCCGCCGCCGGCCTCATCGCCGCCGCTCTCGCCGTAGGTCTCATCGGCACCAAGGCCGCCGAGGCCGTTGGCCGCAATCCCGCCGCTTCCGGCAAGATCCTCGTTCAGTCCATCCTCGGTATGGCGCTGGCTGAAGGTCTCGGCCTGCTCGCCCTCTTCCTTGCCAAGTAAGGCATTGGTTTAGTTTTCGGCTTTGGCGCTTCGTCCAGCGAAGCGCCGAAGCATTTCCCTTTTTGATTCAAGTTTCCCTTTTCTTGTAAGCCGCTTTGTCCGCCATGTTCTCCACCCTTCTGGCCGTCACCAATCCTGCCCACGAAGTCGCTGCGTCCGCCGCCCACGAGGCCCCGGCGTCCGGCGGGCTCGTTCATGACCTCGTAGAGAAGTTCGGCATCGACGGCGTGAACGTCGGCATGCAGCTGCTGAGCTTCACCATCCTCGCCTACGTTCTCTATCGTTTCGCGATCAAGCCTACGCTCGCCACCATGGACGAGCGCAACCAACAGATCGAGGCCGGCCTCAAAAACGCCGCCGACACCGCCGCCAAACTCTCCGAGGCGCAGGTCCAGATCAGCGCTCAGCTTAAGGAAGCCCAGGTCAAGGCCAACGTGATCGTCGAGGAGGCGCGCAAGGTCTCCAAAGAGCTGTCCGACCGCGAGACCGCCGCCGCCACCGAGCGTGCCCAGCAACTCATCGCCAAGGCCCAGCAAGCTATCGAGCTCGAGCACAAAAAGATGCTTGCCGACGCCCAGAAGGAAATCGCCCGCCTCGTGGTTGCCACCACTGAGCGCGTCTTGGCCAAGAAGCTCTCCGACGCTGATCGCGCCGCTTACAACGAGACCGCCGCTCGCGAGCTCACTTCCGTCTAAGCCAACACGGCTTTCACTCTCCGCCTCCACTTTTTTACCACCATGGCTGCCGTCCCCGCCAAAACCCGCGTTTTCGTTAAGCAGCTCGTTCAACTCAGCTTGGTGAACGGCCGCGTCTCGTCCGAGCAGGTCGCGGGCGTGTTGGAGTATTTGGAGAAACATCCGCCCGCCCGTCCGCAGGTGGTGTTGGGTTATTATCGTGATTTGATTGCGGCCGAACTCGCCAAGGGCGAGGCCCGCATCGAGCACGCCGGTCCCGTCGCCCCTGAAGCCGTGGCCGCGATCGCCGCCGCGATGTCTCGTCGTTACGGGCGTCCAGTCGAGGCTGTCACCCTGCCCAATCCCGCGCTCTTCGCCGGTCTGCGTGTCCGCGTCGCCGACGATGTTTTCGAGTCCTCCGTTTCCGGTCAGCTCGCCGCTTTGGCCGCCTCCTGTTGAGCCCCGTTTCACTCCTTTTTACCTAAACCCTTCCGCGTCCAGCGCCCCTTCTCCCTTTCCAATAAAATGAGCACCGTCCTCGCCCAAATCGAATCGCAGATCGCCAAGCTCTCTTCCACCGCCGTCCGCAAGAATACCGGCTTCATCACCGCCGTCGCCGACGGCGTCGCCAAGGTTAACGGCCTCTCCGACGTGATGTATAACGAGATGGTCGCCTTCCCCGGCGGCGTCATCGGCATCGCGCTGAATCTCGGCGAAGACGAGGTCGGTTGCGTCGTCCTCGGCGACGTTTCCCAGCTCAAGCAGGGCGACGAGGTCCAGACCACCGGCAAGCTCCTCTCGGTTCCCGTCGGCAAGGGTCTGCTCGGTCGCGTCGTGGACGCCCTCGGTAACGCTGTTGACGGCAAGGGCGCCATTGACTCCACCACCTTCTATCCCGTGGAGAAAATCGCTCCCGGCATCATGGCGCGTAAGTCGGTTAACCAGCCTCTCTTCACCGGCATCATGGCGATCGACTCCATGATCCCGATCGGTCGCGGCCAGCGCGAGCTGATCATCGGCGACCGCGGCACCGGCAAGACCACCATCGCCATCGATACCATTATCAACCAGGCGAACATTAACCGTGTCGGCCTGGCCAGCGGCGATGCTTCCTTCCGTCCGGTTTACTCCATCTACGTCGCCATCGGTCAGAAGAACTCCAACATCGTCCGCACCATCGCCGCCCTTGAGGCCGCCGGTGCGCTTGAGTTTACCTGCATAGTCGCCGCTCCAGCCGCTGATAATCCCGCCAACCAATACCTCGCCCCCTATTCCGGCGCGGCCATCGGCGAGTGGTTCATGGAAAACGGCATGGATGCCCTGATCGTTTACGACGACCTCTCCAAGCACGCCGTCGCCTACCGCCAGATTTCCCTTATTCTGAAACGTCCCTCCGGTCGCGAAGCTTACCCTGGCGACGTGTTCTATCTGCACTCCCGCCTCCTCGAGCGCGCCGCCCGCCTCGACGGCAAGGGCTCGCTCACCGCGCTGCCCATCATCGAGACCCTCGCCGGCGACGTTTCCGCTTACATTCCGACCAACGTGATCTCGATCACCGACGGTCAGATCTTCCTCGAAACCGACCTTTTCAACCAAGGCATCCGCCCCGCCGTCTCGGTCGGTCTCTCCGTCTCGCGCGTCGGTTCTGCCGCCCAGATCAAGGCCACCAAGCAAGTTGGCGGTAAACTCAAGGGCGAGCTCGCCCAGTTCCGCGAGTTGGCCGCGTTCGCCCAGTTTGGTTCCGACCTCGACGCCAAGACCAAGGCTCAGCTCGACCGCGGTTCCCGCATCGTCGAACTCTTCAAGCAACCCGCCTTCAACCCGATCTCGATCGAACTCCAGGCCGTCACGATTTTCGCCCTCCAAAAGGGTTACTACGACGGCATCGACATTAAGACCGTGACCAAGACCTCGGCCAGCATCCGCGAGTTCTTCAAGACCCGCCAAGACGCCCTGCTCACCGAGATCCGAACCAAGGCTGCCTTGGACAAAGATCTTGAAGCCAAGATCATCACCGCCCTTAACGCCTGGAAGAGCAGCAATGGCTAATTAATGATTGATGATTTGTGATTTAGGATTGGCCCGAACCCTCGGACGCCGCTCAGAAAATCATAAATGTTAAATCATAAATCATAAATAACCATGGCCTCCACACGCGATATTCGCCGCCGCATTAAGTCGGTTAAAAACACCCGCCAGATCACCAAGGCGATGGAGCTGGTGGCTGCGTCCAAGATGAAGAAGGCGCAGCAAGCCGCGCTTGCCGGCCGCGCCTACACCCAGCTCATGGCCAAGATGCTCGCCCGCCTCGGGCCCCGCATCGCCGAGGTGAAGCATCCCTTCCTCGACCAACGCGAGATCAAGACCCGCGGTATTCTTCTCATCACGACCGACAAGGGCCTGTGCGGACCGCTCAACGCCAACTTGTTCAAGCACGTGGTAGAAGTGCGCAGCCCGGCCAAGTTCTACTCCATCGGACGCAAGGGCTCGCAGTTCCTCGCCCGCACCAAGCGCGATCTCGTGGCGGATTTCAGCGTCTCGGACCGCCTCGCTTTCGCTGAGGTCAAGCCCGTGGTCGATCTCATGGTGAAGGCCTATTTGGAAGGCCAGATCGACACCATCGAGGTCATCTACCCGCGCTATAAAAACACTCTCGTGCAAGAGGCCACGGTTCGTCCCGTGTTACCCCTCACCAGTCTCGGCGAGTTTATCGCCAACGCCCAGCGCGAGGCCGGCGAAACCACGACGACGGAAGATACCCGCGACATGCTTTTCGAGCCCAGTGCGGAGGACGTGTTGGAGGCCTTGATTCCGTTCTACGTGAATCGGCACATTTACCAGCTCGTCGTCTCCGCCCGCGCCTCCGAACACTCGGCGCGTATGGTGGCGATGAAGACCGCCAAGGACAACGCGACCAAGTTGCTGGGCGACCTTACGCTCGAATACAACAAGGCCCGCCAGGCCGCGATCACGGCCGAGATCCTGGAGATCGCCGCCGCCCAGTTCGCGACTGTCTAATCGTTTTCCACTAAACCTCGTTTCCCGCCCCCTCACCTTTTTTAAGCTAAAATGAACACCGGAAAAATCGTCCAAGTCATCGGCCCCGTAGTCGATGTGCGGTTCAGCGAATCGTCCATGCCGCCCATTTATCAGGCGCTCACGGTGGAGTTCACCGTCTCCGGACAGCAGAACCACCTGACCCTCGAAATTCAGCAGCATCTCGGCGACGGCGTCGTGCGCGCCATCGCCATGTCTTCCTCCGAAGGCTTGGCTCGCGGCATGTCCGTGGTCGATACCGGCGCTCCGATCTCGGTCCCCGTCGGTGACGGCATCCTTGGTCGCATCTTCGACGTCACCGGTACCGCCGTGGACGGCCGCGGCCCCGTTCCCTTCACCAAGAAATACCCGATTCACCGCGCCGCTCCCGCGCTGGTCGATCAGGACACCAAGGCCGACATCCTCGAGACCGGCATCAAGGTCATCGACCTCATCGCCCCCTTCACCAAGGGCGGCAAGGTCGGCGCCTTCGGTGGCGCCGGCGTAGGCAAGACCGTTGTGATCATGGAGTTGATCAACAACATCGCCAAGGCCCACGGTGGTTACTCGGTGTTCGCCGGCGTCGGCGAGCGCTCCCGCGAAGGCAATGACCTTTACCACGAAATGTCCGAGGCTGGCGTTATCGACCAGAAAGACCTCGGCAAGTCCAAGGTCGCGCTGGTTTACGGCCAGATGAACGAGCCGCCAGGCGCTCGTATGCGCGTGGCCCTCTCCGCCCTCGCGATGACGGAGTATTTCCGCGAC
>CANIWJ010000002.1 GCA_947471035.1 Verrucomicrobiota bacterium
AATGTTGGTATTTGCCGCCCGGAAAATTAAATTCATATAACCCTATGAATAAAAAAACCTCCATCGATCAACATAACGACGAAATACACGAGAATCTCCGTCATTGGAATAAAAAGCCCCAACTTCAAACTGAGTATAAACGTTTCTACCAACAGATCGCCTTAAAACTAGATAATTTACCTAAAGGTGATGTTTTAGAATGCGGTTCTGGCATAGGAAATATTAAAACCGCCTTCCCTCAAGCAATCACCAGTGATTTATTCCCGAATCCCTGGCTTGATCGACAAGAGAATATTTACAAACTAAACTTTTCTGATAATTCATTGTCAGCAGTTGTGTTATTTGATGTATTTCATCATCTGCAATTTCCTGGAAATGCCTTAAAAGAACTACACAGAACAGTAAATAATGGAGGTCGAGTAATAATATTTGAACCATCCATGGGCTTACTTGGTCGCATTGTGCTAGGTCTATTTCACCACGAGCCACTTAGTTTATCAAAACCAATCAATTGGTTCGCCTCCAGTGACTTAGACTTGGCTGACACAAAATACTACGCGGCGCAGGGTAATGCGTGGCGTATTTTTAGAGCAAAAGAAAAGAATGCTGAACTCGCTGACTCTGGCTGGCTCGTTAAAGAAATCTCATATTTCCCTGCTTTAGCGTGGTTATTGACTGGTGGGTTCAGAGGTCCATCACTCTATCCGAATTCACTTAAATTTATGATTAAATTTATTGATAGAGCACTTACATTGAATTCGAGGTTTTTTTCCGCTAGAATGATCGTGGTATTAGAAAAAACTTCAAGGTAGGTTTTGCATCCATTTATCAACAGAATCACCGGAAATAGGCTTTATATCACCGCCCTTGTCGCGCATGGCATTTTTGGGAGCCAAATCTTTAGTTGGAATCTCCATTAATTTTTCATCCACTGAGTCAATCTTGCTGAATCTTGTAATCACATAAGGGCGAACGGTAGTCTCTGCAATAACACTGGTCTTATATGCTGGATGTAGCCAGTCACCTGGAAAAACGGTCTCTTTTTGTGTATCAGGATCCACAAAGAATTGTTGAACAACAAGTGTAGTAAACGTTTTCAGCTTGTAATGGAAAGCGACCTGACGGGCTCTTTCGTTTAATAGCCCTATTGGCACGCCTTGTATTTTATCTAGAAAAAGCCGTAACCCATCCGGGCTTGCTACGACATACGCTGTTGGTGGCAAGCTATTAAAAACTTTTATAGTCCAATCGGCTCGTCGCACATTGTAATTACTAAGAGAGCTGATGGCAGTCGCTGCCCTAGGTATAGATATGGTAAATACACAAACAATCAACGCCCCCCAAAGAACCTTGGATACCAAAACATTCCTCCACTGCTCAAACAAAAGGTAACACGTGGATAATACACAAATCAAAGCAAAGGGTAATATCAAACGACTCACCTCGCTTGCATCCACCTGCCCCCAGTGATAAAACAGTAATACTCCAAAGTTAAAAACCACAACCACTGATGCAACCCAAACAGATACTGTACAGGATGAAACGCCTTCTCGAACTATGGACTTTAACTTACCATAAAACATAAATATCATACAAGGTAAGCCCAAAATAAATATCAACTCAAACGAAGTGCTTCCACGAGAAAAGGCGAAGAAGTAATTTAATGCATGCCCCAAATTATCATAAAAATATTCTAATGAGAAAGGACTCATCCCTGCGCGTATCTGCCAATTACCTTCAAAATTATCCTGAAAGGTACTCAACCTGAATAAAAATGTCATCATTACTAAGGGAGCTAAATAAAGAGAAACATCATATATGACCGAACGCCGCTTAATCCAACCAAGCAAAATAATAATACCGGCCGCCCCCGCAAATACCGCCGATTCGTAGCGTGTATTCGCGAGTATGATTGCAACTAGAATCAAAAATCTCTGCGTAGTTTTTTCAGGTTTATCTATAAAAATTGAAGAGCTCCAAATAAACATCAGCACCAAGAGGAGATTCAACAGCTCAAACCCACCACCTGAGGCATTTTGATAAAACAAGGGGAAAGCCGCAAACAACGAACAGGCAAAATAAGCTGCGTTTAATCCATAAAAACGATTCGCAGTTACAAAAAGGAATATATAAAACACCCCTACGATCAGCGCATTTAGATAAAAGACGTTCTGTGGCCGATAACCCGTAAGGTCGTGAACAAGACTTAAAAGTGAGACGAATACGGGCGGCCGCTTGTTTACTACGCCACCAAGCATACGATAAACACCACCCAGCTCATAACCACTTACGGCAATATCTGAGCGCCCCTCGTAGTGTATCGCCATGGCTTCCACCCCCAAAACGTACTCATCAGCTGTGACTTTGTAGTTAAATGGCTCGCGGCTCAAACTAAACGCCGTGCAGAACCCAACAAATAGGATCACAGGCCAGCACGCTGCCGCAGCTCTCCAGTTCCAAACGTATGTGGGCTGTAGAAATTTGTATAAGTCCCAAGCTGACAACCCAGCAATTGCAAATACTGCCAAAAAAATCCACCGACTATTTTCACGACAATAAGCTTGAGCGAGATCTGAGTCTAATCCTAATCCGCAAAGTATTGCTGTGCCTATAGTTAAAAACAGCCCATAACAAAACAATCGATGTTTAAAGTGCATAAAAGAGCCGTCGAATCCTATACTCGACGGCTATAAAAACTAACGATTTTTTTACAAGCTCCAAGATTTGGAGACAGTACCGCTAGAACCATTCCAACTTAAACTGCGCGAAGCACCGGCTGTAAAGGATGTCCAATAGGTCTCACCAGCTGAGGTTTGAATCGTACTCTTAATGTATTTGTCTGTGCCGACAAGATCCGTAAGGCCGCAGGTGGACGCGCCATTTTCCATTACGAACTGGTCGATTGCACCGGAAATTTGCCGGACGTTATTATCAATTGCCTTAGCACGTGAGTTGGCGCGAACCTTGGCGAACGCAGGAATTGCCATGGCAGCCAAAAGGCCTATTATAACCACGACGATCATGATTTCAACAAGTGTGAATCCTTTTTTATTATTCATATTCCAATAAGCCATTACAAAGTTACTTTATTGTAAATAACAAGGCCGCCGATTTAAATGTTCGGCGGCCTTACCTTTAAACTAAAGCTAAATTACAGATCCCACGACTTGGAAACCGTACCGCTAGAGCCATTCCAGCTCAAGCTACGCGATGCGCCAGCGGTGAAAGAAGTCCAATAGGTTTCACCAGCAGCGGTTGCAATCGTGCTCTTAATGTACTTGTCGGTGCCGACGAGATCAGTCAGGCCGCAGGTGGAAGCGCCATTTTCCAGCACGAACTGGTCAATTGCACCGGAAATCTGGCGAACGTTATTATCGATCGCCTTGGCGCGGGAGTTGGCGCGAACCTTGGCGAACGCGGGGATCGCCATGGCAGCCAGGAGGCCGATGATGACGACGACGATCATGATTTCAACGAGGGTGAAACCCTTGGTATTACGATTTTTCATAGGGGTCTATATTTAGGATTATCTGCAGTTTTGGCCGGATATTGGCCGTTCAACAGCATGAAACCTATTATACGCAGACCTGACAAGGCATTTTTACTGGGCATAAATCCTCATTTCTTTGCCACTGCATAAGCGATAGTTGCCCCAACACCCTAGTTCGTTTTCCCCTAAAACTATGCCACCCCGCATACCCCTTTATCGCATAGTGTTGGCGGCCGCATGCCTGATATTCTCCACTGCTTTCACAAGTGCACAGACCGAACCCAACCAGATTGGGCAGCGGGTCGAACTTCAGCTCGCCAATGGTGACCGACTCACGGGTGAGCTCATTTGGCGAGCCGATGGCAAGCTTCGTTTCCGATCTCCTATTTTAGGCGACCTCACAATTGCCGAAACAGATGCAGCCATTTTGGAAACTACCGACCGCAACGACAATCCCGCCAACCCAAATACGGTAACGAGTCCACTAGCTAAAACAGTTTCTTTACCTGCGAAGAAATCAACAACTGCTCCAGCCATTACGCCAACCACTACCTCCACACCGGCGGTCGCTTCCGTTCCCTCCGCCAGCCCCGCAAACACCAAAATCCCTCCGATAAAACCTTGGAAGGGTAAGCTGGAGTACGGCTATGTTCAGCAGAGTGGTCTCAAGGATACGCTAAGCTACAACTTACGAGGCGAAGCCGAAAAACCGATCGGTAAACATACCCTCAAAGCCACCGGTCGCATTCTCTACGCGGAACAAAACAAACGCCCAAGCGCTGATCGCACCGACTCAAACTTCCGCTGGCGCTACCAGATTTCCAAACGGACTTTCGCTCAGGCTCAAACCACCTACCTGCGAGATGACATCACCCAAATCCACGCCAACTTTGAGCAAAATGTCGGTCTCGGCTACCGCATCATCGACCTAAAGCGTCACGCGGTAAATGTCGGCGCAGGCATCACCGGCCAGTATCGCGACTGGGATGCCGGCACAAGCGGCTTCGCGCCCTATGGCGAGATATTCGAGGATTACACGTTCAAGATCAACGACCGGATCACGCTCAACCAAGATATCGTAGTCCAGTATTCTCCGGCCGACCGGGCCTTCAACATTCCCGCAACTGGTCGTCCAGCGCCGGTCAATCCTAACACGGAAAACTACAAGATCCGCTTTAACGGTTCGCTCCAAGGAAAAGTCACTGAGCGTATTTCCGTAAACTTACGTTTCGAATACGAGTTGGACAACGCGATCCAACTTCAAGGCGCCCGAAAAAATCAACGCATAACCAGTTCTATCGGTTATGCGTTTTAAAACGCTCCACCCTTCCCTACTTCTTTGCTTTTTTGGCCGGTTTATCCGCGACCTTCGGCTTGGACTTTGCAACCGAAGTTGGCTTGGTTTTGACCGCCGTCTTTTGGGGCGTCGATTTTTTCACCGTAGCTTTGGTTTTGACCGGCGTAACTTTCTTTTTTGAGGCGCTTTTTGATACGGTGACTTTAGGTTTTTTCGCGGTCACTTTGACCACTGCCGCCGCCTTGGTCGCAAATGTTTTTAAATCCACTTCGGCGGCATCCTTCCAAAGTTTATCCAAAGCGTAGTTCTGACGCTGGTCAGGGGTAAAAAGATGCACCATCACTTGATAGGCGTCCACCACGGTCCAGCCACTGTTGAACCCGCCTTGTTCCATACCGGCAATTTTCACCTTGGCAGCATCGAGTACCTTTTCGGCTTCGATGCGGAGGGCGCGCAGGTGGGGCTCACTGTTACCCGTGGCCAGCACGAGATAGTCAGTGATGTTGGAAACTCCGCTCACATGCAGAACCTTTAGCTGGTCAGCTTTCTTGTCCTCCAGAGCGGAAACAAGGGTGCGCAGCAGGGTGATAGTCGGCAGGTCGGGGACGGATACAGTGGACATGAATAATTTGTTAAGACCGATACAGGCCAGTTTCCCGGATGTATTCAATCACCTTGTCGGGCACTAAGCCCGTAAGCGTATCTCCTCGCATGATTCGCGCCCGAATTTCGCTCGAACTCACGTCCCAGCAACCTGCCATAGAATGCACGTGGTGCACGCGCAACCCCGGCACTCTCGGATGCGCCAGCTCATTCCAGGCGTATCCCGGACGGGCATAAACCGCCCACTCTGCCAAGCGTGCCAGCTCTGCCGGTTCACGCCATTGTTCCAGCCGGGCAAATTGGTCCGCTCCCACGATCCAAATCAAAGACTCCGCCGAGCGCCCTTCGCTTAGAGCACGCAAAGTATCGGCGGTGTAGCTAACCCCGCCTCGGTCAAGCTCCAGATCAGATAGTTCTAATCGTTGCTCGCCCGTCTGCTGGGTTAACTCGACCAAAGCTCGTCGCAGCATCTCTTCTCGCTGTTCATTGGAAGCCAACACCCCTGCTGCGCGCAAGGGTGCCTGCGCCGCTGGCATCAGCAGCACACGATCCAATGCGAGCGCATCCGCCACTGCACGCGCTACCCCGAGATGCCCATAATGCACCGGATCAAAGCTGCCTCCGAGGATTCCTGTTCTCATTTTTTAAAAGTGTAGCGGCACCCTAGCGGCGACAAGCCCGCCCTCGCATCCCGACGTCGGTCGCCGGTTCCCGTCATTAAGTTTTGCCAGAAAGAATGTGGCCCGCTGGGTTCTGCTCGTGACCGCTTACCAGACTTTATGGCTCAGCGCCGCAACGCTCGCACTCCTCGTAGGTGCTGCAGCGTTGCTATGGAGGCAGCGACAGAAACTTCTCCACGCGCGTCAGTCTTTGCAACAAAGCGAGGCGCGCCTCGCTCTCGCGAGTGAAGCATCCGGCCTTGGGCTCTGGACCTGGCATGTGCCTGCGGACATCATCTGGCTGTCGCCTGGCTTTCGAGCGATTCTCGGTCTCGATGCCGAAACACGCTTCGGCTACGAAGCGTTTTTTCAACTCGTGCATCCGGAGGATCGCGCCGCCATGCGCCAAGGCTTTGCCGCCGTCACCGCCAAACAACCAACCTTTGAGATCGAGGCCCGTTTCGTCGGCTCCGACGGCTCGACACGCACGCTGCTTTCACGTGGTCGCGGCAGTTTTTCCCGACCCGATGCGCCGTATTTTGATCGTCTGGTTGGCGCCAGCTTGGATGTAAGCCAGCAACGCCACGCCGAAACGGAACACCGGCGCCAACGCGACGAACTCGCCCACCTTTCCCGCGTGGCCACTCTGGGGGAACTAACCGGTACACTGGCCCATGAAATCAACCAGCCCCTGGCCGCCATTTTAACCAACGCCCAGGCTGGACGCCTTTTGGTGGATCATCCCATGCCGGATCTCCCTGAGCTGCGTCTCATATTGGATGAGATCATTGAAGATGATCTGCGTGCCACTGGAATCATTCGACGCATCCGTACTTTGTTAAAAAAAGCCCCTCCGGAATTTCGTCCGGTCGTAGTTGCAGAACTGGTTCACGAAACCTTAGAGCTTTTACGGCCAGACTTCGGAAAGCGCGGAGTCACCGCACATGCTACGTGCGCACCCGCTACACCCCGCATTGCAGCGGATCCGGTGCAAATTCAGCAGATCTTGATCAACTTGCTTATTAACGCGGCCGACGCTTTGCGCGAACAAGCGCCACTTGACCGGATCATTGCGGTACGAGTGCGTCCAGGCGCGACTGGGTTCGTTTCGATTCGGGTCGAAGATCGTGGCCCCGGCATCCCGCCAGAACGCGTTTCCCTGCTTTTCAAACCCTTTCAATCAACCAAACCCGACGGCTTGGGTATTGGTCTTTCACTCTGTCGCTCCATCGCCGAAGCGCACGGCGGCAGTCTAACTCTTGCCAACCGTGAAAATGGGCAAGGAGCCGTCGCCACCCTGCATTTACCTATCGCGTAATTCATTAAATCCAAACTACCGACGATGCTGATTTGCGCCTTAAGCATAAGTGCGTATCGAGATTTCTGAATTTAGGTTCTTCACGGATTACTCACTGCTTTTAGACCTCGACCCAAACATGCCAGCAAACGCCCAAGTTCACCTGATTGACGACGAGCCCACCATTCGTACCGCCGCGCCACGCTTGCTCCGCGCCGCAGGAATTTCCTGCGCAGACTACCCGGATATTGAGACGTTTTTAAAAACTCCCAGTGGACCGGTCGTTGCCCCCGCATGCATCCTTCTCGACATAGGTCTACCTGGGCGCAGCGGGCTCGATGCGCAGACCGCCTTGGCAGGGCTCTACCCGACCCTTCCCATAGTATTTTTGACCGGACGCGACGACGCCTCCTCCAGTGTACGTGCACTCAAAGCCGGTGCCTTTGACTACCTCCTCAAGCCCATAGACGCGGCTCTGCTCATTCCCTCCGTTCGGGCTGCGTTGAGCCGAAGCTTGGAATTAGCAAACCGACGTCAGGTCGCCGACCAAGACGCCGGATTGCTCGCGCGACTCACTCCCCGCGAACGTGAGGTGCTGATCCTTGTGACCAAAGGTATGCTCAACAAACAAGTCGCCGAACAGCTAGGCACTGCGGAAAAAACCGTGAAGGTGCAGCGCGCTAGTGTGATGCTCAAACTCAATGCGGACTCCGTGGCCGATCTTGTCCGTTTCGTGGATCGGCTGGCCTTGCATGGTAATAAATAAATAAGGCGCGCCGACTAGGCGCGCCTTGAGTGGATAGAGCCTCGACTATCCAGCTCAGTCTTGCGGCTCGGCTCGATGCGCGTCGGTAGCCAACGCGGGAGAAAGCGCCACGTTCTTAACGCGGATTCCTTCCATTTTCTTAACGATGAGATCGGCCTGATCACTCGCAACATCCACCAAGGTGTGACGTTGATGAATATCCATCGCGCCCACCACGGCGGCGGGCAGGCGGGTAACTCCAGCGACTTTACCCACGATATCAGCGGGAGTTACCAAATGCTTACGGCCGATGTTTAAATAGAGCGTGGTGTAGCCGGGCTCACGTCCGGTGCGGCAGAGCCGGTCATACTTTTGCTTGGTCGGACGACTCGTCTCGCTGATGGGCGAAGCAGATTCGGCCTTGGCGGCGGGCGCGGCAAACTTAGCGGCCGGCTTGTGTGCCGCTGGTTTGGCCACCGGAGCGGATGCGGGCACCGGAACCACGCGAGGCGGAATCGTCTCGTCATCGTAGGGACGGGAAACCTTAGGCGCGGGTAAGGACGTTTCCGCGCCATCGGCAACCGGCGCGCCGGGCTGTCCACCCTGCAAAAGATGGATCAAGGCGGAGGCGATATCCGCGCTGGCATAACCCTGTTCCAGCAAACGGTCGATGATGCGATCCTGTGGACGAAACTGCTTCCCGTCGAGCGTCGCGCGGAGTTTTTCGAAGAACACGCTCTCACGGGCCTCTTCGACTTGATCCAGCGAAGGCACGCGCTCACGCCGCAGCGGCAAGCGTGCATAACGGATCATGTTTTGCAGACCGTAGATTTCGCGACCGCTCACGAAGGTAAAGGCCTTGCCGGTGCGCCCAGCACGGCCGGTGCGCCCGACGCGGTGGGTGTAATCCTCGGCGTCATTGGGTAAATCGTAGTTAAAAACCACTTCAAGGTCATCCACGTCGAGACCGCGCGCGGCCACGTCGGTGGCGACAAGAAACTCAAAACCGCGGCGTTTAAACTTCTCCATTACCTTGTTGCGCTGGCCTTGGGTGATGTCGCCATGCAGACGATCCACCGCGTAACCACGCGAAGAGAGGATCTCGGCCAACTCGTCCACCATGATCTTGGTGGCGCAGAAAATGATGCCGTAGCGGAAGTCGTTAATGTCGATCAAGCGGGTGAGCGCCTCGACCTTGGAACGACGATCCACCTCGAAATACACCTGATCGACCTTGGGAGCGTTTTGCGCCAAAGCCTCAATTTTCACCCAGGCCGGATCCTTGGTGTAGCGCTGGATCATCTGCTTGATCGGAGGCGGCATGGTCGCGGAGAAAAAAAGCGACTGGCGGCCCTCGGCTGGAGTCGCCGAGAGGATGCGCTCGATGTCGTCGCGGAAGCCCATGTCGAGCATGCGGTCGGCCTCGTCGAGCGCGACCAGCTTGAGCGAATCAAGCTTCAAGGTGCCGCGCTCCATGTGGTCCATCACGCGACCGGGCGTGCCGATCACGATCTGCGCGCCGCCTTCGAGGGCGCGAAACTGGCGCTCGTAAGACTGGCCACCGTAGATGGGCACCTCGCGTACGCCTTTTTTGAAAAACGCCAGCTTGGCGATCTCCTCGGCCACCTGCACCGCAAGTTCGCGAGTGGGGCACAGAATCAGGGCCTGTACCTTGCGCACGGCAGTGTCGATGCACTCGACGATGGGAATGCCAAAAGCGGCGGTTTTGCCAGAGCCGGTGGCCGACTGGCCCACCACATCCCGTCCTTCCAACAAGAGCGGAATCACTGCGGTTTGAATAGGCGAGGCCTCCTCGAAGCCCATTTTATTAACGGCTTTGAGGAGTTCAGGTGAGATGCCGAGTTCGGCGAACGGACGTTTTTCCATAATCCCCAGCGTGCGGAGATCGCAGTCAAAAGGGTACCTAAAAAAACGGGACTTAAAAAAGGTCGTTTAAAGGACTCTGCCGTCGCTGCTGATTTTTAAAGACCCGCAACAGCTCGGTCAGCCGCTGTTTCTTGTGATGTCCGCTCAAATCGAGAATCGTCTCCGCCAGCTGCATAGCCTCTTCGCGTAAACCCAACTCGACCTCACGCCAACGCGGCAACTCCCCGAAATACGGATTCACGAAGGGCCGCAAAGCGACATACCGCGGCTGATGGTGGACTTGGCCAGACTCCGCCTCCAATTCCCCAGCCTGTTCGGTCAGCAGCTCGCAGTAGATTTTTAGTTTATCTTCGCCCAGTCGCATAAGATCGCCCTGTTCCCGGTGGATAAATTCCAACTCCAAGCGCAACAGCGTGTGTAAGTCGCCCGCCCGGTAGGCCACGGTGAGTTCCTGCATGAGTTTTTCCTTCTCCGCCCTACGCTCCGGATTTTGCTCCAGATCAGGATGCAGCACCTTGGCCAGTTGCTTGTAGATGGTGGCAATCCCGCGCTTGCGTGCCTCTTCCAACTCCGCCTCGCGCCGCGCCGCTCGCGCCTGCGCCGCCGTCGCTTTTTTGGACTGCGGAGGCCGCTCGTGCTCCGGCGAATCCGCGGCGGCGAATTCGTCTTCGCTGAAGATCTTGTCCGGTTCGTTCGAGTCCGCCATCTGCCGCATCATCTCGGCAAACTGCTCGTCGGGTGTCATATCGGGACGAAGTTTGGAGAAATCGATACCCGCCTGCCGCAACTCTTCCTGCGCTTCCGGATTTTCCTGCAGCGCTTTCGCCTCGTCGGTTATTTGCTTGAGCGCATGCACCTTTAACTCGTTTTCCCAATCAGCCAAATCCTGTGCATCAGCCGGCAAGCCCTGTGATAACCGGCGAAGCTGGAGCATGCAAAAATCCCGCATCGTAGCCCGTTGTTTCTTACTAACCGTCTTGGGCTCCAGCCAAAGCCCGCGTAAGGCACGCAGCAACTCCACCCGTTTGCCATCGGCGATTTTTTCCAAGGGGTGAATGCGCTGTGCGTAATCGTTCAAGGCGCAATCCCAGCGTTTCACCGTGTGCAGTTGCTCGGCGCGCAAACGCTCGATGCGAGCAACCAGTTTATTAAATTTTGCCTGCATCTTGCTTAGCGGCCTCGCTACCTCGCCAACGATTCTCAAAGCGCGCGGCGACACCGACGGCGACGGCTTGGAATCAGCTAGGTGTGCCCCTTCGGATGCTAAACTCATGGTCTAACCGCGTTTCAGACCAGGCCGCATTTCAAGCCAGAAACCCCGGACCACGCATTTAACCTTAAGCGCGCGTTACCACCGAACTTATTCGTAACAATGCAGCACGCCAAAAGCCGCACGCCGTTCACTTCATGCGTTCGGGCTTCCCCGCCTGCATGCGCAAAGTCGACGTTAGGTTAAAACGTGAGAGGGATTTTACTCACCGTTACGCGGCAGCGGCTTGATTTACGCGAGTGTCGTTCCACTAGTGGGGGTATGTCGCTTTCCCATGACGCGTTGAAAAACGCCTTTTCCACCACCGCGCTCTTTGAGGACAAGAGCTGGCGGTTGGCCCCGGAAGCATGGCCTCTCACCGCATCACAGGTTGCGGAATTGCGCGAAATTGGCACCGCCTGCCTAGAATACCACAGAGGCTTGGAAACGCTCTACACGCGCAGCGTGGCTGGGAAAAACCTGTTGCGAAATAAACCGCTGCTCGCGCCGTGGGCATCAGAATATCTGGACCGAGGGAAACCGGAGGCGTTGATCACTCACGCGCGCGACCCACGCAACCGCGGCGCGGTCCCGGCAGTGCTGCGACCGGATTTACTACTCACCGACGATGGCTGGGCCATGACGGAACTGGACTCGGTGCCAGGCGGCATCGGGCTTACGGCCTTTTTGAACCGCCTTTATGCGAACGAAGGCGATGTGCTGGGCGGCGGAGATGCGATGATAAACGGTTTTTACGCAGCAGTTGCGGTGCTGCGTAGTGATATGCGCAATCCGCTCATCGCCATCGTGGTTAGCGACGAGGCAGCCACCTACCGTCCCGAAATGGAGTGGCTGGCGGAGCAGTTGCAACGGCAGGGCCGAAGAGTCTTTTGCCTGGGGCCGGACGAAATTTTCCCTCTCGGCAGCGCACTGTGTTTCGATGTGGAGGGTAACCCCGAAAAAATCGACATCATCTACCGGTTTTTTGAGCTTTGGGATCTAGAGCGCATTCCGACTGCTCACTATATTTTCGAGGCCTGGGATTCTGGCGAAGTAGTCATCACCCCGCCGATGCGAGCGTTTCAAGAGGAGAAGCTGGGACTGGCCTTGTTTCATCACCACCTGTTACAGGATTTTTGGGCAGAACAATTAAGCGCTCAGGCTTTGGCTCGTCTGCGTTCCCTGATTCCAGCCTCTTGGGTGGTGGATCCAACACCATTACCGCCCGGAGCAACGCTCGTCGGCCCCCAGGTGGGTGGACGGGCGCTCACCGATTGGCGTGGATTGGCGGAGGCCTCCAAAAAAGAACGCGAATTGATCCTCAAAATCTCCGGTTACCATGAAACGGCGTGGGGCGCACGTAGCGTGGCTTATGGCGCGGATTGTTCACGCGAGGAATGGCAGGGCGCAGTGGATTTAGCCGTGCAAGATGCGCCACAAAACCTGCACTTGCTGCAGGTTTACCGAAAACCCCGGCGCGCCACCCACTCGCTGTATCCGGTTTCCGGTGCGCCCGCCGCGCCCGAATCCGGTCGTTTGCGCTTGTGCCCGTATTACTTTGTGCGCGGTGACCACACGGAGTTGAGCGGCGCTCTCGCCACCTTCTGTCCGCCGGACAAGAAAATCATCCACGGAATGCAAGATGCCGCGCTCCTGCCCTGCACGATACGAGCCGACACAGCACGGTCTGAACCACCAACAGGCAGTTGATAAATTGATGTTTACTCGCCGCCCAACGCCGTCGCATAAAGTACGCCTCGTTTCTGGCCCATGGGGCAGTAGCTCAGTTGATAGAGCGCTTCGTTCGCAATGAAGAGGTCGTGGGTTTGATTCCCATCTGCTCCACCAGAAAAAACCAGAATAGGTGATGGATTAGCTACGGTCGGGTTAATTTTGCTACTTAACGAGCTTGGTTCGCGATTTGCTGTTGAAATGTGACCTGCCTTCATAAACTCGCGCGCAATGCGCGATGTCTATGTCGAGCAACACCTTCCATCCTATGAAAAAAACCGTCGTTAAGTCCGCCGTGAAACCCGCCAGCTCTGCCCCCAAAGCCGCCGCTGCAGCGAAGCCCGCCACCAAGGTCACCGCAGTGAAGGTCACTGCCGTCAAGAAAGTCGCCAAGACCGCTCCCGCACCTGTAGCGGCACCAGTCACGCCAGTAGTCGTTGCCCCCAAAGTCACCAAAGCCGTTAAAAAACCCGCCGCCCCCAAAGCCAAACCCGCAGTCGTGACCGCCTCGACGATCATCGTGGCCGCCGTTGACGTGGGCTTCGGCAATGCACTCACCCTGCGCGGAGAAGGCGCCGGCCTGAGTTGGGAAAAGGGTGTCGCGTTGGAATATAACGCTGATAACAAGTGGTCCGTCTCACTGCCTGCTTCCGGTCCGATAACCTTCAAGTTTTTGATCAACGACACCACCTGGTCCGTCGGCGAAGATTACTCGGTGCCGTCCGGAGCCAGCGTCGAGCTGACACCCGCGTTTTAATCAAACCACATCACCGACCGTCGCGTGAGAAACATTCAGCGCGCGAAGCTCCACTTCAAGCTGGGTGGTGACATTATCTGCGCGTAGCTGGGTTTCGCTAAAAAGCTGCGCGCAGAGATGAATTCGACTGAATGGCTTAGGCAGACGAAACCGGTCCCAGCCAAATAAGCACCAATAGGATTCGTAGGTGACACCCACGAGAATGATCTTAGCCCCAGAACGGCGGGCGACGATTACCGCGCCAGGTTTCACTGCATAAGCGGGACCGCGCGGTCCATCAGGAGTGATACCCGCATCCGCGCCGGTTTTTAGCACCCGGACAAGCTCGGTAGCGGCCTCCCTACCGCCCCGTGAGCTGGAACCACGCACCGCGCAAAGTCCCATCGTCGCAAAAAAAGCCGTAAGCCATGCCCCGTCTTTGCTGGTACTGATCAAGGCATGCAGCGGACGTTGCCCGCGAAACCGCCGGGCGATCTCGGCAGAAATAAACAAACGATCATGCCACAGGACATAAAGCTGCGGGCCATCCATCCGACGCATTATCTGCTCAGTGGCCTGGGAACATGTAAACCGTAGCGTAGCGACCCAAAGGCGAACGAGTGCGCCAGCTAAAATCGCCAGCCCTCTTTTCCACCCCGCCAGAACTTTTACCCGCGCCTTAGGCGACGGGGACGATGAATGAGGCGTGAGAGGAAAGGACATGCTCTATATAACGCGTAAACTTGGGCGGAAAGCGTGTGTGCGAGAAACCTTTATTATGAAGAGAGCTAAATAATCAGGTGCATAACCAGTGATTTTTCAGTGCATGGATGAGGTCAATGGAACGTTTTTCTTTTTCGGCGTGCCATGTTTTAGGCACAGGAGTACGCTACATTTTTTCGCATGAATATTCACGAGTATCAGGCCAAGGCTTTGTTCGAGAAATTCGGAGTCCCCGTCCCCAAGGGTACTGCCGCCAAGTCCTTCGAGGAGTTCGACGCGGCACTTGCGACCCTCCCTGAAGGCCCCACCATGGTGAAGTCCCAAATCCACGCCGGCGGGCGTGGAAAAGGCACCTTTACCGATGGCTACAAAGGCGGCGTGAAATTCTGTAAAACCAAGGCTGATGCCAAGGAAATCGCCGGCAAGATGATCAACAACACCTTGGTCACCATCCAAACCGGCCCCGCCGGCCGCAAGGTCCAGACCGTTTACTTCACCATCGCGAGCGACATTAAGAAAGAATACTACCTCGCCATCCTGCTCGACCGCGCCAGCTCCCGCCCGGTGATTGTCGCCTCCACCGAAGGCGGTGTAGAGATCGAAAAAGTCGCCCACGACACACCGGAAAAGATCACCAAAATCGTCATCGACCCCGCCTACGGCGTAGCCGATTTCCAACTCCGTCTGGTCATATCAGCGCTCGAACTCTCCGGTAACGAAGCTAAGAACGCGGCCAAGCTCATCAAGAACCTCTACACCATGTTCTGGGAAACCGACGCCGCCATGGTTGAGGTAAACCCGCTCATCACCACCCCGACCGGCGACGTGCTCGCCCTCGACGCCAAAGTCTCCTTCGACTCCAACGCGCTCTACCGCCACCCCGAGATCGTTGCCTTGCGCGACCTCAACGAAGAAGACCCGAAGGAAATCGAAGCCTCCAAGTTCGACCTGGCCTACATCGCCCTCGATGGAAACATCGCCTGCCTCGTGAACGGTGCCGGCCTGGCCATGTCCACCATGGACATCATCAAACACTACGGCGGCTCCCCGGCCAACTTCCTAGACGTCGGCGGCGGCGCCTCGAAAGACAAGGTCGTGGCCGCTTTCAAAATCATCCTCGGCGACGTCAACGTGAAGGGTATCTTCGTTAACATCTTCGGCGGCATCATGGACTGTAACGTGATCGCGGAAGGCGTGGTCGAGGCCGTAAAGGAAGTCGGCCTCAAGCTCCCCCTCGTCGTCCGTCTGGAAGGCAACAACGTCGCCGCCGGCAAAGCGACCCTCGCCAACTCCGGTCTCGCCGTCGTCAGCGGCGACACCATGGCGGACGCCGCCCAGAAGATCGTCAAACTCGTCGCCTGAGCCCGCTCCGGGAAAAACCTAAATCCAAAAAATAATTACACGTTCCCATGAGCATTCTCATCACTCCGCAGACCAAGATCCTCGTCCAGGGCATCACCGGTGCCTTCGGGGCCAAACACGCCCAACTATCCCTCGACTACGGCACCCAGCTCGTCGCCGGTGTCACTCCCGGCAAAGGCGGACAATTCTTTGAACATGCCGGGCACAAGGTTCCGATTTTCAACTCCGTCCACGAAGCCGCCGCTGCCACCGGCGCGACCGTTTCCGTGATTTTCGTTCCGCCTCCCTTCGCCGCCGATGCCATACTCGAATGCGTGGATGCCGGCCTCGACCTCGCGGTCTGCATCACCGAGGGCATTCCCATCAAGGACATGATCCGCGTGAAGCGCGCCATTACCGGCAAGAAAACCCGCCTCATCGGCCCCAACTGCCCGGGCCTCGTCACCCCCGGTACCGGCGACAAGAGCAATGGCGGCTGCCGCATCGGCATCGCCCCCGGCTACATTCACAAAAAGGGGCACGTCGGCGTCGTCTCCCGCTCCGGCACCCTTACCTACGAAGCGGTTTTCCAAATCACCTCTAAAGGCCTCGGCCAATCCACCTCAGTGGGTATCGGTGGCGACCCCGTCAATGGCACCAGCCACCTCGACGTGATCAAGCTCTTCAACGAGGACCCCGACACCAAGGGCATCATCCTCATCGGCGAAATCGGCGGCAGCGCCGAAGTCGAAGCCGCCCGTTGGATCAAGGCCAACTGCACCAAGCCCGTAGCCGGCTTCATCGCCGGCGCCACCGCTCCTGCCGGCCGTCGCATGGGCCACGCTGGTGCAATCGTCGGCGGAGCCGAGGACACCGCCGCCGCCAAGATCGCCGTCTTCCAAGAGTGCGGCATTGAAGTCGCCGTCACTCCGACCGACATGGCCGACGCGCTCCTCCGCGCCGCCGCCAAAAAAGGCGTTAGCCTCGCTTAAAAGCAGAACTCAATGCCCTGAACTTTAGCATCTCGGCTTTTCGCCCTCGTCGCAACCGCGACGAGGGCGTTTTATTTGGAGGGAAACTCCATTGCTCGTCGCCGCACCGACTAGACCGAAAAATTTAACATCAACAAACTCCGAGCAAAAAACGGTCGGCACCTGATAAATCAGGGCCGACCGGCTACGCTGAAAGACGTTTTGTTGAACTACCGGGAGTTCTTCTTTTCGCGTTTTTCTGCTTTTTTCTCCGCTGGGGATTTAAGCGGCTTTTTCTTGGTCTGTTTTTGGGAATTTTGAGATTTGGCCATAATAGTAAGAAGTCCGAGTTTTTGAGCGGAGAGCGAGTCTTACTTTTTCTTATTAGCCGCGATCTTGGCCTTGGTGGCCTGCTGTGCGTTGACGAGTGCCTGTTTTTGCTGGTTCACGCCATCAGTCTTTGACTGTTTTTGTGATGCTTTTTTCTGCGTGGATTTCGGAGACCGGTCGCCCATGGTGGGGATTCTTTCGTTAAGTTACCTCACCGTCGGAATGTTTGTTTCCCCGAAGGCGTGACTATCTATCCTGCCACAAACCCCAAGTAGCAAGCTCCGCGGAAAGATTAGTAAGTGTTTCAATATAAGCCGAAAAAGTAACCATCCGGTTTATTCGCGCAAAAATGCGGATTAGCGACGACGCAAAGGATCGCCTGTTTTTTAACACGCCCGCCAGTTTAAACCTGCAAATCGACGGCAGATACCCTCAATCAACTCATGTCGCGCTCCCCTCGCTTCTGGCTGCTAACCAGCGTTTTTCTCCTCACCGCCACGCTACTGGTTTTACGAAACGTCCCGGAGGCAAGCTTCCCTGCACCTCCACAAACCCGTTCAGAGTCCCTAATTCGTCAGCAACCAATCGCTGCGGTCCCATTTTCACAAAAGACTTCTGTTACCGGAAACGAACTCCACCCAGTCAGCATTCCACTTAATTCGGCATTCCTTGCGTGGACGCAGCGCTACATCGCCGCCTCAGCCCTCGCACGCAAGTCACTCCTGCAAGAGGGCGTCGCACTCGCTAAAGAACGACTCCCCCAGCTCGCCGCGTTAATTCGCAACGACCCTCGTGCAGCGCTCGCCGCCGCCATACCCCGCGAACTCCGCAGTCAGCTCCCTGCCGAGATAATAGCCGAGTTGGAGAGTCTCGTATCCGCCCGATCAGAACTGGCCGTCATACAAACATGTCTGCACCCGCCAGGAACCTCCCACGATCACGCCGACGACCTCTATCGCGCCACCGTGATCAACAACCGCGAATACCGCGTCCACGTTTACGGATCCCGCCTAACCGACGCCTCTTTGCCCCAAACCTCACTAATCGGAATCGCCGTGGACCGCGATCTCGCCATCAGCGAAAGCCGTTTCCGAGTCCTCGCCAGCGGCGAGACCCTCGACGGCCGCCCGCTCTCCGCCAACGAGCTTGCCGTAGAAGCAAACGGTCAAATCTCCCGTCTCGCGTCCCCCGATGAACTGCCCGCTTTCGCCAACAACCTAATCATCTCAGAGATTAATCCGGTAATTAACGAAGCCGACACCGGTGCCGGTTCCAGCGGCGTAACCGGACGCCCCACTCAAGCTTGGACCCACGGCGACAAGAAGCTGCTCGTGATCCGCGTGGACTTCTCCGACCTCCAGGGAACTCCGATCAACAAATTCGACGGTAACGCTGAAATCACCCCCGCCTATATCCAGAACGTACTTAACGGAACCAATGGGGTACGCGCTTTTCTCCAAGGAAACAGCTTCGGTAAAACAGATCTCATTTTCAGTGAATCCACAGATGTCACACCCGTTCTGCGTATGCCCAATACCGCCACGAACTACGCAACCACCGGTGTCAACGGCGACAATAGTCAGCTGCATACGGATGCCCGCACCGCAGCCGCTGCAGCCCCAGCCCTCTACAACCTCGCCGCGTACGACCGGATAGCGGTGGTATTTTCCTACCTCGGAGACATTCCCGGTTCAAAAATCACCTACGGAGGCCTGGCCAACATCACCGGTGCCAACCTATGGGTCAACGGAGCCTTCGATTTGCGGGTCGTCGCCCACGAACTCGGCCACACCTACGGCCTCCGACACTCCAACCTCTGGACCGTCGCTGACGGAAATCCTGTCTCCCCCATCGGCACATCCCTCGAATACGGCGACCCCTTCGACATCATGGGCGATGGCGATTACTTCGCCTACGATTTCAGCCACTGGAATAAAAGCCTCCTGCAATGGCTGCCCGACAGCAGTGTGACCCTCGCAACCATCGGCAACACCTACCGGATCTACCGTTTCGACTCGGCGACCGCTGATCTCACCCTACCCCGCGCGCTCAAAATCGTCCGCGACAATACCCGTGACTACTGGATCGGCTACAGACGCGGCCTCGACAATACCGCCACCGACGGCGGCGCTTACGTCCTCTGGGGCTACAACAGCGCGCAACAGGGTAATCTGATCGACCTTCTAACTCCGGGATCAAGCCCCGCCGACGCCCCGCTCCCCTTACTAAACACCTTTAACGACACCACCGCCGGCATCAACATCCGCCCCACCGCCCAAGGCGGCTCCGGAGCCGAAGAATGGCTCGATGTTCAGGTTACTTTTCAACCCCGTATTCAGTGGGCCAAAACCGCCTATCTGGTAAACGAACAGGGAGGTAGCGCCGTGCTCTCCGTCACTCGTTCCGCCAACGCCTCCGGCATCGTATCGGTCAACTACACCACCAGCGATGGCACTGCGCTCGCCACCTCGGACTACACCACGACCGGCGGCACCCTCACTTGGGCCGACGGCGACACTGCGACCAAAACAGTCACCATCCCAGTGACCGCCGACGCACTCGTCGAGGGAACCGAAAGCTTCTCCGTCACTCTTTCTTCGGTAAGCGGAGGCGTAATCGCCGACAACGCCACAGCCACAGTCACCCTGGCTGATCCTGGTGCACGTGATACGACCTTCGCCGCCAACTTCATCAACAACACAGTCAACCGCGTGCTCGTGCAGCCCGACGGCACCTTGTTAATCGCCGGTTGGTTTGGCCTTTTACAGGATGCCAACTTTAGCAATTACAACTACGGTCGCATCGCTCGAATTTCCGCTACGGGCGCGCTAGATACCGGCTTCAATCCCGGCTCTGGTGCAAACGGAACCATCTACGCTCTCGTTCGCCAACCGGACGGAAAAATTCTTATCGGCGGGTCGTTCACCAGCTTTAACGGCACCACGCGAAACCGAATCGCACGCATTAACACCGACGGATCCCTAGACACCACTTTCGATCCCAGCTCCGGGGCCGACGGCACCGTTTACACCATCCTCCTCAAACCCGACGGCACTGTCCTGATAGGAGGAAGCTTCTCCCACTATAATGGCGCAACCCGCAACGGACTGGCCCTTCTCGACCACACCGGAAGCCTTGATAATACCTTTGCCGACTTCACCGGTCCCACGGTTTTCAGCATCAAAGCCCTCGCACTTCAAACAGACGGAAAACTTCTTGTTGGCGGCTCCTATTACCATTCCACCGGAAACTTACGCGCAGGTCTCAAAAGACTAAATACCGACGGAAGCGTGGACGCCACATTCAGTGGTTTAATCGAAGGTGCCAGCGATGCATTCGATACCCAATACCTCGGCGACATCCAAGAAATCGCCATCCAACCCGACGGAAAAATCCTGGTGGCGGGTGATTTCTCCCAATTCAACGGCACCGCTCGAAACGGTATCGCCCGTCTCACTAATACCGGCGCACTCGACACCACCTTCAACCCTGACGCCAACGCGCTAGTCTCCGCCCTTCTCCCTCTGCCCGACGGCTCTCTCCTGATCGGCGGTGACTTCACCACTATAGGCGGAGCTACCGCCACCCGGATCGCCCGCCTGAGCGCATCCGGCTCCCTCGACACCTCCTTCGCTGCCGCTGGCGGCCACGGGGGCACGGTCGAAGACTTCGCGCTACAAAGCGACGGCAACGTGATTCTCGCCGGCGATTTCGCCTCCTTTCAAAGCGCTTCGCCTAGCCGTCCAATCTGGAGACTCGTCCCCGGCCTTAGTGCCACGCCCGGGATTGTGCAATTTTCCGCCGACGCCGCCACTGGTGTTGAAGGCACCTCGACCACCTTCACAGTTACGCGCACCGGCGGTTCCCTCGGCGTATTAACTGTAGGCTACTCCACCGTGGCAGGCACGGCCACTACCGCTGACTACACCACAACCGCAGGCGTTTTGACTTGGGCCGACGGGGATGCGGCTGACAAAACCATCACCATTCCCATCACCGCCGACGCTTTGGCCGAATCCTCCGAAAGTCTCGTTCTAAACCTAGGCGCGCCGCAAATCGGGGGCACCCTCCTTGGCGACCGTCAGCAAGCCACCATCACGGTCTCCAGTGCCTTCGTCGCATGGCAAAACTCCTCCTTCACCAACTCCGAACTGTCTGACTCCGCCATAAGCGGCGATACCGCCGACCCTGATTCAGACGCATTCGCCAATCTTGCAGAATTCGCCTTTGGACTGGCAGCTAAAACATCCAACTCCAGCGGAGGCCCCACCACCGCGATTCAAAACATCAACGGCACCGACTACCTGACCATTACGTTCCACCGGCGCGCACCCACGCTTGACCTTGCCTACGCGGTGCAAACCAGCGGCGACCTCACCGGAGCTTGGACAACGGATGCAGTCCAGGTCGGTTCTGCCACCTCCAACGGAGACGGCACCGAAACCGTTACTTACCGCGACAGCGCGACTATAACCGGCACAGCCAAGCGCTTCCTCCGCATCCAAATCACCCGCACCCCCTGAGCCGCCACCGTCGCCCCCAGCATCGAGTAACCTAATAGGTTACTTTGTGCTGGAGACGACGGCCGATAGAGATAACCGCTCCCTCCCTGGCCCGGCCATTTCCACTCTTGCCGCCGCTGCCTGTGCCCTCCGCCATAGACCCTTCATGTCCACGACTCCCGACTCATCCCTCTGCCCCTGCGGTTCAGGCCTCGCCTTCGACGCCTGCTGCGGCCCCATCCTCGTCGGCGCGCCCGCCCCCACCGCCGCCGCCCTCATGCGCTCGCGCTACACCGCCTATGCCAAGCGCGACTACAAACACCTCGAAAACTCTCTGACGGCCGAACAAAAAGCCGATTTCAGCCTGAAAGACGCCCGCGAATGGGCCGAATCCGCGGAATGGCTCGGGCTCGACATACTAGAAACCACCGCCGGTGGCGAAACCGACCAGCAAGGCACGGTCCGCTTCCGCGCCCGTTTCCTAATCAACGGCGAAAACCGCGAACATCTGGAAAATGCCGCCTTCGCCCGCGAGGACGGTCGCTGGGTTTACACCGGCGTAGTGGAAGAAAAAGCCGCGCCCGTGCGCCGCGCCGAACCCAAGGTCGGCCGTAACGATCCCTGCCCCTGCGGCAGCGGCAAAAAATACAAGAAGTGCCACGGCACTACAGCCTGAGAGCCGCACGTAACCTCGTTCACCCTCGTTCGTCCCTCGCCAACTCCATGACTACCCCCGTTCGCGACATCTACCTCGGCACCGACTCCGGCGCCACCACCTCCAAAACGGGCGGCGTATTCGCGAATGGGGAACCCGTCTCGCTCAAGCTTCGCCAAAGCTCTACCAACTCGCAGCTCGGCACCGCCGCCGTCATCGCAGGGTGGATCGAGGGCGCGGAAGGCTTTTTGCAGGACAACGGATTCACTTGGGATCGCGTTGCCGCCGCCGGCCTTGCCCTGCCTGGCCCCTATCGCAGTTACGGCGTCCTGGATAAATCCGCCAACCTGCCAGCCGCTTTTGCCGGTTGGGATTTTCACGCTGATTACGTTGCCGCGCTCTCCCGTGCCGCCGGTCGGTCCATACCACTTTTCGCCGGCAACGACGGGGACTTTGGCGGTGTCGGCGAGGCCGCCCGCGTGAGAGGTGACACGCCCGCAACCGTGCTTCTCCTCGCCCCCGGCTCAGGACTAGGCGCGGCCTATATCGACGCCCGAGGCCTTCCCCTTTCTGGCGACCACTTCGCAGGCATGGAGGCCGGCCACATGCCCGTCCCTCTCCATCTGCTCGGCCACGGCCTCGAACGCGTGCCCGCCTTTCGCTGCGGCTGCGGACGCGACTGGGGTTGTATCGAGGCCTACTCCACCATCTCAGGTTTGCCTCAGTATCTGGATTTCTTCCTGCCCAAACACGCGGGCCACGAGCTTTCAACCTCCACGGACACCCCAAAACACCAAGCCCTTTCTCTGCGCGGCCGCGCCCAAAAAGGCGACCCGCTTGCACTGGATATTTTCGATGCCCAAGCCCGTGCGCTCGGCCTGCACGTGGCCAATCTGGTCATGGCGCTCGACCCTTGCATCGTAGTCATCGGCGGCGGCCTGATCGACCCGGAAAGCACCACGCCGGAATTCCGCGAACGTTATCTAAACGGTATTCGCGAGGCCGCCCTGCCTTACCTCTTTCCCAAGCAACGCGCTGAACTCAAACTGGTGCCCGCCACCCTCGGCGAATTGTCGCAAGCCATCGGTGCCGCGCTGGTGGCGCTGTATTCGAGCAAGCCCTAAGCCCTCGAAACCCGCCAGATTCCGTCCACAAAAAATCCCCGGCATAAAAAGAGCCGGGGATTTTATTTTTACCACACCGGGATGGCTCCCGTGCCGCGAAACCTAAACTCAATCTTCGGCCTGAAGCGCTGCGACCACGGAGAAGTCCTCCAAGGTGCTCGTATCGCCCTTCACTTCGCCGCCGACCGCGATTTGTTTTAGAATGCGCCGCATGATTTTCCCCGAACGAGTCTTGGGTAGAGCGGCCGCGATACGGATCTGATCCGGTTTGGCGAAAGATCCGATCTCTTTGCCCACATAGGCGCGCAGATCTTCCTTCAACGCATCGCTCGCCACTACCCCGTTTTTGAGCGACACGAAGACGACCAGCGCCTGGCCCTTAAGTTCGTCGGGTTTACCCACCGCCGCCGCCTCAGCCACGGCCGGATGCGAACCCAGCGCGCTCTCAACCTCGGCGGTCCCGATACGATGACCGGAGATGTTGAGCACGTCGTCGATTCGCCCGACTATCCAGAAGTAGCCGTCCTTGTCCTGCTGCGCGCCGTCTCCCGTGAAATACCAATCCGGATGCTTGGGGAACTCGGAGTAATACGCTTGTTTGAACCGTGCATCGTCGCCCCAGAGCGTGCGCAGCATCGAGGGCCAGGGCTGGGTGATGACGAGTTTACCTCCGGTGCCACGCGGGGCCTCTTTGCCGGTCTCGTCCACCACCTTGATGTTAACCCCAAAAAACGGCAACGTCGCCGAGCCCGGCTTCAGGGGGGTGACACCCGGCAACGGCGCAATCATGATCGAACCCGTCTCGGTCTGCCACCAAGTATCCACAATGGGGCAACGACCTTTGCCGATCATCTTGTGATACCAGCGCCAGGCCTCGGCACTGATCGGCTCACCCACGCTGCCCAGCAAACGCAGCGAATCGAGGCGATGCTTGAGCACATAGTTATCACCCCAGCGCATGAAGGCGCGGATGGCGGTCGGCGCGGTGTAGAGAATCGTCAGTCCGTGTCGGTCGATCATCTCCCAGAACCGGTCCGGCTCGGGCTGGTTGGGTGCGCCTTCGTAGAGGAACACGGTCGAACCATTGGAGAGCAGTCCGTAAACCACGTAGCTATGGCCGGTGATCCAGCCGATATCGGCCGAGCAGAAGTAGCGGTCGTTTTCCTTAAGATCGAAAACGTAATGGGAAGACAACTTCGCTCCCAACAAATAGCCGGCCGAGGTATGCAACACGCCCTTGGGCTTTCCCGTGGAGCCCGAGGTATAGAGGATGAATAGAGGGTGCTCGGAATCGAAGGCCTTTGCCTTGTGCTGATTCGGGCCGCCTTTCCAAGCGTCGTGCCACCAAATATCCCGGCCCTCGTTCATCTGGATTGCCTGACCGGTACGCTTGACTACTAGACAAGCCTGTATGGTGGGGCAGCCCGGGAGCGCCTTGTCCACCGCCGCCTTCAACTCCACGATCTTGCCCCGCCGCCAGCCGCCATCAGCGGTGATAACCAGTTTGGCCTTACAATCGTTGATCCGATCCTTCACCGCTTCAGGAGAAAAACCGCCAAAGATTACGGTGTGGATCGCGCCAACCCGCGCGCAGGCCAGCATGGCAATCATCGCCTCAGGGATCATCGGCAGATAAATGGCCACGCGGTCGCCCTTACCCACCCCGAGATTCTCAAACACGTGCGCCAAACGGCAGACGTGAAAATGAAGCTGCTTATACGTGATCGTCCGCACATCGCCTGGCTCCCCTTCAAAAATGATCGCGGCCTTATTCTCTCGAACTCCGCCTAAGTGGCGATCAATGCAGTTTTCACATACATTCAAAGCTCCGCCCAAGAACCACTTGGCGTGGGGCGCTTTCCAGTCCAAAACCTTTTTAAAGGGCTTCCGCCAGATTAACTGCTCCAAGGCCATCCGTTTCCAAAATGTTTCTGGAGCATTGACAGACTCCGCATGAAGCTTCTTGTAAGCGGCAATATTGCCAAGGTTGGCTTGGCGCTGAAACTCAGCGGTTGGGTTAAACACCCGTTTTTCACGGGTCACGGAAGTGATGTTTTTATCCGACACGATGGGGAGGTGGTTTTGAGTTGGGGATTACGTGCTAAACCTATATCTTATAGGCCTAATTAATTAGCACGCAGTTCTTATTCCTGCCACATTAAGCAGCGTCAAGTCTGCGGGTTAACAACCTGCAGCTCCGCAACTCGGTCTTGTTTATACGCCGATTTCCTCACTCTCCATGCCCGTAAAGAAACCCACCACCCGTCGCGCTCCTTCCAAAAAAGCCGCCGCCGCCGCTGCCGCCGCACTCGAAGCCAACCCCGCCGTTCCTGAGCTCGAACTCCAGCCTGCATCCGCGCCAGAACCCGCGCCTGCTGTAATTCCCGTCCAAATTGCCGCGCAGGCTTCACCTAACCCGGCCGCAGCCATCGCGATCACCCCGCCCACGCCCGTCGCCGTGCCGATTATCACGCCCAAACCCGCCACCCCGCGCCCCGTGATCGCCGCCCCGGTTTATCCGGAACCACCGGTTGCCGTCGCTATCCCACCCGCACCCGCCCCCCTTCCGCCTGTCGCCATCATCCCCGCCCCACCTTTAACGGCGGTGGCCACTCCCGTGGTCGTTCCAAGCCCCCCCACACCGGCACCTTATCAGGAAAACCTCGTCACCGTCGAAGGCATCCTCGACATCGACACCCAGCGCGGAGGTGGCAACGGCGCCCTCCTCGACCCCACCAAAAACGGCCGCCGCCGCCCCTCCGACACCTTCATCCCCAAGGAAATGATCCGCCGCTTCCGCCTCAAACAAGGCAGCATGATCAAGGGCATAGCCTGGCCCGCCGAAGGCCGTTACCCCAACCCCAAGATGAAGTTCATTCAGTCCGTGGATGGCATCGACGTCGAAGACCGCATCCGCAAATTCGACTTCACCCAGCTCACCACCATCTCCCCCGAGCAACAGCTTAAACTGGAGACCAAAGACGGCCGCATGACGACCCGTGCTGTCGATCTATTTTGCCCCGTCGGCAAGGGCACCCGCGGCCTCATTGTAGCTCCACCCCGCACCGGCAAAACCACTATCCTGCGCGACATGGCCCTCGGCGTGATTGAAAATCACCCCGAATGCCACGTCATGATCCTCCTAGTTGACGAGCGCCCCGAAGAGGTCACCGACTTCCGCCGCAGTGTCGGCGCCGAAGTTTGGGCCTCCTCGAACGACGACCCGGTGGAAAACCACATCCGCGTCGCCGACCTCGCCATCGAACGCGCCCGCCGCCTCGTCGAGGTCGGCCGCGACGTCGTGCTCTTCATCGACTCACTCACCCGCCTCTCCCGCGCCCACAACACCGCCAAAAACTCCGGCCGCACCGGTTCTGGCGGCCTCGATGTCCGCGCCCTCGAAAAACCCCGCCAACTTTTCGCCAGCGCCCGCCGCACCGAGGAAGCCGGCTCCCTCACCATCATCGCCTCTATCCTCGTCGAGACCGGCTCCCGCATGGACGACGTCATATATCAGGAATTCAAGGGCACGGGCAACAGCGACCTCATCCTCGACCGCAAGTGTGCCGAACTCCGCCTCTGGCCCGCCATCAATATCCAGGCCTCCGGTACCCGCAAAGAAGAACTCCTCATTGAGCCTAAGCGTCTCGAAACGATCCACTTCTTCCGCCGCGCCCTTATTCAGGCCAAAATCGAGGAAGCCTGCGAAACCGCCATCTCCCGCCTGGCCAAAACCCGCAACAACGACGAGTTCATCAAACTCGTCGGCCGCTAAACAAAGGCTGCCTAAGAGCCTATCCGGCTAACCAATGGAGTGGCGTTGAGCAGGAAAGCGGGTTCGGCCTAGGCGGCCGAGGCGGAGGTGGGCCGCCTTGCCGGACGACAAATTTCGCTCCTCGCGCCACTTCATTGGTTAGCCGGATAGGCTCTTAGTTCGCTCAAATCGCCCTCTACACGACTGCTCATTCGTCCGGCCCCTGCACCCAAGGGCCGGACGTTTGCGTTTATGGATTTCGTGTGAACTAAAAAATCCACTCTTGCGGCTCCGCACCTTCGCCGCCCACTGTTTCCCTTTACTCGCGCCGCAGCCACCTCGGCTTGTCGGCATCTTCGCTCCGTTCTCCTCCGCAAACTACAAGCATGCATAGCTTCTCCGAGCAGTGTCTCGATATGGCCCGTTCGATGTTGGGCCACAACTTGGACGCCATCCAACCCGATGGCTCCATCCTTTCTGCTCCCGGCGAGGAACCCCGCCCCGACGAGCCCGGCCACGTCGCCCTAGCCCTCGGCGAATACTACCGCGCCACCGGCGAGAGCACCCTCAAAGGCTACGATCTCATCGACCTCGCTGCCCGCTGCATCACCGCTCAGATGTTCACTGAGCCCCCGGCCGAAAACGGCCTCGCCTACGCCTCGCTCGGTCTCCTTTGCTTCGGTCCCTCCAAAGAGCGCAACCCTGTCTGGGAACGTCTCGTGGACGAGACCCGCGAACGCATCGATAAGGCTCTCCTTCACCGCTCTGATTACGACAACCACTGGCAGGCCTTCAACGTCGCCAAAGCCGTCGCCCGCTTCTCGCTAGGACTCTCCAAGAAAGACGAAACCTCCCGTCTCATCGAACGCCTCGTCGAACGCATCAACGCCACCAGCTCGACCGGCTTCTTCGACGACGCGACCACCGGCCTCGGCGGCAACTTCAACCTTTACGGCGTGATGACCTTCTCGTTCATCCGCTCCGCCCTCCAGCTCCACGCCAACTCCGGCGTGCGCGATCGCAAGCTCCCCACCCTCCGCACCTACGCCGAGAAATACATCAAGATGATGCCCGACCTCGTCCGCGCTGACGGCCTCGGCTGGGCCTTCGGACGCGCCGCCGGCGTTTACGGTCAGATGCACTGCATCAGTCTTGTGCTTCAAGGCCTGCGCGACGGCTGGATCGCCGACGCCGACAAACCCAAATACTTCGACCTCCTCCGCCGCCTCTTCGTTTTCTTCTACCAGACCTATCTGGACCAAGAGCACGGCTTCCTCGACCTCCGCGACCCCGAGCGGACCGCATACTCCCATCACACCACCCGCATGGCGAACTTCGACGCTGCGCGCTACCTCTGCCAATGGTCCCGCCTCGCCAAAGCCGCCGGCATGCCCCTTACCGGCAAACCCGAAGCCCCCCGCACCACCGGCCGCTTCATCATTTTCGACAAAAACTCCCGCAAGGAACAGGGCCTTTTCGTTTACAAGAACGCCGAGACCGGCCTCCACGCCCAGATCCCCCTCGTCGGCACCGGAGCCAATCTCACCGCCGACTCCCTGCCCTTCCCCCACTCCCCCGGCGTCTTCGATTGGCCCAACAACATCTACGCCCCCATCCTCACCCCCGAACTTACCATCGGCGGCCAGGTACTCATCCCCGCTTTCTACGGCCGCAACGCCGTCACCGGCCTGGGCCTGCGCAACAGCTTCTTCTTCCGCTACGAACAACCCGAACTGATCAACACCAAGGAAGAACTGCAAAAAGGCCTCGGCTCCGTGAAAGTCCAGTGGACCTTCACCGGTCCGCAGATCTCGGTCGAATACGCCTTCACCGTCAAACAACCCGTCACCCTCGACAAGTTCCGCTACCAGATCGCCATCGCCGCCCCCCACTCCCGCTACCGCGTAGCCGGCATGCCCGCCCTCGGCGAACACGGCCACCGCTGCACCGTACAAAAAGACGATTTCCAGGGCGTCTGGCAGGAAACCGAAGTCGTTACCGAAGACCCCGCCTATCGCACCAACTTCGGCAAAATCCATTACATCCAGACCCTCATGCGCGATCACCCCCTTAACATGCGCCCAGGTCAGGTTTACCGCTTCGTAGTCAACTTCGAACCCGACGTCGTCCAGCTAGACGGCTGATCGCGACGCTTCGCGTCGCGAAATGACGAATGCCCAATGTCGCATGACGAATGAAATAAAGCTGTACCACATGTCGGTCCTCGCTCATTCCTCACTTCTGTCATTGGTCATTGGTCATTCGTCATTCGTCATTCGTCATTGGTCATTGGTCATTTCCTGAGCGATGCTATCGCGAAGAGTCATCCCCTGCCTCGACGTCCACGCCGGCCGCGTGGTCAAAGGCATAAAGTTCCTCGAACTGCGCGACGCAGGCGACCCCGTCGAGTCCGCCAAGGCCTACGACGCCCAAGGCGCCGACGAACTCGTCTTCCTCGACATCACCGCCTCCTCAGACGGACGCGGCATCATGCACGACGTCGTCGCCCGCACCGCCGAGCAATGCTTCATGCCCCTCACCGTCGGCGGTGGCCTGCGCTCCGTCGCCGACATCGAGGCCATGCTCAAAAGCGGGGCCGATAAAGTCTCGCTTAATACCGCCGCGATCAAGGACCCGGCGCTCATCCGTGCCGCTTCAGATCGTTTCGGTGCTCAGTGCATCGTTCTCGCCATCGACGCCAAACGCGAACCCGACGGCCGCTCTTGGCGCGTTTACACCCACGGCGGCCGCAACCGCACCGAACTCGACGTCGTCCGCTGGGCCGAGGAAGCCGTCCGCCTCGGCGCAGGCGAAATCCTCCTCACCAGCATGGATGCCGACGGCACCCTCGCCGGTTTCGACTGCCCGCTCACCCGCGCAGTAAGCGACGCCGTGGGCGTGCCCGTCATAGCCAGCGGCGGAGCCGGTAAACTGGAGCACTTCGCCGACGCCATCCGCGAAGGCCATGCCAGTGCCGTGCTCGCGGCCAGCCTCTTCCACTTTGGCACCCTCACCGTGCCCCAAGTCAAAGACCACCTCGCCGCTAACGGCCTGCCCGTCCGCCGCTAGGCCATAGGGGCGTCGCTCGCCGACGACCGTCTCCGGTTAAACGCGACGACGACGCGCGAGCCCTAGGCCCAACGCGCCCAACCCGGCCAAAAACGCCACAGTGGAAGGCTCCGGAATCGCGCTGGGGCCCGAAAAATTCGTAAGCGTGACCGTCTGAGTCATAGAAGCACCAGGCATATTCATCATCATAAACATCGGCGGCCCACTCATAAACGACGACCCCATCATACCCATTGCGCTTAAATTCACAGTCAAAACCTGCCCGCTCGATGCCGAAAACGCGTAATCCGTCCCCGTAGGCGTCTGCGTGACGTTGTCCAATTGAACGTTAAAACTACCACCGCTACTACCAATGGAGAAACTGAAAGCGACCGGGCCGGAAGCACTGAACGTATAGGTAAACGCCAATGAAGCGAGTGTTCCTGGAGTCGGACCAAAGCCGCCATTCCCCGTCGCCGACAAAGTCACCGAACCTGGCGCCGAACTCGTGTTGACCGAAGCATTTCCCCCAGTGGTCGTGAGCAACGCCCCCCATGAACCGACGCCGGTAGAGGCCCCACTAACCAAATTATAGGTTTGCGCCGCTCCCACTGCATAATTGCCGGAAAAATCCGCGCGCAGCGCCAGCGCGCTCAACATAAACATCGGAATCCACAGCACTCGGTAAGCCTTCATGATTTTTTAACAGGGCGTTAAACGAAGCACCCAAGTCAAACCACGCCGCCCAAAGCCGATTGCCTATTAGCTGTAGCACTTACTCTGTGCCCACTTCTTTAGGAAAGGTTATATCAAACACCGCTTGCCTGTCCTGCTCAAACAAGGTGTGCCCGCTCGAACCCTTCCCTCCTATCCTCCAACCTAACCAGCGCTTCCCCGCATGAAACCCTTGCCCCTCATGCTCGCCGTCACCGTGCTCGCCCACACGTTTCTCGGCCTACTCTTCTGGTTTCGAACTCCCGTGCCTACAGTGCACCCGCGCCCACCGTCCGCCTCAGCGTCCACCGTCCCCGTGGCCTCAGCGCCACTCCCGCAAGCCAGCGTCAACGCCCTCGGCACCGCCTACGCCGCCAACGACGCCCGCTCCGTCCGTGACCTGCTCCTCGCCGCCGGTCTCTCGCTCGATTCCGTGCGCAACACGATTTCCGCCATGCTCTACGAGCAGCACCAAACCCAAATCGATGCCCTCAGCCAAGCCGCGTCCCGCACCGCCGTCTGGTGGCGCGATCTCACACCCGAAGAACTCCAATCCGAATCCCATTCCGCCCAACTCGACCGCCTCCACGAAAAAATCCAGAACGAACTCGATTCTCTTTTCCCGGAAACCAACGCCGCTTCCGCGCACGATACCGACGACGATCCGGAACTCGCCTTCCTCCCGCCCGCCAAACAAAAGGCCTTCCTCCAAATCACCCGCGATTATGGCGAAATGATAGAAGCCGCCAATCTCGCCGCCGGCCGCTTCGAACTCCCCGCTGATCGCGAAAAAATCACCTTCCTCGAAGCCGAGCGCGACCGAGACATCGCCGCAATCCTCACCCGTGAAGAACGCGAAGCCCTCGAACTGCGCACCTCGCCCCGCGCCTACCAGCTACGTTCCCTAATGACGGGTCTCAAAGCCACCGAAGCCGAATACCGCGCCATCTTCGCCCTGCAAAAAGCCTGCGAAACCCGCGATGCCGAGCTCGATGTCGCCGACACCGAACTCGCCCAACAAAACCTGCAAAACCAGATCGCCACCCTCGTCGGCATCGACCGCTACCGCGCCTACGCCCGCACCGAGGACACCGACTACACCAGTCTCCAAGCCATCGCCGAGCGCTTTTCCATCCCGCCCGCCATCATCGATACCCTCTACAACATTCGCGAGCCCATCGCCCAAACCACCCAACGCATCGCGCACGACCCCGGCCTCGACATCTCGCAAAAAGCCTCCGCCCTCCAAGCCCTCGCCCTTCAAACCCGCCAGCAGATCACAGCTGCCCTCGGCCCCGAAGTCACCGCTGCCTACCTTCAACAGAACATGAGTTGGCTAGGCGCACTAGAAGCTGGCCACGTCCTGAGCGTCCAGCCTGCTGGCAACCTCCTCGCCACGCCCCTCCGCCTCGCGCCGATTAATTAATTGCAGGGCGAAGTCACCGTCACCGCCCCCCGCCGCTCCGCCATCCGCCATGCGCCATCCGTCATTGGTCATTCGTCATTCGTCATTCCTCCCCGCCCCCCCACCGCCATCCCGCCACGCTTTCGCTTCCAAACCCGGTAGCCTTGATCCAAGGTCCGTCCACTCCGCCCCCCCTCTCGCCTTGAACGTCCCCTCGCCCACGATCCCCGGCCCTCATGGCGCTTCCCCCGAACTAGAAATCTCCCGCCTAGACGAGCCGCGCCGCATCGCCACCACCCAGCGCAAGGCGAACCTCGCCCAAAGCTTCCGCCTATGCACTGCCGAGGGCCTGGTCGCCATGCCCATCGTCATCATGACCCTGCCGGTCAACGTCGTGCTGGCCGCGCTCTTCACCAAAGCCCTGCACCTCCCCAACCAAACCATCGGCCTGATCAGCTCACTCCCTTTCGCCTGTAATTTCCTCCAAGTCGGCATCACTCCCGTGCTCGCCCGCTGGTTCCCCGCCAAAACCATCTGCCTGGTGGGCACCTCCATCCACGCGTTCTCCTGGATGTTATTCTGCCTCTTGCTCGGCTTTCTGCCCGAGAATGACCCCGCCGCCGCCGGTCTCTGGATCGGCACCTGGTTTTTCTTCTCCAGTCTCTGCGGTTCGATCACCGGCGTCTCTTGGAACGCCTGGATCCAGGAATGGGTGCCCAGCCGCCTTCGCGGTAAATATTTCGGCCGCCGCAACCGGCTCCTCCAATTTTCCACCCTAACCTTTACCCTGCTCGCCGGCTGGGCCTTGGCCACGTGGGAATACTCCCGTTTCGGCTTCCAGCTCGTCATCGCCTTCGGCGTCGCCCTCCGCATGCTCTCGATTCTCTGGCAACTCCGCATGCCCACCGAGGCCAGCGCCAAGCCCCCCGCCCAAGGTGCCAGCCTATCCGCCCAGTTCATCACCCTGCGCCGCTGCCAACCCTTCCTTCATTTCATCGCCTTCGGTGCCCTCTGGTCCTTCGCCGCCAACTGCTTCGGCCCCTTCTATCACGTTTTCATGTTTGAGGAACTGGGCCTCTCCGCCCTCCAAGTCGGCACCCTCTCCGTCTGCGGCGCGACCGGCGCCGCCCTCTCCATGCCCGCCTGGGGTGCCCTGTTGGATCGCTACGGCAACAAAAGCGTCATGGTCGTCTCCCTCCTACTCTGGCAGGCCCAAAACTTCGCCTGGTGTTTCATGACCCCTGATACCTCCGACTGGCTCTACCCCATGTGGATCTGGGGCGGCGCCACCAACGCCGGTTTCTTCCTCGGCCAGTTCACCCTACTGCTCAAACTCCTGCCCGTGCCCGCGCGCAACCTAGCCCTCGGCATGAACCTCGCCGTCACCTCGCTCTTCGCCGCCATCGCCCCCATCCTCGGCGGTGCCGTGCTCGAGTTTTTCCTCGCCCGCCACTCCGCTCTCCCCGTTTACCACGCCTGCTTCCTCGTCCAGCCCCTGCTCGCCATTCCCGTCGCCTGGCTGCTCCTGCGCATCCGAGAACCCGCCGCCCGCCCTCTCACCCACGTCGTCGGTGCCATGAGCAATGTCCGCACCCTCGCCAGCCTCTCCGGAGTCTCCTTCCTCGCCCAATACGTATTCTACCGCAAAGCACGCCCTTCGCGCCCCGAGCCCTCCGACTCCGCCTGACCCACCCGCTCACCACCGGCGCAAGGGAACCTTATCACCGCCGGTTGATCTATTCGCGCAGGCGCTTTTCATATCGCCACCACTCGACAGCGGACGCCACCTCGTATTAACCAATTTCATGAAACGTAACATCCTTATCGTCATCGCTCTGCTTGCCTTGCTTGTCGGTCTTCTCTTCGGCTGGCGCTCCTGCCAGCAGACCCGCACCGAAAACACCGCCGCCCTCGACGCCGGCCGCGAAGCCGCCAAGGCCAACGCCGAGCGCGAACGCCTCGCCGCCGAGCAAAAAGCCGCCGCCCAGGCCACCGAAGCCGCCCGCCTCGCCGCCGAGCAGACCCGCCTCGCCGCCGAAAAAGCCGCCGCCGAAGCCCAGCTCAAACGCGACGCCGAAGCCGCCGCCGCCGCCGCCCGCCTCGCCGCCGAAGAAAAAGCCGCCCGCGAAGCCGCAGCCCGCGAAGCCGCCCTCAAAGCCCAGCAAGCCGCCGCCGCCGCCGAGGCCGACCGTCTCGCCGCCCAACGCGCCGCCGACGCCGCCGAAGCCGAAACCGCCCGCCTCGCCGCCCTCGAAAAACTCAAAGCCCAGCAGGCCCTCGCCCAAGAGGCGTCCACCCGCGAAGCCGCCCGCCTCGCCGCCCTCAAAGCCCAGCAAGACCGCGAAACCGCACTCGCCAAAGCCATCGCCGACCTCCAAGCCGAGCTCAGCGCCCGCTTCATCTACGCGACCGACCTCAAGCGCCGCCCCCACTACAACCAATTCGTCCAGCTGACCAACGCCGAGATCGAAGCCGCCATTAAAAAGCTAAACGACGAAGCCGCCGCCTCTGCCACCCCGGCCAATTAGCCCGCTACAGCATGCCAGCGTCCGCCCCCTGGCTTGCTCCGTGCTCCGCCGCCCCCTCGCCGCACATTTTGCCCATTTTTGGGCATGCCGCAGATTTTCGTCGTCCCGTTTTCCTGATTTGTGGCTAATGTCGCTTCATGGCCACGCCCGCATTCCACTACTCCGAGCCCTTCCCGCTCGGCCCCGACACCACCGAATACCGCCTTCTCTCCCAAGAGGGCGTCACCACCACCACCTTCGAGGGTAAAACCATCCTCAAGGTCAGCCCCGAGGCCCTGACCCACCTCTCCCGCGAGGCCTACCACGACGCCAACTTCTACCTGCGTCCCGCCCACCTCGAACAGGTCGCCGCCATCCTCAAGGACCCCGAGGCCTCCGACAACGACCGCTACGTCGCCCTCACCCTCCTGCGCAACGCCGAGGTCGCCGCCCAGGGCATCCTCCCACTCTGCCAGGACACCGGCACCGCCGCCATCCTCGGTTACAAGGGCCAGCAGGTCTGGACCGAGGCCAACGACGCCGAAGCCCTCTCCAAAGGCGTTTACGAAGCCTACACCAAGGAGAACCTCCGCTACTCTCAAAACGCCGCCCTCGACATGTACAACGAGGTCAACACCGGCACCAACCTCCCCGCCCAGATCGACCTCATGGCCGCCCAGGGCGATTACTACAAATTCCTCTTCGTCTCCAAGGGCGGCGGCTCGGCCAACAAGATGTTCCTCTTCCAGGAAACCCGCGCCGTGCTCACCCCCACCGGCCTGGCCAAATTCGTCGCCGACAAACTCAGCTACCTCGGCACCTCCGCCTGCCCGCCCTACCACCTCGCCTTCGTCATCGGCGGCACCTCCGCCGAGGCTACGATGAAGACGCTCAAGCTCGCCTCGACCAAATACTACGACGCCCTGCCCACCACCGGCGACGCCCACGGCCGCGCCTTCCGCGACCTCGAATGGGAAGCCAGGATCCTCGACATCGCGCGCAACACCGGCATCGGCGCCCAGTTCGGCGGCAAATACTTCGCCCTCGACGTCCGCGTCATCCGCCTGCCCCGCCACGGCGCCTCCCTGCCCATCGGCATGGGCGTATCCTGCTCCGCCGACCGCAACATCAAGGGCAAGATCAACAAAGACGGCATCTGGCTGGAAAAACTCGAAACCAATCCCGGCCGATTCCTCCCGGCCGAACTACGCCAGATCAAGGACGACAAGTCCGTGCGCATCGACCTCAACCAGCCGATGTCCGCCATCCTTGCCGAACTCTCCAAACACCCCGTCACCACCCGCGTTCTCCTCACCGGCACCCTGGTTGTCGCCCGCGACATCGCCCACGCCAAACTCAAGGAACGCGTGGACGCCGGCCAAGGCCTGCCCGACTACATCAAGAACCACCCCGTTTACTACGCCGGCCCGGCCAAAACCCCCGCCGGCTACGCCTCCGGCAGTTTCGGCCCCACCACCGCCGGCCGCATGGATAGCTACGTGGACCTCTTCCAATCCCTCGGCGGCAGCATGGTCATGCTCGCCAAGGGCAACCGCTCCAAGGCCGTCACCGACGCCTGCGCCAAACACAAGGGTTTCTACCTCGGCAGCATCGGCGGCCCGGCCGCCATCCTCGCCAAGGAAAACATCAAGAAAGTCGAGCTGCTCGAATACCCCGAACTCGGCATGGAAGCGGTCTGGAAGATCGAGGTGGAGGATTTCCCCGCGTTCATCCTGGTGGACGACAAGGGCAACGACTTCTTCGCCCAAGGCTGCGGCGCCTGCCTCCCCGGCGGCATCACCGCCGCCGCGAAGAAGTAGCCCCCCCTTGCACTCTGCGGCGAGCGCGCTTGCCCGCTTGCCGCTCCAAGGTTGGCATGCGCCCATGGTTAGCATCGAAACCTCCGATCACGAACGCACCGCCCGGGAGCTTCAGGCAAAAATTTACCGTGATATGCCCCCGAGACTTCGTATTGCCCAAGCCCTGCGCATGAACGCCGCCATGCGCAGACTGCTCTCCGCCGGACTCCAATCCCGCCACCCGGAATGGACCGAGCCGCAACTCCGACGGGCCCTCGCGGAACGAATCCTTTATGCACGCACCGGATGAACTAAGCCTGTTCGCGCTGCGGCTCGAAAGCATTGGTGCACCCTACATGATCACCGGGGCCACCGCCGCCATCCTCTACGGACAACCTCGCGTAACCAACGACCTCGACGTCGTACTCGCCCTCAACGAGTCCACCCTCGCCGCGCTCCTACTCGCATTTCCAGAGGCGGAGTTTTACGTCCCGCCCGAGTCCGTAATCCGCACCGAGCAAGCCCGCCACCAACGCGGCCACTTCAACCTCATCCACCTCGAATCCGGCTACAAAGCCTACATCTACCTTTCAGGCGCGGACCCGCTCCACGCCTGGGCACTCCCCCTGCGCCGTCGTATAGAGTGGAGCCACGAAACCCTATTTTCCGTGGCCCCGCCGGAATACGTGGTCCTGCGCAAACTCGAGTTCTACCGTGAGGGCGGATCGAGCAAACATCCGCTTGATATCCGGGCTATCGTGGAAAACACAGGAGTAGACGAGACCGCCATGTCGCCTTGGCTCGACCGCATGAACCTTCACGATCTCTGGCAGACGATAAAAACCAGCAGTTGACCCGTCGTCTCCTCACCGACGCCTCTGCCTCCCCCTTGCTCCCTTCGCGCAAGGAACCGATTGCACCGTGCAGCGCCTCCGGCTCCACTCGCCCCCTGCGCGTCTGCCGCAAAACCTCCCTCCACTTGTGTCCGCCCCCGCTCTCACTCTCGCTTTCGACGACCATAACCGTCTCGCCATACGCTTCAGCCCGCTCGGCCGCGAGCCCGCCGACGGCGCCCCGCTCCCCGGCCTGCACCTAAGTCCGTTCCGCTTCGAACTCCGCGTTCAGGACTCCGTTTACCAAGTCGCCCTCGGTTCCCTCGTCGGCGCAGCCCCGCTCAAGGATACCAGCATCCTGTTTTACTCCCTCGCAAAACTCGCCCGCACCCCCGCCGCCAACACGCCCTTGCTCGCAGCGCTCCTTCCCGCGCTCGACCCCTACCTCATCCAACTGCCCTACCTCCACCTCGGCGAAAACGACTTCATCTACAAATTCCGCCCCGCCCAGGAGCGCAACACCGCCATCTACGCCCAGGACGCCGCCAGCAGCGCCCTCTATCAATCCGCCCTCTGCACCGCGATCAAGGCCCTCGCCCGCCGCCACGAACGCTCCGCCACCGAACCCGTTGCCCTCGATTTCGGCGCGGTCCGCTACCTCCTCCCCAGCCACTTCGGGTTTTGCCTGGGCGTGAAAAACGCCATCGAACGCGCCTACGAGACCCTCGCCGAAAACCCCGGCCGCCGAGTCTTCATGCTCTCCGAGTTGATCCACAATTCCTTCGTAAACGACGACCTGCTCCGCCGCGGCCTGCGTTACCTGCAATCCGACAAGGGCGTGCCCTTCACCGTCTCCGGGGCCAAGGCCGCCCACGGCACCGCCTCCCCCGCCGACCCCTTGCTCTGGGACCAGCTCACCCCGGACGACATCGTCATCATCCCCGCCTTCGGCGCGACCGACGACGACAAGCGCCGTCTCGTCCGCCAGGGCCTCGCCGTCTTCGCCCACGACGCCACCTGCATGCTGGTGGAAAAAGTCTGGAAAGCCGCCCGCGCTTACGGCCGCGAGGGCTACACCGTCATCATCCACGGCAAACACGAACACGAGGAGACCAAGGCCACCTTCGCCAACACCCGCCGCCACGCCCCCTCCCTCATCGTCCGCAACCTCGCCGAGACCCGCACCCTCGCCGCCCTCCTGCCCCGCCGCGCCGAACCCGCCGCCCAAGCCGAGTTCGAGGCCGCCTTCGCCGGCCGCCACACTGAGGGCTTCTCCGTCGCGCGCGACTTGGAGCACGTCGCCGTGGTCAACCAAACCACTCTCCTGGTAAACGAAACCCGCGAGATCGCCGCGTATCTGCGCGAGACCTACCTCGCCGCCTGCGGACCCGACCCCGTCGGCACCCCCGCCCGCGTCGGCGGCCAGGGCCGCAACGACACCCTCTGCTACGCCACCCAGGTAAACCAAGACGCCCTCGGCCGTGCCCTCGCCAGCCCGCTTGACGCCGCCTTCGTCATCGGCGGACGCAACTCCTCCAACACCTACCAACTCCACCGCCTCTGCGAGGAACGCCTCGGCGCGTACGCGTTTTTCATCCAGAGCGAAGCCGATATCCACTCGCTCACCGAAGTCGCCCACTACGTTTTTCCCTCCCACGGCCCCGGCGGCGCAGGCGGTCACACCGAGCTCCGCCCACTCTGGCCCGGCGAGACCTTCGCCCGGCCCCGCCGCATCCTCATCACCGGCGGCGCATCCTGCCCCGACGGGCTTATCCAGGCCGTCATCACCCGCATCAACACCCTCTTCCCCGCCGACCGCCTGCGCCCGATCTCCGCCGTGCTGACCGAGCTCGAAACCCGATGAACAAAGAAGCTCTCCGCGCCGCCGTCATCGCCAGCCTCCAGGCCGAATTCACCCGCCAGACCCACGCCGCGCTGGACTCGCGCGAAGAGTCGATCAGCGAGGAAAGCCGCGCTGAAAACAAATACGACACCCACGCCCAGGAAGCCGCCTACCTCGCCGAAGGCCAGGCCCGGCTCGCCACCGAACTCGCCGCCGGCATCGCCGCCTGGAGGTCATTCGCCCTGCCTCCCGAGGGCCATTCCCGAGTGCAGCTCGGCACCCTCGTCACCCTGAAAGTCGGCCCGCGCACCGACCACCTCCTGCTCGGCCCCAGCAACGGCGGCCTGGCCCTCACCCACGAAGGCGTCGAAATCACCGTCGTCACACCCACCTCCCCCATCGGCCGCGCCCTACTCGGTCAGTCTACCGGTGCCAACCTGCCCCCTCCGCGCAAAGGCGCCCCTGCCCCGCGCATCGCCGACCTCAGCTAGGCCGGTTAAAAACCGACGCGCCCTTGCCACGGTCTAGCCATCCGCTACATAGAACTTCATGAAAACTACATATTCGGTGACTGAGGGTCAGGCGCAGTTCCCCCAGTTGGTTAAAAAATCGGCGGACGATCTCATCACCATTGAACGCCACGGAACGGTTGCTGCCTACTTGGTGGGTCGAGAGCGCATGGAGGCCATCGCCGAGACGATGGAGCTGCTCGCCAACGATGCTTTTCGCGTAACCTTGAAAAAATACCGGTCGGGCAAGCTACCCATGAAGCCCTTCAGCGCCTCCGATGTATAAGATCAACACGTCGGAACAGGTGGCTGGGTTCATCGCTCGTCTCGCCCCGACGCCGCGCCTCAGAGTTCGCAAGGCCATAACCAACCTCGCCCGTGACGTGGGGGACATACGCGCGCTGGAAAATGATCTGAGCGGCTTTTATCGTCTTAAAGTCGGGCAATATCGCGTCGTGTTTTGTTACGCCGCCCCCTCGACTATCGATTGCATTTTCGCCGAAGAACGAAAGCTCGTTTACGAAATATTCTCCGCCTTGCTTCGTGAATAAGATGCCCGGCACTTATCGCTCCCCGAACCAAACCCCGTTTGCTTAAACACCCGGGCCGCGTCCGGTATCGCCATGCACCGCCTCGCCCCCGCCCTTCTCGGTTTTTCCCTGCTTGGCCTGTTCACCGGCTGCGCTTCCACGCCCAAGACGCTGCCCGCCACCGTCGCCCACGTGGACCTCGATCGCTACCTAGGCCGTTGGTATGTGATCAGCCACGTCCCCTACTTCCTCGAAAAGGGCAAGGTCGCCTCCTACGACACCTACGCCCGCCGCCCCGACGGCAAACTGGTGAACAACTTCACCTTCCGCCCCGGAACCGTCACCGCTCCCGAAAAGACGTGGGAAGGCGTCGCCTGGGTCACCGACACCACCACCAACGCCACCTGGAAGGTGCAGTTCGTCTGGCCCTTCTCCGTCACCTATAAAATCTTCGCCCTAGATCCCGCGTATAACTGGGCCGTGGTCGGCACCGGCGACGCCGGCCTGCTCTGGGTCCTCGCCCGCGAACGCCAACTCGCCCCCGACACCTACACCGCCATCCAGGCCGAACTCCGCACCCGGGGCATCGACCCCGCCCCGCTCGTGCTCGTTCCGCAGCCGGAATGATTAAACTCTGTATTTGCCCGCGCGACTGCGTTTGATCCGCGCTTTTCCTTTCACCGTGCTCCCTCGCCGTTTCCTTTCTTCCCTGCTCGTCGTCGTTTCGCTTGCCCTCGCCGCCTGCTCCGAGCCGCCCCCCACCAGCCCGGCATCGCTGCCCGCCACCACCGTACTCGAAACCCTCACGCCACCGCCCGCCGAGCTCCTCGCCGCGCTCGAGGGTTTCCGCGCCGAAGGCCCGAAAGGCTGGGCCTTCACCCAAACCACGACCGGCGGCGGCAAAGATCGCGTGGAGCGCTTCAACCCGCGCCTGCCCGGCCCCGATCGCTGGACGCTCATCACCGAAAAAGGCGCGCCCGCTACCGACGAACAAAAACAACGCTACCGCGAAACCCGCCCCGTCTTCGACGCCTCGGCCAATCTCGCCGGCCAGCTCGACCTTGCCCAAGTCGAGGTCGTGGCCCGCGCCCCCGAGCGCACCACCTACCAATTCCGCCTCGTGCCCCAGGGCGAAAAAGACCTCACCGCCCTCCACATGCGCGCCCGCTTCACCCTCGAACATACCAGCCACACGTTTAGCAAGGTGGAATTGTTCAACGCCGAGCCCTTTAAAGCCGCCAGCAGCCTCACCATCGTCGAAGCCCGCACCATTTTGGAGTACTCGCCCCCCGCCGAAGGCCGGCCCGCGCTGTCCCGCGAGATCAGTATGCACGTCAGCGGCCGCCGTTTCTGGTTTCGCGATTTCACCGAGACGGTCGTCAGCCGTTTCAGCGAACACGAAAACGTCGCCCGCCCTGCCACCGCGCCGTGACGTGACGCCTCGCCCGGCGGGCTCCAACACTCCCCGGTTGCCTCACCACCCGACTCGCGTTTAGTTCCGCTCATGCCCCTTCCGTCGCTCCGCCCCGCGCGCCGCCTTGGTCTTATCATGCTTGGCTTGCTCACCCTGGCCTGCGCCCACACCAGCTCCGCACAAACCACGCCGCCCTCATCCGCCACTGCCGCGCCGATACGCCTGACCGGCAGTAACGGCCGTGAAGTCGAGTTCGCCGGCATCTGGGAAGCCCGCCCCGAAGGGCTGGTCGTCCTGACCACCGCCGAAGACCAGCCCGTCACCGTGGCCTGGGAGAAATTCGACCTCGAACGGCTCAAAACCGCCCAGCCCGCCCTTGAAGCCGCCCGCCAGCGCGCGCGTTTCCTGCGCAGTCCGCAGCCGGTCAACCTCGGCCTTTTCGCCGGTCTGCTCACTCCCGCCCAGGCCGGCACCGAACTGCGCCATCTGCTCGATACCGCGTTGGTCCTGAAGGTGCCCGTGCGCTACCGCACCACCACCACCTCGACCAACACCACCACCCTCATCCCGCCCCGCCCCATCATCTACAACGGCCTCGTACTCCCGCCCCCGCCCGACGCCCCTGCCTTCGTCGCTCAGACCAACAAAACTGTGAGCGAAACCCGTTTCAGCCCCGACGAATTCGCCACCACCCCCCGCCGCACGCTCGAAGTGCTGGCACGCACCGACGGCATCGCCGCCCAAGACCGCCGCGATTTGTTCGATCTGGTGAAAACCAACCCCGACCTGATGGAAACCGTCGCCGGCGGACTGGAGCGCATCCTCGCCTCCCTGCCCCCGCGCCACCTCCTGCCGAAAGACCCGACCGTGATCACCTTCGTGCAACGCGTGCCCGAGTTCGCCACCGGTCTGCGCGCCCTCAGCACCGCCATCACCATCAACTACGCCGACCAAGTCCTGATCCGGGATCTACTCCGCCTGGTCGACGGCGAAGCACTTAGGTAATCCAACTCAACGACCAATGCCGACGCGCTGCCGCTCGGCGCACGCCCGGGCCAGCTCGGCGGCGAAAAACGGTCCCTCGTAAATCATGCCGGTATAAACCTGGACCAAGGTCGCGCCCGCATCGAGTTTCTCGCTCGCGCCCGCCGGATCGGTGATGCCGCCCGCCGCGATGATAGGCAGCTTCCCGCCCGTCGCCTTCGCGATGTAACTCACGATCTGGGTGCTCTTGCGCAGTAAGGGCGCTCCACTCAACCCGCCCGCCTGACCGATCGATTCAAAATACCCCGGCCGGGCCAGCGTGGTATTTGTAGCAATTATACCCGCTAAACCGAACTCCGCCACCACGCCCAGCGCCGCGTCGATCTGCGGCCAGCTCAGATCCGGTGCGATTTTGAGCAACAGCGGCTTGCTCCCTGCCCCGCGTGCCCGATTGGCCGCGCTAAGCGCGCCGAGTAACTCGCGCAACGGTTTCTCATCCTGCAGGGCCCGCAAACCGGGCGTGTTCGGGCTGGAAACATTCACCACCAGATAATCCGCATAGTCAGCCAGACGGCCAAAACTCGTGAGATAATCCTGCGTCGCCTCCTCGTTCGGCGTGACCTTGGACTTACCCAGATTGATCCCCAGCGGGATGCGCCGCCGCCCCACTCCGGGCTGCGTTGCCAGACGCGCCGCCACCGCCGCGCTGCCCTCGTTGTTAAAACCCATGCGATTGATCACCGCCTTCTGCTCAGGGTAACGGAAAAGACGCGGTTGCGGATTACCGTCCTGTGCCAGCGCCGTTACCGTGCCGATCTCCACATGGCCGAAACCCAGCGCGGCCGCCGCCTGCCAGGCACGTGCGTTTTTATCGAAGCCCGCCGCCATCCCCACCGCGTTGGGGAATTCCAATCCAAACGCCGTCACCGGTCGGTGCAGCTTCGGATCGAGCCGGTTCCACGCCTCCAAGACGCGGCAGACCGGAGTGATCCAGCCCAACGTGGCGAGCGCGGTTACGCCTCTTTCATGCGCCTCTTCGGGATCGAGACGAAACAAGAGCGGCTTGGCGAAAGTGCGATAAAGGAGGCCCATGGAACGTGCATCCCATGCGCTTGCCCCGCCCAAAGGCAAGTGCCGCGCGCACCCGGCCCGCCACCCGCCCGCAAACCCGTTTTGACCCTACGCAAAAAACCTCATTTTCGCGGTTTGACTCGACCACTTCCGCACGCATGGCTGCGTGCCCCCTCCCCTTTTTTACTCAAAAAAACATGTCCAACACCTCTGCAATTCTCGACTGGTGCATCGTACGTCTCGGCGAAGATCAAAACTGGTGGGTTGATGAAGTCAGCGACCCGGTGCGCTGGGATACCGATGGCCTGAGCATCATCGACCCGCGCCAGGCCGCCCACCTCATCGAACTCTGCGAACCCCTGCGCGACTACGGCTTTGACCAGGATCTGTTCGAGGCTGCCTTTATCACCTTCCGCATCGAGAAAGAGGCCGGCAAAGCCCGCATCCGCCTTAAACGCGTCAAAGACTCCGTTTTCGATTCCGAAGAGAAACTCTTCGTCCTGGCCGACGTGGTGGACGACGAAAACGGGCCCTTTGCCGATCTGCTCGACCACCTTACCCGCTGCCGCGTAAAGCTGCTCAACGACGTCTTCAAATTCGAGTCCAAGCTCACCGTGGACGAGGTCGAGGACGAGCTGCGCGAGGAACAAAACGCCAGCTTCATCGAGGGCAAAGCCGTTCACGTTTTTGACGAACTCTGCTCCATCCTCGACTACACCCCGGCGGGCTTCGACGAAGACGAGGACGACACCGATCGCGTCACCGCCACCGAAGACGACGCCGAGATCGACGACGCCGACTTGCCCACCGTAGAAGACGAGGATGACGAATCCATCAAAGGCGACGCCTCACTCAAGTGGGACGACGAAGATGACGAGAAGGACGACGACGACGCGCCCAAAAAAGCCAAAGGCGAGGACGACGAGGACGAAGACGAGGACGACGAAAAGGCCAGCGACGACGATGATGACTCGGACGACGACGACAAACCCAAGGCCAAGGCTAAGTCCAAACCCGCCCCTAAGCCCAAGGGCGGCAAGAAACGCTAAGCGCCCGATTCGCTACACCCTTCGCGAACAAAACGCCACCCGCTCCCGGGTGGCGTTTTGTTTTTACTCAAACGAGGCGGAACGGCTTCGTGCCGATCACAACGCGTCGTAAATCTGCACCCGTTCCCAATCGCCCTTGAACCGCGCCAGAAAGGCCTTGTGTACCGGGTCAATTTGGTAGGCGTCATGCGCCGCCACGTCCTCAAACAGAGCGGTAATGGCAAAATCATAACTGGCGTCCACCACCGGACGGGGCGGGATCGGAGCAGGCGCACCTATGTGCATCTTGCTCACGCTGGAGATAGTGCTTAGCGACTCCAAACCCTCGCGCCGAAACGCCTCGCGAGCAGCGGGCGAGAGATCTTTGCGGAGCCAGAAAACAACGGTGTGTACAAGCATGGTGTAGGTGGAAGATTAAAAACGAAACCATAGGCTTCCTGCGCTGCCCCACCCGCCGCGAGCCCAAAAATCCCTTTGCACCCGCTCGTCCGCCGCCTAGTTCTCCCCCCTCCCCCTCATGCCCGCTCCACTCAACATCCAACTCATCGGCCCCGAAGTGGCCATCGCATGGGATGACGGCGTGGAAACCTACTTCCTCGGCGAGGACTTGCGCGCAGCCTCCCCCAGCGCCGAAAACATCGGTGAACACGATATTCTCGGCAACAAGTACGGCGGCGACGGCCCCAAGCGCTTTCCCGGGGTCACGGTCCTGAACTGGGAAAAAGTCGGAAACTACGCCCTGCGCTTCGATTTCAGTGATCGCCATCGCACCGGCCTTTTCACCTACGAGCTTCTGCGCGAGCTGGCCGAGCGACATCGTTAGGAGCGCCCCGGCCCGCCCGTGTCGGCTCCGCTCCCGTTCATCGCCTACATCCCGCCCTTCGCTGCCTTCGTGCCGCGCGCCGCGTTCCCTTCGTCCCGTCCTGTTTCTCAGACCAACTTCTCACCACCATGTCCTTTCCCGCCCGCACCACCCTCGCCGAAATCGAACTCGGCTCCACCCTCCAGCCGAAATTCGGCCCCGACGGCCTCATCCCCTGCATCACCCAGGACATCGCCACCGGGCAGATATTGATGTTCGCCTTCATGAACGCCGAGTCCCTCGGCCACACCCTTAAAACCAAAAAAGCCACCTACTGGAGCCGCTCCCGCAACAAGCTTTGGTGCAAGGGCGAGGAGTCCGGCAACGTGCAATGGGTGAAAGAGCTCTACACCGACTGCGACCAGGACGTGCTGCTCATCAAGGTCGAGCAATCCGGTGCCGCCAACGCCTCCTGCCACAACGGCTACAAGAGCTGTTTTTACCGCAAACTCGAAGACCTCGACGGCACCGATTTCAAACTCAGCTTCCAAGGCCAGCCGCTCTTCGACCCCGCCACGGTTTACAAAAAGAAGTAAGCCCGGCTGTCGCCCGGGTGCTACAACACCACGGCCCCCGCCTGAGTGCTGCGCAGCGCCCGCACACCCACCCACGCGCTGGATCCGACCATCAGCAACGCCGCCACCACCGGGTGCAGCCAGCCTGCCGCCGCCAACGCCATACCCGCAAGGTTGTAGGCGGCGGCGAAACGCAGATTGCCGTGTACGCCCGCCACCACCTCGCGCGCCAGTCGCACCGCCTCGGGCAAACGCCGTAAATCATCTCCCCCGCAAACCGCCATAGCCGCCGCCCGCGCGAGCTCATTGCCGCCCCGCAGCGCCAGCGAACACGACGACACGCCCATCGCGGCCGCATCGTTCACCCCGTCGCCCGCGAACAAGACCCGCCGGCCACCCGCCGCCAGCTCCGTCACCCGCGCGGTTTTTTCCGCCGGGGTCAGCCCCGCCCGCACTGCCAAGTCCTCCCCCCAAGGCCCGCCCGCCAACCCGTTCCCTGCCTGGGTATCACCGGTTAAAATCTCCAACTCCAAGCCCAGTTCGCGCAGCTCGACCAGCGCCTCGGCCAGCCCTTCGCGCCAGGTTTCGACCAAGGTCACCCGCGCCGCCTCCACACCATCCACCGCCACCCAGACCGTCTTCGTGTCCCCCGCGCCGTCCACGCCGCCGCAAAACGCCCGCTCCCCCACCCGCACTCGGCCCACCCCCGCCGCCTCGGCCTCTACCCCCTGCCCCGCGCTTACCCGTAGCTCCGAAACTTCCCGCGCCGCTCCGCGCTCCAAACTCCTTTCCGTCAGCGCCCGCGCCACCGGATGCGCCATACCGCGCTCCACCGCCGCCACCGCCGCCTTCAGCTCTTCCTCACGTCCGCGCCAAGCTTCAGAAAACTCCCAGCCCACCACCGTTAACCGCTCCTCCGACAGGGTGCCCGTCTTGTCAAAACACACCTGATCCACCCGCGCCAACGCATCCAAAAAATCCCCGCTGCGCGCCACGATGCCCAACCTCGCCAATCGCGCCAGCCCGCCCCACACCGCCACCGGCGTCGCCAATCCCATCGCGCACGGACACGCCACCAGCAGCACCGCCATCGCGTTAAACAAAGCCCGGTCCCAACTCGCCCCGCCGACTAACCAAGCGCCAAAGGTCGCCGCGCTCACCCCCAGCACCACCGGCAGCCACCACGCCATCAAGCGATCCGCCTGCGCCTGCAAGGCCGACGGCGCCAGCCGCGCCTCCGCCACCGCGCGCAACACCCCATCCAAACGCCGCGGGCCCGCCTCGGCCACGATCACCAGCCGCCCGTCCCGCGCATGCGTGCCCGCCCACACCCGATCTCCCGGCCCGCGCGACGCCGGACGCCATTCGCCCGTCATCGCCGCTTCCTCCACGTAGGCCCGCCCCTCCGCTACCACGCCGTCCACACAGATCGCCCCGCCCGGGAAAACCACCACCCGCTCGCCGCCGCGCAGGCTAGCCACCGCCCGCCTCTCCTCGCCGCCCTCCGGCCCGAGAACCACGCACGTCTCGTATTTCTCCGCCACCGCGTCCGCCGCCCGCAACGCCGCCGCCCGGCTGCGCGCGCCAACCATTTTGCCCAAAGTGTGCACCGCCACCAACACCGCCACCACCTCGTAGTAAATCGACCCCCGCCCCGTCAGCGTGCTGGTCACCGACCCCGCCAAGGCCCCGAGCAGGGTGACCAGAAACAGCAGGTCGATCGACACCCGCCGCGCCCTCACTGCCGACCACGCCTCGCCCACCATGTCGCGTCCCAGAAAAACCAGCACCCCCAACGCGCTCGCCAACAGCCCGCCATGCACCAGCCAGTAAGCCGCGCCTTCTGCCGGAGTCAGATTTACCGCCAGGGAAAAAATCATCGCCTGCGCCGCCACCGCCAGCCCTATGCCGATGCGCAACCAACCCCGTTGCACCACCTGTGCATCCGCCTGCACGCCCGGCTCGGCGTCGGCGGCATTCAAATCGGTTCGGTTCGGCATCGCGTAAACCTGCCATCGCCACCCATTCCCACCCAAAAGGCAAAACCCTTGTCCAACCCGACCGATACCGGTCCTCCGCACAAAAACCGCGCCCCCTACGCCAAACCCCGCGCAGCCCTTTAACGCGTATTTTGGCATTCTAATACCCGTCGCATCGGCGCAAACCGCGCCCTCTTGCGAACCCATCGCACATGCCCACCGCCGCTCCCGCCGCCCCGCTCTCCCCTGCCGCCGCCAAACCCGCCGCCCGCGCCCTGCCTGCCTTCGTTACCTGCGACGCCAACGAAGCCGTTGCCTCCGTCGCGCATCGCTTGAGCGAGTTCATCGCCATCTACCCCATCACGCCGTCCTCCCCAATGGCAGAATCCTGCGACGAATGGTCCTCCGCCGGTCGCAAAAACATCTGGGGCGAAGTCCCCAAAGTCGTCCAACTCCAGTCCGAGGGCGGCGTTGCGGGCGCAGTACATGGCGGCCTCCTAGGCGGCACCCTCACCACCACCTTCACCGCTTCCCAAGGGCTACTCCTGATGTTGCCCAACCTTTACAAAATCGCCGGCGAGCTCCTCCCCTTCGCGCTCCACGTCACCGCCCGCTCCCTCGCCGCCCAGGGCCTCTCCATTTTCGGCGACCACTCCGACGTCATGGCCTGCCGCCCCACCGGCTGCTCCCTCCTCTGCTCCAACCATCCCCAGGAAGCCCAGGACCTCGCCCTCATCTCGCACGCCGCCACCCTCAACGGTCGCCTCCCCATCATCCATTTCTTCGACGGCTTCCGCACCTCTCACGAGATTTCTAAAATCATCCCCCTCTCCGACGACGTGCTGCGCGCCATGATCGACCCCGCCGCCCTCGCCGCCTTCCGCGCCCGCGCGCTCACCCCTGACCGCCCCAAGATTCACGGCACCGCCCAAAACCCCGACGTCTATTTCCAAGGCCGCGAAACCGTTAACACCTTCGTGGACGCCTTCCCCGCCATCGTCTCCGACGCCATGGCCAAGTTCGCCGCCCTCACCGGCCGCAAATACTCGCTGGTCGAATACTACGGTCACCCCCAGGCCGAGCGCGCCATCGTCGCCATGGGCAGCGGCATCGAGGCCCTCCAGTCCGCCGCCGACCACCTCAACGCCGAAGGCCAGCGCGTCGGCGTCATCGCCATCCGCCTTTTCCAACCCTTCCCCGTCGCCGACTTCCTCGCCGCCCTCCCCCCCACCGTGCGCACCCTCGGCGTGCTCGACCGCACCAAGGAGCCCGGCGCCGTCGGCGAACCCCTTTACCAGACCATTCTCGCCGCCCTCGCCCGCGCCGAACACCCCACCTCCGTGCCGCCTTCCCGCGTCTTCGGCGGCCGCTACGGACTCGGCTCCAAGGAATTCACCCCCGCCATGGCCCTGGCTGTGTTCCAACACCTCAACACCGCCCGCCCCCGCCACGGCTTCACCATCGGCATTCACGACGACGTCACCCACACCTCCATCCGCTGGGACGACGCCCTTGAAATCGAAGCCCCAGGCGTCCGCCGCTGCGTCTTCGTCGGCCTCGGTGCCGACGGCACCGTCGGCGCGAACAAGAACTCCATCAAAATCATCGGCGAACAGACCGACTTCTTCGCCCAAGGCTACTTCGTTTACGACTCCAAGAAGTCCGGCTCCGTCACCGTTTCCCACCTACGTTTCGGCCCGCAGCCCATCCACGCCCCCTGGCTGGTTCGCACCGCCCAGTTCGTCGCTTGCAGCCAGTTCAGCTTCGTCGGCCGCACCGAAATTCTCGGCTACGCCGCCCCCGGTGCCACCGTCCTGCTCGACTCACCCTACGACGGCGCAACCACTTGGGATAAACTCCCGCGCGACTGGAAACAGACCATCCTCGCCAAGAAAATCCGCCTCTACGTCATCGACGCCAACGGCGTCGCCTCCGCTGCCGGCATGGGCCGCCGTACCAACACCGTTCTCCAAACCTGCTTCTTCGCACTTTCCGGCGTGCTGCCCCAGGACGAGGCCATCGCCCACATCAAGAAGGCCATCACCAAGACCTACGCTCGCAAAGGCGACAAGGTCGTGCAGATGAACCACGCCGCCGTGGACGCCGCCCTCGCCGGCCTCATCGAGGTCGCCCTCCCCGCCGCCCTCGACGCCGCCGACTCCGCGCCCGCCCCCGACCGCTTCGCCGCCTTTACCGAGAAATTCCACCGCGACGTCACCGCCCGCCTCCTCGCCGGCGAAGGCGACCTCCTCCCCGTCTCCGCCATGCCCGTGGACGGCGGCTGGCCCACCGGCACCACCCGGCTCGAAAAACGCTCCATCGCCCTGGAAATCCCCAAGTGGGACTCCTCGCTCTGCATCCAGTGCAACAAGTGCGTCTTCGTCTGCCCCCACGCCGCCATTCGCGCGACCCACGTCGCCCCCTCTGACCTGGTCGGCGCCCCCGCATCCCTCACAACCGTTCCCTTTCGCTCCAACGAGCAACCCGGCCGCCGCTACTTCCTGCAAGTCGCCCCCGACGATTGCACCGGCTGCTCGCTCTGCGTCCAGGTCTGCCCGGCCAAGGACAAGACCAACCCCCGCCACAAGGCCCTCGACCTCGTGCCCATCACCCCCGTCCTCGAAACCGAGCGTGCCAACTGGAACTTCTTCGAGAATCTCCCCTCACCCGACCGCGCCAAAACCGACTTCACCACCATCAAGGGCAGCCAGTTCGCCAAACCCCTCTTCGAATTCTCCGGTGCCTGTGCCGGCTGCGGCGAGACTCCCTACGTGAAGCTCCTCACCCAGCTCCTCGGCGACCGCCTCATCATCGCCAACGCCACCGGCTGCTCCTCCATCTACGGCGGCAACCTCCCCACTACTCCCTACACCAAAGACGCCGCCGGCCGTGGACCCGCCTGGGCCAACTCCCTCTTCGAAGACAACGCCGAGTTCGGCCTCGGTCTGCGCCACTCCGCCGACCAACGATTCGCCACCGCGCGCAAACTCCTCGAAAAACTCGCCCCCCGCCTCGACTCCGACCTGGTCTGCGCCCTCACCGCCGCCTACCCCGCCACCGAAGGCGAACTCGCCACCCGTCGTGCAAAGATCGCCCTCCTCAAAGGCGAACTCCTCCACCTCGCCCCCGACCCCGAAGCCGCCCAACTCAGTCTCCTCGCCGACGAACTCATCAAGAAATCCGTCTGGATCCTCGGCGGCGACGGCTGGGCCTACGACATCGGCTACGGCGGCCTCGACCACGTACTCGCCTCCGGCACCAACATCAAGATCCTCGTCCTCGACACCGAGGTTTACTCCAACACCGGCGGCCAATCCTCCAAGTCCACCCCCATGGGTGCCGTGGCTAAATTCGCCTCCGGCGGCAAAGCCACCGGCAAGAAGGATCTCGCCCTCATGGCCATGCACTACGGCCACGTTTACGTCGCCCGCGTCGCCTTCGGCGCCAAAGACAGCCAGACCCTCGCCGCCCTCCGCGAAGCCGAGGCCTACGACGGCCCCGCCCTCGTCATCGCCTACAGCCATTGCATCGCCCACGGCTACAACCTCTCCCACGGCCTCGACCAGCAAAAGCTCGCGGTCGACACCGGCTACTGGCCGCTCTTCCGCCACGACCCCCGCCGCGCCGATAAAGGCGAACCCGCCCTCGTCCTCGATTCCGGCGCACCCAAGGCAAACCTAAGCAAATTCACCGAAGGCGAGACCCGCTTCGGCATGCTCCAGGCCATCGCCCCGCAGCGCGCCGAGGAATTCGCCGCCGAAGCCCAACTCGCTCTGCGCACCCGCTACGCCCTCTACCAACACCTCGCCACGCCGGCCGCCGGCCCCGAACCGGCCCCGGCACCCGCCGCGTCCACCCCCGCCACTCCGTCCGCCTAATCCTCGACCCGGCCCCGCCATGAAACTCGTCACCGACTACCTCGGCCTCCGCCTCCGCACTCCCCTCATCATCGGTGCCTCTCCGTGCTGCGATGACCTCGACCTCTGCAAAAAACTGCAGGACGCCGGCGCCGGCGCCCTCGTCATGCACTCGATCTTCGAGGAGCAAATCGAGTTGGAGGAAAACGCCCGCTTCCGCCTGCTCGACGGTATCGCCGAGAGCAACCCCGAGGCTTCCAGCTACTTCCCCCACTACGACGACTACGCCCTCGCCCCCGATCTCTACGTGCGTCAAGTCGCCCGCCTTAAAGACGCGCTCCATATCCCCGTCATCGCCTCCCTCAACGGCCACCGCCCCGGTGGTTGGATCGACCAGGCCCGCCGCCTCGAAGCCGCCGGCGCCGACGCCCTCGAACTCAATCTCTACTCCCTCGCCACCGATCCCGACATGGATTCCGACGACGTGGAATCCGAACTGCTCTTCGTGGTCGGCCAAGTCGTCGAAGCCAGCAGCATCCCCGTCTCGGTAAAACTCTCCCCCTGGCACACCGCCCCCGCCCACTTCATCCGCCAGGTCGAGCTACGCGGCGCGCGAGGAGCTGTCCTGTTCAACCGCTTTTATCAACCCGACTTCGACCTCGAGGATCTGGACGTGAAGCCCCAGCTCCGCCTCTCCGATTCCTCGGAGCTGCTCATCCGCCTGCGCTGGCTCGCCATCGTATCGCCCCAGAGCAAGCTCAGCCTCGCGGCCAGCGGCGGCGTGCATACCCCCGAGGACCTGATCAAGACCATTCTCGCCGGTGCCCACGCCACCCAAGTCGTTTCCACCGTGCTGCGCCACGGCCCGGCCGCGGTCACGTCACTGCTCTCCGGCCTGGAAACTTGGATGGACGAACACGAATACACCTCGGTCGCCGAAATGCGTGGCGCGCTCAACCTCGCCCGCTGCCCCAACCCCACCGCCCACGAACGCGCCAACTACCTCCACGTCCTCCAAAGCTGGAAAGTGTAACTCCTTTCGCCGTTCCGCGCCCGGTATTCCCGCTGCGCCCTTCCCCGTTGCAGCCCTAACTTCAGGCGGTCCCCCCCTTCCCGTTGGAGTCCCGCCTTTAGACGGTCCGTGCGTATAGCACGTGCCTGCAGCACCGATCGCCGTCCGGAGCCCGGTGCCTCCACTTCACCTCTCCTCCCAGGACCTCACCGGCATGGGTGTTTTTTTGCCGCCACTCCCAAAAGACAAAGTAACCTATTGGGTTACTTTGTCGCGAACCCGTTCTCAGCTCGAGCACTCCACCCTTGCCCGCCTGCCGCTGCCACGTTGCTCTGACCTGCTTCCCCCGACGTGACCCGCCCCAGCTCGCTCCTCGAAAAAACCCGCCTCTTCCTCGCCCTCGCCCGACCCTTCTGGTCCTCCGAGGAACGCTGGCCCGCCCGCCTGCTCCTCGCCGCCATCGTCCTGCTTACCCTCGCGCAAAACTGGATCGCCGTCCGCCTCTCCTACTGGAACCGCGACTTCTTCGATACCATCCAGCGCGGCGACTACGCCTTCTTTGTCCATCTCGGCGTCGCCTTCCTCGGCTTCATCTTTTGCTCCATCGCCTTCTGGCTCGCCGAGGACTATCTCTTTTCCTCCCTGAAAATCCGCTGGCGCCGCTGGATGACCGACCGCTTCCTGCGCGACTGGCTCGGCGACCGCGCTCACTATCTCGGCCAGCTGGACGGTCACCAAGGGGACAACCCCGACCAACGCATCAGCGAAGACATCCGCTCCTTCGTCTTCACCACCCTCGACCTCGGCAAACAACTCTTCGCCGCCATCGTCTCCCTCGCCTCCTTCGCCATTATCCTCTGGGGCCTTTCCTCCTCTGGCGCCGCACTTCCTCCTCCCCCCGCCTACCCCTTCCCCGCCCTGCCCGAACACCTCGCCTGGCTCACCTCGCCCGTCGTCATCACCTGGGATCTGTATGTAGCTTTCACCTACGCCATTGCCTCCTTTCCCGGGCACCTGGTCTGGATCTGCCTCGCCTACTCCCTGCTCGGCATGTGGCTGGTCGGCCGCGTCGGCCGCCCCATCATCGGGCTCAACTACGAGATGCAAAAGCTCGAGGCCGACTTCCGCTTCGGCCTCGTGCGCCTGCGCGAAAACAGCGAAAGCACCGCGCTGGTAAACGGCGAACGCGCCGAACGCCGAACCCTCGGCACCCACTTCACCCGCATCGTCGGCAACTTCAACGCCACCCTACTGCGCCGCCTCCACCTCAACGCTTTTAAGTCCGTTTATTACCAACTCTCCGACTTCGTCCCCATCCTCCTCTCTGCCCCCCGTTTTTTCGCCGGCGCCCTCAGCCTCGGCCAGCTCACCCAGCTCACCGGCGCGTTCAAAAACGTCCAAAGCAACTTCAACTTCTTCATCAACGCCTACGAAACCATCGCCAGCTGGTGGGCCATCACCGAACGCCTCGACGGCTTCCAGCGTGGCATCGAACACTCCCGACACCTGCGCGATGCCCAGGCCGAGATCTACGCCGCCGGCCGCAGCGAAGACCGCCTCGAAGTCACCGACCTCGCCCTCTTTCGGCCCGACGGTCGCCTGCTCATGGCTCCCTTCAGTTTCACCGTTCGCCCCGGCGATTCCGTGCTCATTACCGGCCCCTCCGGCTGCGGCAAAAGCACCATCCTGCGCTCCCTCGTCGGCCTCTGGCCCTACGAACGCGGCCGCGTGCTCCTCCCCGAGCCCTTCGACTGCATGGTGATGCCGCAAAAGCCCTACCTGCCCATCGGCACCCTGCGCGCCGCCCTCGCCTACCCCCGCGAAACCCTGCAATTCGACGACGCCATTTGCCAGCGCGCCCTCGCCCTCTGCGAACTGCCCGCCCTCGCCTCCCGCCTCGACGAAGAAGCCCACTGGGCCCAAGTCCTTTCCGGCGGCGAACAACAACGCCTCGCCCTCGCCCGCGTCTTCCTGCACCGCCCTGCCTGGCTGTTTCTCGACGAAGCCACCGCCGCCATCGACGAAAACGCCGAACTCGCCTTCTACCACAAACTCTGCGCCGCCTTCCCCGGCCTCACCTACGTGACCATCGCGCACCGCAGCAGCCTGCGCAACGTCCACACCCGACACTTCCTGATCGAACACGCCGGCGACGGCACCCTCGCCCTCCGCGAAGACCGCACTCCCGCCATCCCACCCACCTAAAGCCTGCTCAACACTCCTCGCACTGAGGTGCCGCACCCAGGTAAATCGCTTCTCACGCTCCCCCAGCTTGACCTTCCCGCCGCGACGCATCGACTCATTCCCTTTTACCATGTCCCTGAACGCCTCCTCCCTCCAGCAACTCGATCCCGAGATCTACGGCTTCATTGCCGCCGAACGTGCCCGTCAGGAGAGCCACATCGAGCTCATCGCGTCTGAAAACTTCACCTACCCGGCCGTCATGGAGGCCCAGGGCAGCGTGCTGACCAACAAGTATGCCGAGGGCTATCCCGGCAAACGCTGGTACGGCGGCTGTGAACACGTTGATAAAGTCGAACAACTCGCCATCGACCGCGCCAAGACCCTCTTCGGCGCCGAACACGCCAACGTCCAGCCCCACTCCGGTTCCCAGGCCAATTTCGCCGTTTACACCGCCGTCCTCCCCCTCGGCGCCAAGATCCTCGGCATGAACCTCAGCCACGGCGGCCACCTCACCCACGGCAACCCGGCCAACTTCTCCGGCAAACAATACACCTTCGTCCAATACGGTGTGCGCGAGGACACCGGCTTGATCGACTACGACGAGCTCGCCGCCGTCGCCCTGCGCGAGAAACCCGTCATGATCACCGTCGGCGCTTCCGCCTACTCGCGCGTCATCGACTTCGCCCGCATGGGTGAAATCGCCCGCTCGGTCGGTGCCTTCCTCTTCGCCGACATCGCCCACATCGCCGGCCTCGTCGCCGCCGGTGTTCACCCGTCGCCCGTCCCGCACGCCGACTTCGTCACCACCACCACCCACAAAACCCTGCGCGGCCCGCGTGGCGGCCTCATCCTCTGCAAGGCCGCCCACGCCAAAGCCATCGACTCCGCCATGTTCCCCGGCGGCCAAGGCGGCCCGCTCATGCACGTCATCGCCGCCAAGGCGGTCTGCTTCGCCGAGTGCCTCAAACCGTCCTTCAAGACCTACGCACAGCAGGTCGTGGCCAACAGCCGCGCCCTCGCCGCCGCCATGATCGCTCGCGGCTACAAGCTCGTCTCCGGCGGTTCCGACAACCACCTCTTCCTTGTCGATCTCCGCCACAACCTGCCCGAGCTCACCGCCAAGAAGGCTCAGGAGACCCTCGATCTCGCCCACATCACGTGTAACAAGAACACCGTCCCCTTCGAGACCCGTTCGCCCTTCCAAGCCTCGGGCATCCGCCTTGGCACCCCTGCGGTGACCACGCGCGGCCTGGTCGAAGCCGACATGGACGTGATCGCCGAGGCCATCGATACCGTACTCAAGGCCATCGGCACCGACCGCGAACCCGCCGCCCTCGAAACCGCCAAGAAGCTCGTCGCCACTTTGGCTGCGAAATACCCACTCCCCTACGCGAAGCTGTAAACGCTCAGAGGGAGCTCACATCCCCGGACTCAGGTTTGTCGTAACAAACACTGATCCGGGGATTTTTTATGTTCCAGCGTCAGCCTAAATGACCGCTGTCTCCGAACTCCGATTCGGTTCCGAAACTAATCCGCAAGCGGAAGCTCCAGCCGCCGAGCCGCCTCGATCATGCGTTTGTCCTTGGTAAACAAGGCCCCCGCCTCGATTCCTAGATAAGTCGCCAGATGAATGGCATCCAGAGTGCGAAGCGGCACCTGCGGATTCACCTTCGCCATCACCTCAGCGGCCTCCCGCACCACGTGCCCGTCCAACGCCACCAATTCGATCACATCATCCAGCAGGTGTTCCTCAAATAGCTGCCAAACCCGCTGCCTCAGCGAAGGAGTAATTACCTTGTTGCGCTCCTTCGCCAACAAGGCCGACCAGAGTTCCGTGTAGAGTAACTCCGACGAAACCAAACGCTGCCCGCTCACGATTCGCTGACACGCCTCCGAGTCCGGTTCGCGGGTGTACAGCTTCACCGCCACGCAAGTATCAATATACATAGGCGCGTCATTTCAGCCGCTTAGTAACGCGAATCGCGCTCCGCCCGCTCCGTCTCGGTCGAGTCTGGCCCCATCGGCTGATCAGTCAGGAACGCTCCCAAAGGACGCCATGGTTTACCGCCCATGATCGGACGGAATTTCACCAGCATCGCCTTCGGCTGGCCATCGCTTGTCACCACGATTTCCTCGCCATCTGCGACCCGCTGCAAGAGCGCCGACAACTGATCCTTCGCCTCACGCACGCTCACACTTGCGCGCGTGCGCGGTGCCACCGAGGTCTCTTCCAGCGTGTCCTTACCCGCCTCTTCACGCGCCTTCAAAAGGGGTGCTATGACCTTCTTGGATTTCATGTGGCCAACATTGGCCACATGAAATCCCCCACAAGTCTTTTTCGACATTTCTTTATCTTTCCCGTCGCACTGCCCTTTGTTGTTTCCTCTCCCCATGTCGGCTTCCGCACCCACTACGTTTTCCAACCCCGACTCCCTCGACGCCGAGCTCGCCGAGGATCACCGGTTGCTCGCGCTCTGGCACGAAGAACTGGCCGCCCGCCGCGAGGAACGCACCACTTTGCAGGCCCGCCACCGTGATCGTATCGAAGACGCCCTCGATCACTTGGAATCTCTCCGCCAAAACGCCCGCGCCCGCCAGGCCGACATCGCCGCCATCGGTACCGAGCTCCCCGCCCCTGACTCCGAACCCACCACTCCCGGCTCCCCGCTCCCGGCTCCCCGATCCTTGCCCGCCCCGTTCACGCCCGACGACCTCGTCGGCTACCACCTACCCTCGCTCGACTTGCTCCGCCCCGCCTCCGCCGATGAGAAACAACTCGTCCCGCCTGAGGAGGTCGCAGCCAACAAACACATTCTCCAAAACACCCTCGATAGCTTCGCCGTCGATGCCTTCGTGTACGACTCCATCGTCGGCCCGCGCGTCACCCAATTCCGTGTCAAACCCGGCTTCGGCGTGCGCGTCGAGGCCATCGCCGCCCTGGAAAAAAACCTCGCCCTCGCGCTCTCCGCCAACGCCGTGCGTATTCAGGCGCCCATACCGGGCGAGAGCTTCGTCGGCGTGGAGACGCCCAACCGCCACTCCGTTCCCCTCGCCCTGCGCGCCGCCTTCGAGTCTCCCGCCTGGCGCGATTCCACCGCCGAGTTGCCCATCATCCTCGGGGTGGACATCACCGGTCGCCACGTCATCTGCGACCTCGCCAAAGCCCCTCATGCCCTCATCGCCGGCGCGACCGGCTCGGGAAAATCCGTCTGCATCAGCAACATCATCCTTTCCCTGCTTTACCGTTTCCGCCCCGACCAGCTGGAGCTCGTCCTCATCGACCCCAAAATCGTCGAATTCGCCATCTACCGCGACCTGCCCCACCTCATCCATCCGGTCGTCACCGATCCCAAGCAAGCCTGCCAGGCCCTCAAGTGGCTGGTCCGCGAAATGGAGCGCCGCTATCAAGTTTTGTCCGAGAAAAACGTGCGCAACCTCTCCGGCTACAACGCCAAGGCCGCCACCGAGGGCTTCCCGCCCCTGCCCTTCATCGTGCTCATCATCGACGAACTGGCCGATCTCATGATGACCGCCGCCACTGAGGTCGAGACGCCCATCGCCCGCCTCGCCCAGATGGCCCGCGCCGTCGGCATCCACACCATCCTCGCCACCCAACGCCCTTCGGTGAACGTCATTACCGGCGTCATCAAGGCCAACTTCCCCACCCGCGTCGCGTTTCAGGTCTCCTCGCAAATCGACAGCCGCACCATCCTCGACGGCAAAGGTGCCGAGGCCCTCCAAGGTCGCGGCGACATGCTCTACAGCCCGCCCGGGCTCGGCCGCCTGCAACGCCTCCAGGCCCCCTTCGTGGACGACGCCGAGGTCGAGCAGATCGTTGCCTCGCTCAAAGCCCAGCTCCAACCCCGCTACCGCGTCGAGCTACGGCCCGAGGACGCCCCCGGCGGCGGCGAGGATGTGCTCGGCGACAGCGAGACTCACGCCGGCCTCGACCCCATGATCAAGGAAGCCCTGGAGATCATCGCCTCCCACGGCCGAGCCAGCACCAGCTACCTGCAACGCCGTCTGCGCATCGGCTACAACCGCGCCGCCAGCCTGATCGACGAAATGGAAAAACGACGCTTCATCGGCCCTCAAGTCGGCAACAACCCCCGCGAAATCTACGTCCAGCCCGGCGACCTCCACCTCGACTAAACCCGCGCCTCTCCTCCTTCATTCGTCATTAGACATTCGTCATTCGTCATTTTCGTCCCTCCCTGTACCCACCATGCCCACCGCCGCCACCTCGCCCATCCGCACCTGGTTCCCGACCCGGATTTACTGCGCCCCACTCCAAGCCTCTGCGCTCACCCGCTTCAACACTGAGCTCGCTCAGGAATGCCGCCAACTGCGCGACTTCGACGCCGAGGGTCGCGCCTGGTCCAAGAAAAACTACCCCGGCGGCTACACGAGTTACGCCTCGATGAATACCCTCCACCAGTTCTCCAGCACCTTCGCCGACCTGGAGAAAAAGATCCAGCGCCACGTGCGCACTTTCGCCAAGGCCCTCGACATGGACCTGCGCAACCGCGAGATCCGCATGACTGATTTCTGGGTCAACATCATGCCCGAGACCGCCAGCCACTCGATGCACCTACACCCCAACAGTTTCATCAGTGGCACCTACTACGTGGTGACGCCGGAAGGTTGCCCCGGTCTCAAATTCGAGGATCCGCGTCTCGCCTCTCTCATGGCCGCCCCGCCCAAACTGCCCACCGCCGACGCTTCCAACCGCCTCTACACCACCTACCCCGCCGAGGCAGGCAACGTCATCCTCTTCGAGAGCTGGCTGCGTCACGAAGTCGCGCAAAACCGCTGCGCCGAGGAGCGCATCAGCGTGAGCTTTAACTACAGCTGGAGCTGACCGCAGTACACCGGTTCCAAGCCTGCGTCACGAAGTCGGCCGATCAAACACCGTCAAATCCCAACAACCCCGCCACTCCAGCGTGTAGCGATCCTTCTCGAACTTCACCGGCAGCCATATGTAACCGCCCTTGATGTGATCCTCCGGTCGCCACACATCGAGCATCGCGATAAAAGCTCCCGGCCGTCCCTGCACCGGCAGCACGTGGGTGCTTTGTCCACCGAAGGTCAGCGCGGGGCCGAGCTTTTGCTTTGGGGTCGCGCCGACGCACGGATTCCCCAGCTCCGTCCAAGGCCCCCAAATACTATCCGCGACGGCGGAACGCGCGGTGTTGGGATTCCAGCCCGTGCAGTGCGACGATAGCATCCAGTAGCGACCGTCCCGCTTGAACAAGGCCGGCGCCTCATGCCAAAGATATTCAAAAATTCGCACCCATTGGCCGGAGTGTGAGAGGTAGTCATCGCTCAGCTTGGAGATGTGCAGCGCGGAATTCTCCTCCGAGGAAAACACATGGTAAGCCGCACCGTCGTCATCCACGAAAAGCGTCATATCCTTGGCCATCTGGCCACCATGGAAATCGCGCCCCAGGAAATCCATCTTGGCCCGGTCGGGATGCGGACTCCCCCAAAAAGCTGTGCCGAGTAGCTTCTGCGCTTCCTCCAGCCCGGCCTTCTGCTGCTCCGTAACGTTTAACGGCCACACCCCGGCATCCGGCCGCACCGCACGCTGGTAAACATACGGCCCGGTCGGCGCATCAGCCACCGCCACCCCGCTCACGCCGTCCTTGCGGCCCTTGCCCTTCCGTTCGAGGTGAAACCACATCACGAACTTTCCGGTCCGGGCGTTATGGATGACCTTCGGCCGTTCAATGATACACCCCTTCGCAATCTCGCTCTGCGGATCCTCCGACACCGCCAGCGCGATGCCTTCGTCCTTCCAGTTGTACAAGTCACTGGAGGCATAGACGTGCACGCCCACCTCCGCCTCGTCGCCGCTGATTTTGTGTTCGCCGAACCAGTAATAAACGCCGTCGTGAAACAAGATTCCGCCGCCGTGCGCGTTAATATGAACGCCTTTGTCATCAGGCCAGGGCTGGTCGGAATAAAAGCCAGTGCGGGGCAGGGAAGAGGAGGTCATGAAATTTTGGGGTTACCCGCCCAGCATACCCGGGAATCGCACCTCGAACAATGCCTTGGACTTCAGGAAAAATACGCTAGATTCCAATAATGGAATCGCCCTCCCCCAGCGAGCCGTCTCAAGCCCCGCGCCGCATCACAGTATCGCCCACCACTCGCTTCATCGAGTTTCCCTGGGGTAGCAAAGTAGGCTGGCCCCTGCGCGAAATCGGCGTAACCGAGATCGGCTACGACTACTTCGACCAAAGTTTTCTCTGCGGCACGCCCTCGTCGCCGATTCACCTCTTATTCTTCGTACACTCAGGGGCGGTGGAAGTGGATTTTGGCCGGGGCTTTACCGCCATCCCCGCTACCAGCTGGGCTTTGTGCCCGGCAGGCACACCCCACTGGATTCGTGTCCGAAAGGGCGGCGCGGAAGCGCTCTGGGTGCATCTACAGGACCTTCCCCGCTGGCGCTTTATCCGCGCTCACGGTCCGGAGATTCTGCCCATTAAAAACGCCCGAATACTTAAAAATTCTATGCTGGAGGCGGTGCGTGAAGCGAGCGGCACCGAGTATGGTGCCTATCAAATGGCGCACTCCCACGTGAACATCCTCCGCCTGCAGCTAATCCGCGAAATCGACCATGCCTGCCGCCGGGAAGCCGATCCGATGGTGTCGCGTTTCTCCGAGCTCTGGAGCCGGGTAAACGCGCGCCTCGGTGAAAACTGGACGGTCGAACGCCTGGCCGCCGAGATCCACCTCAGCCCAAGCAGTCTCTACCTGCACGCCGCCCGCCACCATGGCGTAAAACCAATGCAGATGGTCACCCGCCTCCGCATCGAGCGGGCGAAGGACTTGCTTTTACACGGCGACGATACCCTGGAATCCATCTCCAGCTCAGTGGGTTACCAAACCCCCTATGCCTTATCGGCCGCCTTTCTGCGCGAGACCGGACTCCGTCCCGGCCAATACCGAAAAACCCATCGCGAAACCGACAAGGCATAATCGCAAACGTCCACGTAAAGTGGACGAACCGCCCCCGTCCGATCCGATTACCCAACACACCCGGTTCGCTTTTCGATTAGCCACGTGCACCGTGGAAACCGTGCTCGTCATCCGCCGCCTCACCGACCGCCATCGCGCCTACACCGGCATTTTCCTGCCCGGCGAGCCTCCGAGGATTTTCCCCACTTCCGATGCCGAGCACGGACGCATCCTGCAAATCTACAAACAAGACCGCCCCTACGCCGACATCGTAAACGACTTCAGCGAATTCGCCCTCGGTCACGACCGCCCGCTACCTGCCGCTTCCACCATCGACACCCGCTGACCCGCCGCGCAGCCTGCCCCACCCATGCCCACGATCTACGAGACCCTTCGCGCCGATATCATCGTCGCCATGAAAGCCAAAGACTCCGCCCGCGCCACCAGCCTGCGCACCGCGGACGCCGCCGTGCAACGCGCCTCCATGGACCTGGCCAAACCCATCGACGACGCGCTCGTACTCACCACCCTGCGCAAAGCGGTGAAAAACCTCCAGGACGCCAACGCCGAGTTCACTAAAGGCGGCCGCGCCGACCTCGTCGCCACCAACTCCGCCGAGATCGCCATCCTGGAAAAATACCTGCCCGCCAGCCTCGACGCCGCCAAAGTAGCCGCCCTGGTCGATGCCGCCATCGCCGCCACCGGAGCCACCACCAAAAAAGAAATGGGCAAAGTCGTCGCCGCCCTGAAGCAAAGCCCCGAGGCCGGCCTCATCGATTTCGGCTCCGCCAGCAAACTCATCCAGTCCAAACTAGCCTGAGTCCGACAGGTCCGGGGAGCGCACGCGTCCCGCGTGTGCTGTTCGGCGTCCCGCCGAACAGTTCCGTTTAGCACGGATCAACTACCCACCGGTCCAATCCGCCCCCCTGAGGCCATTGGCCGACCCATCGACACCCCCAAGGTTTCGCAAAGCGAAACCTCTTCGCCCCAGCAGCGCTCATTGAGCCGCTGCATTAGCGGTTAACCCCTTCCGATCTCACCGCCTACGGATCACGTCGCCCCGCCTTCGTTTCCGCCCGACGCCGCTTCTGCTCCACCAACAAAGCCTTTTGTCGAGCGCTCCGCTTCCGATTCACCCGCCGCGCCTTGGCCCGCTCCGCCACCCGTTCCGCCTCGGCGGCGCGCAGACGCGTTTCCAGTTTTTCACAAAAAAGTTCCCAAGCGATCACACGATTCGCGGCTTGGCTGCGTTCCTGCTGACAGCGCACATCGGTAGCGCTCGGCTTATGCCGCAGCACCACCGTAGAAGCCGTCTTATTAATCTTTTGCCCACCCGCACCCGAACCACGAATAAACACCTCTTCCACATCGCTCTCCAAAACGCCCAACGCGTCGAGCCGAGTCTTGATTTGAAGTGGTAAATCCATTGTTCGACTCTTTACGTCCCAAAAAACGCAACCCTCGCCCTTCGCGCGAGTCCCAAAAAACTTCCTCCACCCACGTCCTCATGCTTACCGGTCCCGTTTGGTCTGAAAAAATCCGTGCAGAAATCGCCAAGGCCGTCATCGGCCAGCACGATGTTATTGAACGCCTGCTCCTCGCCTTGCTGGCCAACGGCCACGTCCTGCTGGAGGGCATGCCCGGCTTGGCTAAAACCCTCCTGGTCAAATCCCTGGGCACCGCCCTCGGCGTCCAATGTGAACGCATCCAGTTCACCCCCGACCTGCTCCCCAGCGACGTCGTCGGCACCATGATTTTCTCCCCCAAGGACGCCGCCTTCGCCCCCCATCGCGGCCCTATTTTCGCCAACCTCGTCCTCGCCGACGAAATCAACCGCGCCCCCGCCAAGGTCCAATCCGCCCTGCTCGAAGCCATGCAGGAACGCCAGGTCACCCTCGGCGGCCAGACTCACCCCTTGCCGAAGCCGTTTTTCGTCATGGCCACTCAAAACCCGGTCGAGCAAGAAGGCACCTACCCGCTCCCCGAAGCCCAAACCGACCGCTTCCTTTTTAAACTTCTCGTGGACTACCCCACCCTCGCCGACGAGACCGCCGTCATGTCGCGCTGGGGCCAAGTCACCAAATCCCCCGCCCTCGTGCCCGTTTCCAGCGGTGAAGAACTGCTCAGCCTGCGCGCCGCAGTGGACGCCGTGCACGTCGCCCCCGCCGTTCAGGCCTACATCATCGCCATCGTCCGTGCCACCCGCGACCTCGCCAAACCCATCCCCGGCGGCAAAGCCCGCCACGTCTCTTACGGCGCATCGCCCCGAGCCTCGCTCGCCCTTTACCAAGCCGCCAAGGCCCTCGCCTGGCTGCGCGGCCAGGACTTTGTCGCCCCCGTCCTCGTACAGGAACTCGCCCCCGACGTGCTCCGCCACCGCATAGGACTGACCTACGAAGCCGAAGCGGAAAACCTCAGCGCGGACAGCATCGTCGCCCAAGTCCTGGCCCAGACCCCCATGCCGTCCGCCGCCACCACCTGATAGGCCGCGCCACCGCGTCCCGTTTCCCGAAAGCGCCCGTCGTCTCGCATTGAAAAACCAGCCTGCAACCGTCGCCCCACCCCCCGCCGGCTCCGCACCTCTCGCGGCCTTGCGGCGCTTGGAATGGCGCCTGCGACACGCCGTCGAAACCTCCCTCGGCGGCGGCTACCGCTCGGTCTTCCGCGGCCGAGGCATGGAGTTTGATCAGGTCGTGCGTTATGCCTACGGAGACGACGTGCGCGACATCGACTGGAACGTCACCGCCCGCCTCGGCGAACCCTACCGTAAGAAATTCGTCGAGGAGCGCGAGGTCACCGTCCTGCTCGTTTTCGAGGATTCCCCCTCCCTTCAATTCGGCTCCGGCGCGGTCACTCGCCGCGAAGCCCTGCTCGAATTGGCCGGCCTGCTCCTCCTGCTTGGCTCGGTCAACCGCGACCGGGTGGGGCTCGCCCACCTCCGTCCCGAAGGACCGGTATTTTTTCCGCCGGTGCATGGTCGCGGCCCCATCCACCACCTCGCCGCCCAGCTTTTCGGCGCGACCCCGCCCCCGCCCGTCGAAGCCGGCGTAAGTCCCATTCCGCTCTCCGCGCTCTCCGCCCTCGTTCCCCGCCACAGCATCGTAGTGTGGCTCTCCGATCACCCCGCCCGCCCCGTCCCCGAAGGCTGGGTCGCCTTCGCCCAACGCTGCACCTTGCTCGGCCTGCGCGTGGACGACCCGTGGGACCGAGACTTCCCTGAAGCCAAGCGCCCGCTTTCCGCCTACGACCCACTGACCAACCAGCTCGTCACCCTTGGCCAAGGTGAAGCCGAACGCACCGCTCACGCCCGCTGGCGCGAAGCCCGCGACGCCTCGCTCGCCGCCTGGTTCCCCGACCCCTTCGGCCGCCAAGCCTTCGGCACCGATCAAAACCGGCTCGACGCCCTCGTGCGTTTCTTCCGCCGCCGCGAAAGCGCCCGCCGATGAGCCCCCACGCCCTCACTTTGTTTTCCGTGCTCTTCCCCGAAATGCCCGTCTGGGCTTTCGGTGACTACCAATTCGCCCAGCCCTTCTGGCTCGCGGCCCTGCTTATTTTGCCCGCCATCGGCATGCTCCGCCGCCGCCGCCCCGTCGCAGTCTTGCTCATCCCGGGCGCCGCCGCTTGGTCCGCACCACGCCGCACCCCGCCCCGCCGCTGGCCGGTCGCCTTCGCCTACATCGCCGCCGCCTGCCTCGCCCTCGCCCTCGCCCGCCCCCAACGCATCGACGACCGCCGCGTGCTGCGCGGCGAAGGCTACGACCTCGTCCTCGCCATCGACCTTTCCACCTCCATGTACGCCGAGGACAGCATCGTGGACGGCCGCGCGGTCAACCGCCTCGTCGCGCTCAAGCCCATCCTGGAAGCCTTCATCCGCCAGCGCCCCGACGATCGTATCGGCATAGTGGCCTTCTCCGGCCGCGCCTACACCCTCGCCCCCCTCACCCACGACCACGCCTGGCTGGCCCGCCAGCTCGCCCGCCTGCGCATCGGCTTGATCGAGGATGGCACCGCCATAGGCGACGGCGTGGGCCTTTCCCTGACCCGCCTTACTAAGGGCCGCGATTCCGCCAGCGCCCGACGCGCCGGAGCCTTCGTTATTCTACTGACCGACGGTGCCAACAACCGCGGCCAGCTCACCCCCGAACAAGCCGCCGCTCTGGCCAAATCGCGTGGCATTCCCGTGTACACCATCGGCGTCGGCCGCGACGGCCTGGTGCCCTTCCCCGTGCTCGACGAACAAGGCCGCCGCATCGGCACCAGCCGGCGCATGTCCGATCTCGATACCAACGCCATCCGCGAACTCGCCGCCGCCACCGGCGGCCGCTTTTTCCGCGCCGACGATCCCGTGACGACCTCGGAAGCCTTCGCCGAAATCGACCGCAACCAAAAAATCACCTTCGATCAAACCCCGCTTGTCCTCGCCACCGAGTTCTACCCCTGGCCGGCCGGGGCCGCCGCCCTGCTCCTCGCCCTCGCCACCCCCGCTATCCTGCGCCGCCCCCGCGCCTAGACCGCACCCGCCGCCGTGACCTTCGCCCACCCGCAACTCCTCTGGCTCCTCCTCGCCCCGCTCGCGCTGCTGTTCGTGGCCCTGCGCCCGGCGCGCGCCTCCGCCTCCTCGCCCTTCCCGCGCATCCTGCGCGGACGCCTCAACGCCGACTCCCTGTCCCTCGTCAAAGGCCGTTCCGCCCCCCGAGCCCGCGCCATCGCCCTTGTCCTCTCCCTCGCCTGTCTGCTGGCCGCACTCGCCCGCCCCCAAGGCGCCGAGATCGGCAAAGCCGCCCAGACCGAAGCTCGCGACGTCCTGGTCGCCGTGGACGTATCCCGTTCCATGCTCGCCGACGACGTGCCGCCCACCCGGCTTGATCGCGCCCGCCTGCTGGTTCGCAGTTTGGCCGATGAGCTCAAAGGTGAACGCCTCGGCCTCCTACCCTTCGCCGGCTCGGCCTTTTTGCAAAGCCCGCTCTCCGTCGATTATGAAATCTTCCGCACCTTCGTGGACGAACTCGGTCCGGACATGATTCCCGCCGGCGGCAGCGATTTCGCCGCTCTACTCACCGTCGCCGACGATGCCTTCGGCCCGGTCGTCGCCCCCGCCCCCGGAGTCATGCCGGTGGCGGATCGTTACCTCGTGATCCTAAGCGACGGCGAAGCCCAGGACCCGGCTTGGAAACCCGTGGCCCAGAAACTCGCCGCCCGCGGCGTACGCATCATCACCCTCGGCCTCGGCACCACCGCCGGAGCCATGGTGCCCGACGCCAAAGGCGGCCTGATCAAGGATGCCCGAGGCGCGGCGGTGCTTTCCCGTCTCGACGCATCCACCCTACAAGAACTCGCCCGAATGAGCGACGGCGTTTACCGCGACGCCTCCACTTGGCTCGACCTGCCCGCAATTCTCCGCGAAACTATCGCCCGCGGACGCTCCACCCGCTCAATCGAAAACGCCGCCCCGCGCCGCGAAGAATTGTTTAGCTGGTTCCTCGCCCCCGCCCTCCTGCTGCTCGCCCTCGCCCTTGTGCGCGAATTCCCCATCTCGCCCGCCGCCCGCGTCCTTCGCGCCGTGCGCAACTCGCCCGTCGCCCCCGCCCTGCTCGCCGTTCTGCTCGTCCAAGCCACACCCTCTCCGGTCCAAGCCCAGCCCAAACCCCAAGCCAAACCCGCTCCGGCCGAGTCCGAAGCCCCGACCCCACGCTACGACCCCATCGTCGATCTGGTTGGCCAACTGGCCGACTCCCCCGCCCTCGCCCCGCGCGAACTCGCCCGCTTCGCCCGTCTCACCGTGGACAGGGGCGAAGCCCAGGATACGGGCACCCCGGAACCCATGCCGCGAGGCGCCCTGCTCGACGCCCTCGCCGCCGTCAACCAAGGCGAAGCCGCAGACCCCAAAGCCGCCGAATGGCGCGAGTTGCGCATTCGTCTCCAGAAACTCCTCAACCCGCCCAAAAACGAGGACCAGGAACCGCCCCCCGACGAACAGCAGCAATCCGGCGAGGAGAAAAAACAATCCGGCGAAGGCAAACCCAGCCCCTCGGACCAAGACCCCAAGGACGACCAGAAAAAAGACTCCAAGGAGAGCAACGCTCCCGGCGACGACAAACGCGCCCAATCCGACACCAAACCCGCCTCCGCCGCCCAAGAGGCCCTCGGCGACCTGAAGCCCGAAGGCAAAGACAACAACCCTCCCGCCCCTCCTCCCAAAGACGGCAAACCGCCCAAGGACTCCACCCAGCGCGTCGGCGGCGTCTCCGCCTCCGGCCAGCCCGACCAACCCGCGCCCGACGAGGCCCCGCTCGACCCCGCCCTCGCCCTCCCCCGCCAGAAACTCGAACGCGTGCGCGACTCCGATTCCCCCTCCCGCCTTTACCAGCTAATGCAGGACGCCGAAAAGCCACCCGGCACCGAGCGCGGCCCGGCCAAAAACAACCACGACTGGTAAACCGCCCTCCGCCTCTCTCCTTCGCCAACCTCGCCGCCATACATCCGATGCTCCGCGCCCTCCGCCTTTCGTCATTCGTCATTCGTCATTCGTCATTCTGGCTGCTTGCGCTCATCGCCTTTGTGACCTGTGCGCGCGCCCAGTCCGTCCGCTGGGAGCCCGCCTCCGGCAACCTCGCCCGCGAACAAATCTCCGAGCTCACCCTTATTTTCCAGGATTGCGAACCAGTCAAAGGCCCGCCGCCCGCCCCCACCGTCAACGACCTCGCCTTCGAACCCGGTGTTCGCGCCGGTGCCCAGACCGTGCTCAACTTCGGCACCGGAGCCCGCACTGTGCGTCAAAGCACCCGCAGTTACATTTACCGCGTCCGCCCCCTCCGCGCCGACGGCCAGGTGCGCATCCCTGCCATCACCGTCGAGACCGATGCCGGCACGATGACCGTGCCCGCCGCCGGCTTTACCATTGTCGCCGCCACCGTCGGTCAAACCGGCCTGCCCCTCAACCAGATCATCACCGCACGCTTCACCCCACCCGCCGCCCCCATCTGGGCTGGAGAGGTCTTCCGACTCACCCACACCGTTGAAGTCGATCGCCGCTACTTCACCAACAGCATCCTCGGCGGCCCGCTCGACTGGCCCTCCAGTCCGTTCACCGCCGAAGAATGGACCAAACCCGTCGCGGCCGAAACCAACACCAACGGACAAAACCGCGTTCTCATCACCTCCGAGACCCGCGCCATCGCCCCAGCCGTCACCGGCCCGCTGCCCTTCCCGACAGCCACCATTCCGGCCAACCTGCCCACTGGTAACTCGGCTCCCTTCGGAAGCATTTTCGGCGGCCCCACCCTGGAACAATTCACCATCACGACCGCCCCTGCCGTGCTGCAAAGCCGCCCGCTCCCCATCCCCGCTCCGGCCGATTTCTCCGGCGGCGTCGGCCAGTTTACCCTCACCTCTAAAATAGTCCCCGAAAAAGCCACCCTCGGCGAACCCATCACCTGGACTCTCACCCTGGCCGGCACAGGTAACTGGCCGGTCCTCGACCGTCTCCCCCCTCGCGACCTAAACCGCGACTTCCGCGTCGTCACTCCTCGCGCCCAAAAAACACCGGTCGAGAACCGCCTCTTCGATGCCAGTTTGAGCGAAGACCTTGTCCTCATTCCGCAAAAGCCCGGCCGTTACGAACTAGGCTCCTACACCCTCTCGGTCTTCAACCCCGTCACCGGCGCTTACGAAACCCTCCGCAGTTCACCCGTCACGATTGAGATCACCCCGGCCCCGACCGGCCCCGGCACCGCCCCCGCCACTCCCGAAACCACTCCCGCCACCCCGGCCACGCCCAGCCTCGAACCTGTTCCAATCAACCCGCCCGAGGCCATGGTGGCCCTGCCTGCAGACCCACTGCCCACCGGCCGCCTGGCCGCCATTCCGCAAACCGGCTGGCCGCTCTCCCGCTGGCCCTACCTCGCCGCGCTTCTCCTGCCGGTGGCGCTCTGGCTCGCCCTCGCCGCCCGCCACGCCCGTCGCCACGACCCCCTGATCCCCCGACGCCTCGCCCACGCCAATCTCGGTGCAATCCTCACTCGCCTCTCCTCCGGCGTGACCGACGCCGAACTCCTCGCCTGGCAACACGCCACCCGAACCCTTTTCAGCCTAGATAACCTCACCCCCACCGCCCGCGATTTGACTGATCCAGCCTGGAGCGCGCTGTGGGCCGAGACCGAGCGCGTACTCTACCGCCCCGGCACCACTCTGGCCCCCGATTGGCTGACCCAGGCCAAAGCCGCCTGGCAACAAGCCGCCCTCCCCCCACTGCCCGCCACCGCAGCCCTGCGCTCCCCGCATCTCTTCCCCGCCGCCCTCGCCTTCGCCCTGCTCGCGCTCGCCGACCCGCAACTTGCACGAGCCCAGCCCGCAACCGCTCCCGATCCACTCGAAGCCGTGCGCGCCTACGCCAGCGCCGATTTCGCCAAAGCCGAGACCCTGCAACGCGCCCAACTCGCCGCCGCTCCCACCGACCCCGCCTTGCGCCACAACCTCGCCCTCGCCCTCGCCCAGCAAGGCCAATGGGCCGAAGCCGCCGCCCACGCCTACGTCGCCCATCTTCAGGACCCCCATTCACCCGCGCTCCAACGCCTGCTCGTCGTCACCCAGGCCAAATCCTCCTACCGCCCGCCGGTCATCGAACCCTTCGCCCTGCGCCGTTCGGTGCCGGAATGGCAAAACGACGGCCTCATCGCAGCCCTGCTCGTCCTGCTCTGCCCCGCCTTCTGGGTTATCTCAGCCTATCACAAAAACTTCCGCCGTTTCTGGCGCGCGCTTTTAGCCCTCACCCTTGTTGCCGCCATCGCCGGACTCTTCGCCACCGGTCTTGCGCTGCGCGCCTATGGCGACGCCGCCCACGCCGAAACCGTCCTCATCTGGCAGGACGACACCCTGCGCGCCGTGCCCACCGAACTAGGCGAACAACAGGTCACCTCCCCCCTGCCCGCCGGCACCTTGGCCCGAGTAGATAAAGCATTCCTCGGCTGGCGCCGCCTCGTGCTAAAGGATGGCAACACCGGCTGGGTCCGCTCCGAAGCCCTGATCGGCCTCTGGTCACAACCCTGAGCTAATACCCATCCACTCTGTTTTCACACCGAGCCATTAAAATCCATCTTAAGTTCCGCTTACGACCCACCTGCTTTTGCTAAAAATTCTATTTTGCACGCCTCAGGACAAAGGATGAGTGGAAAATCATCCTTTCGATTATAGCTTGATAACACTCCGGGAGTGCAAACCCTGCGCCACGGCTTCCCTTTATCGCCCTACGACTTTACCAGACCACGACCATGCGTTTCCGCCCTGCCGATATCCTGCGCCGTATCACCACGACGCTCGCTCTTCTCGCCCTTCCGCTCGTCACCGGCGGCTGGACTTCCGGACCCCAATCAACCTTCGACACCAAAGGCCCCGTCGCCCGCGCCCAGCTCGAAGTCTTTAACGTAACGGTTTACGTCACCTTCGCGGTTTTCTTTATCGTCGCCGGCATCCTCGCCTACGCCACGATCAAGTACAAGGCCCGCAGCGACTCCGCTGAAAAAGCCCCCGTGCCCGATCAAGGCCACGGCAACCCATTCATCGAGCTGGGCCTAATCGGTGCCTCCATCGCCGCCCTGGTCGTCATCGCCGTCCCCACCCTTCGCGCCATCTGGTACACCTACGACGTCCCCGAAGCCGAGCGCGCCAACGCCTACGAAGTGAACGCCCGCGGGCTCCAGTGGTGGTTCCAGTTTGAATACCCCCTCGAGCAAATCGCCGGCTCCGGCCAGCTCGTAACCGGCAACGAACTCGTCATCCCCGCCGGTCGCCCCGTGCGCATAAACCTCCGCACCTCCGACGTCATCCATTCCTTCTGGGTTCCCAAGCTTGGAGGCAAAGTCGATATGATGCCCAACCGCGGCAACCACCTCTGGCTGCAAGCCGACGAACCCGGCTACTTCTGGGGCCAGTGCGCAGAATTCTGCGGCGAATCCCATGCCGTGATGCGCTTTCGCGTCATCGCCCTTGGTGCCGAGGACTTCGCCGCCTGGCTGGAAAACCAAAAGAAGCCCGCCCGCGACGTCGTAGCCCCCGCCGGTGCCAAAGCCGTTTTGGCGAGCTACGACATGACGCCTAAAAAACGCAACGCCCCCGGCTACACCGCCGATTTCGATGCCAATCCCCTCGCCGCTTGGACTGCCATGCAGTTTCCCGAAAAAGACGAAGACGCCGTCTTGGTAAATCAGGGCCGCAAGCTCTTCGCCGAGAAAAACTGCGTTACCTGCCACGCCGTCCGTGGCCACGGCGCTTCCGGCGTAAACGCCCCTGACCTTACCCACTTCGGCGCTCGCACCACCCTCGCCGCCGGCTTGCTCGAAAACAACAAGCCCAATCTCCATCGCTGGATCGTGGACCCGAACAACGTAAAGCCCGGCAACAAAATGTACATGGGCGTAAACGGCATGGCGGGCTACATGACTGCCGACGATAAAGGCCGCATGACCAAGTCCCACATTCAGGTCAACGACACCGAGGCCCGCGCCATCGTCGAATACCTTCACAGCCTCAAGTAATCCAACGCCGAGCATTCACTTTTAGCCTCCCTTACCTTTCCACCCATGGAAGCCGCATTAAAGACCGCCTACACCGCCCCCGAGTCCGCCGCCAAATCGTCGGCCCGGCCGTGGTTTTTCACCCGCCCCAAGGCCAAGACCGGCCTCGTCTCTTGGCTAACCACCGTGGACCACAAAAAAATCGGTCTGCTCTATGCCATCACCGCTCTCTTCTTCTTCTTGGTGGGTGGCGTAGAGGCCCTTCTGATCCGCGTGCAGCTCGCGGTGCCGAACAACACCTTCATCAGCCACCAGCTCTACAACGAGCTCTTCACCATGCACGCGACGACGATGATCTTCCTCGCCGTCATGCCGCTCTCCGCCGCGTTCTTCAATTACATGATGCCGCTCCAGATCGGCGCGCGCGACGTGGCTTTCCCCCGTCTCAACGGCTTCGCCTTCTGGGTCTTCCTCGCCGGTGCCATCGTGCTCAATGTCGGCTGGTTCACCCGCGCCGGTGCCCCCGATTCCGGCTGGTTCGGCTACGCCCCGCTCACTTCCGTGGCCTACTCCAACCAGTTCGCCGGCGACTCCTCCACCGACCTCTGGGTCATGGGCCTGCAAATCCTCGGTGTTTCCTCGGTGATCGGCTCCCTGAACTTTATCGTCACCATCATCAACATGCGCGCCCCGGGCCTCACCATGATGCGCCTGCCAGTGTTCACCTGGATGACTCTCTTCACCGCGTTCCTCATCATTCTGTCCTTTCCCGCCATCACCATCGCTCTGGTTGAGCTCATGATGGACCGCTCCTTCGGCACTGGTTTCTTTGAGGTCGCCAAAGGCGGTTTGCCCATTCTCTGGCAACACCTCTTCTGGATCTTCGGTCACCCCGAGGTATACATCCTGATTCTGCCCGCCATGGGCGTCGTTTCGGAAATCCTGCCCACCTTCTCCCGTAAACCTCTGTTCGGCTACCCCATCGTCGTATTCTCCGGCGCAGTCATCGGCTTCCTCGGTTTCGGCGTGTGGTCGCACCATATGTTCACCACCGGCATGGGCACCATGGCCACGGCCGCGTTCTCCCTCGCCACCATGGCCATCGCGGTGCCCACCGGCGTTAAGATATTCAACTGGGTCGGCACCCTCTGGGGCGGCCAGATTATCACCCGCACCCCGATGATGTTCGCCCTCGGTTTCATCTGGATGTTCATGATGGGTGGTTTCTCCGGCGTCATGCACTCTGCCGCCCCCGCCGACGCCCAGCAACAGGACAGCTATTTCGTGGTCGCCCACTTTCACTACGTGCTCATCGGCGGCTCCATCTTCGCCCTCCTCGCCGGCATCCACTACTGGTTTCCGCTCGTATTTGGCCGCATGGTCTCGGAGTTCTGGGGTAAACTCTCCTTCTGGGTCATCTTTGTCGGCTTCAACGTGACCTTCTTCCCCATGCACTTCCTCGGCCTGAACGGCATGCCACGACGCACCGCCGTTTACGACGGCAACATGGGCTGGAACGAGGGCAACCTCATCGCTTCGATCGGCGCCTTCATCCTCGCGATCGGCATCGGTATTTACTTCGCGGTCATGGTTTACACCTACTTCAAGGGAAAGAAAGCCACTGGCGACGTCTGGGATGCCCGCACCTTGGAATGGGCCGTGCCCACCACCCCGCCCCCCGAGCACAATTTCCACGTCACCCCCACCGTGCACGCCCGCGATGCCTTCTGGTATGAGAAGACCCACGCCAAGGAAATCGCCGAGGAAAAGGCCAAGCACGCCAAAGACGAGGACAGCCATGGCGGCATCCACATGCCCAGCCAGTCCTGGTTCCCGTTGGTCACCGCGACCGGTTTGCTGATCGGCGGACTTTTCTTCACCCACCACAACTTCCAAGGCGCGATCGCGGGCGGCTGCATAATGCTGCTCGGCGTCTTGGGCTGGGCCTTCGAGGGTCCCGGCGGCTACCACTTGCACATCCATAAAGACGGCACCGTCACCGGTGGCGAAGGCCAGGACGAAGCCGGCCACTAAGCTGCCTCACCGTCGGTTTCTTTTTAATAACCATCCTATTTATCCGCATGAGCGCTCACGCCGGCACCATCGATCATCACCACGATCACACCACCACCACGGGCATCCCCAACAAGAAGCTCTTCATGTGGGCGTTTCTCGCCTCGGACTGCATGTTCTTCGGTGCGCTGATTTCCACCCACGTCATCTACCGTCTGCACCCCACACCCGATGGCGCGGACCCACTCAAGCTCTTCTCCATCGAGCTCACCTCGTTTTCAACCTTCATCCTCCTCATGTCCTCCCTGCTCATGGCCTTGGCCGTGGGCGCGAGCCAAAAGGGCAAGGTTGAGGCCACACGTAAAATGCTGCTCGGCACCATTTTCTTCGGGCTCATCTTCCTCGGCTGCCAAGTGTACGAATTCACCCATTTCGTGCACCTCGGCCTGACGCTAAAGAGCGACATGTTCGGCTCCACCTTCTACACCTTGACCGGCACCCACGGCGTGCACGTAGCCATCGGTGTCCTTTGGCTGGTCATGATGTATATCCGCACCTTCAAGCCCGCCGACGCCAACAAGTCGTGGTTTATACGCGCCGTAATCCAATTCGCTGCCTTTGCCGTCGCGACCGTTTCCATCATGGTCGTCATGCTGGCCGTCACCCACGCCGGGGCCGAACACGGCTACGATTTCGCCGCCCTTGGTCTCGGTCTGGAACACTCCCTGCCCGCCGCCATCGCCTTCGTGGCCTCTTCCACCGTGCTCGCCGTGCTTTCCCGTTCCTCCTGGGCGGTGGATTTCGGCGAGGCCAACGCCATCGACGTCGAATCCATGGGCCTCTATTGGCACTTCGTGGACATCGTCTGGATCGTGATCTTCACCGTAGTTTACCTCTTCGAATACCTCTGATCCGTCCCCGGGCTTACCAAACTTTAAACTCAACTAACGATGTCCGCTCCATCCGCCACCTCCCAGGATCACGCCCACAAGGACGACGGTAAATTCCACCTGTTTGTGCAGATCGCCATGATCCTCGCCGTGATCACCGGCGTCGAAATCGTACTCATCTATCTTCCTCTGGCGAAGTGGCTGATAGTAAGCACGCTCGTGGCACTTTCCTTGGTCAAGTTCCTGATGGTCATCTTCTGGTTCATGCACCTGAAGTTCGATAAGGTTTTCTGCACCATTCTGTTCTTCATCGGCCTGGTGCTCGCCGGCGGCACCGTGGCCGCACTGTTAGCGATTTTCTCGGCCCACGATAGCGTGCCCCTTACCTCCCAGGCCATCTACGCCGAGCGCGCCGCCGCAGCTGCTGCCAAGTAAGTCCTCCTTGAGCAGCCCCGCCTCGGCCTACACCGAGGCGGCCGCGCGACAAAACCGCACACCCGCCTCCGCCAGTCGCTCCACCGACAGCACACCGAAGCTAAGCCTCACCGTGTTCTTGGGCGGATGGTCACCATGGCAAAGCGCTCCCGGCACGTAGAGCACGCCTTCCCGTAGACAGGCCCGGCAAAAGTCCGAGTCCCCGCCCGTGTCCAAATTAGTCGGCCCCTCCAGCCATAAATACAGGCCGCCCTCCGGCACCCGCCAGCTCCAGCCACGCGAACGCAGCCCACCCGCTTCCAGCGCGACGTGCAACGCATCGCGTTTTTCCCGATAAGCCCGGCGCAACACCGCGAGCTGTGCATCGTAGGCACCGTCGCGCAGAGCACGTTCCAGCAAGGCCTGCGCGAAGTTCCCCGTCCCGAAATCATGATGCCCTTTCACATGAAGCATCGCCGCCCGCCAGCCGTCGTGGTCGCAGGCCCCGTAGCCTACTTTCAAACCGGTCGCGAAGGGCTTGGTCAGCGTCGAGGTATAGAGTCGCGGAAACCCGTCCCAGACCGGATCGCCCAGGATGCCAGATTGCGCTTCCGCCGCCCCTACATCGTAACCGATTTCACGATAAGCCGCGTCCTCGATCACCGGCACCACGCAATCCTCAGCGCGCAAGGTCTCGGCCAGCCCCCGCTTCTCCGCCGCATCCAGCGTGCGTCCGCTGGGGTTGGCAAACCAACTCACGAAATACACCGCTTTCACCCGCTCGCGTTTCCCCTCCGCGCGCAAAGCGCCCAGCAGGACACGCAAGCCCGCTAAATCCAGCCGTCCCGACTCATCCACAGGCAGCGACTTCGCCTCCACCCCCAAGCCGCCCAACAGCTCCAGAAACACGAAGTAACTCGGCCGGTCCACCAAAACGATGTCCCCCGGCTCGCACAGGGTCTGAATTGCCAGATAGAGCGCTTGCTGGGAACCGTTGGTCACGAAAAACCGGTCCGCCCAGCGTCGCACCTCGTCCCCATTGCCTGTAGAATCGCACCGACCATCCTGCGCCAATAAACGCGCGGCCAAAATGGTGCGCAATCCGGGCCGCCCCGCATTGGTACCATACTGCAAAAACTCCCGGTCCGGCCCACTTTGGGTCATGCCCCGCAAAGCGTCGCCCACCACCGTAACCGGCAGGGTCGCGTTATCGGTAAATCCCGCCGCCAAGGACAACAATCCCGGCGTCTCCAGCGCCATCTGCATCAACGCCGTAATTGCCGGCGGCCGCGCACGTCTTCCCAAGGACGATAGGTTCAGTGTTCCGTCGGAAATCGTGGTCGTCATTTCTAGGCCGTGTTTGGGAAATAAATCAGGCCAGCACGAGGGCAAAAAGGTGCTCGGCCAAGGCGTCCGAGGTGAAGGTGACCCAGCGGGCCATGCCGCCGATGGCAACACCGGCCCAGCCCCTTTTTTCCCTCGCTCGCAGAACGTCAGCGATGGTCTGCTTTATTTACCAAGCACGGCCTGAAATTGAGCACTGAAAATCTTTTTACCATTCAACTGTCTGTTTCCTGGTGAAATTTTAAAATACTCTACAATATTGTTTTGGCATATATGCCATACTTTTTTATTGCAGTATGGCACATATGCCATACTGCTGTTTTTATGAAAATGACGATGCACATCGACGAGGCGATCCTGGCTGACGTTATGGAGTTGACCGGTGTATCCTCAAAAACCGAGGCCGTTCAGGTCGCGTTACGCGATTTGGCCCGCCGTCATCGTCAGCGCCGCATTTTGCGCGAGGGCTTGGGGCTCAGCCCGGCGCAGTGGGATGCGGAGTCCCAACCTTCCCCTTCGGATCTTATCGACCCACCCGACATCGATCACGATGCCGTGCAACGGGCCTTGGCCGATTATCGCACCGTACTTCGTGCCGAGGTCCCGCTTGGGTTCGTCGCCGAAGGCGCACCCAAGCGTCCCTACACCGCCCCCAAGCTTTGATGTCCGTCATGCGAATCCCGGGCAACCCCATCTTGGTCGATAGCAGTTTTTATATCACTCTGCTCCGCAACAAATCGGATCCGCTCGCCTGGCTGGAAGCCTGCGGAGGGGTTTATGACTACGACTTCGCAACTTGCGGCATCATCTGGATGGAGGTCTTGCGCGGGCGCAGCGATCCCTTCGTGCGGGACCGTTTTAACCGTTTTTTCCAGACTTCGGTTTTCTTGAACCAAAGTCCGTCCACTTGGGAACGCGCCGCGAAACTCGCCTGGGAGCTCGATCGCAAGGGTGAGGTGCTGCCGGCGACCGATCTGGCAATTGCCGCGTGCGCGCTCGAATACGATGTCCCGGTGCTCACCTTCGATCGTCATTTCTCCCAAATCCCCGGGGTCATCGCCCTCACTTCGCTGCCTACCGGTCTGTAAGATAGGCCGCCCCGCCGTCTTTCAACCACAAAGCCCAACTCCTAGCTCTTGCCCCGTGCTCAAATCGGTAACTAATTGACCGTTAGAGCATTTTAAATAAAACTGTAGCTATTTTTTGGCCAGTTGTCATGGTGAGGGAATGAAGACGACATCCATGGATTTGAGGCGGCGGATCGTGGAGACATATGATGAGGGCAAGTGGACACAGGAGGAGGTGGCCAAGCGTTTCC
>CANIWJ010000003.1 GCA_947471035.1 Verrucomicrobiota bacterium
CTTCCAGCGCCACCTCGGCTGGCAGCAAAAGGTGGGCGTGCGCTCGCTGCGCTTCTGGCTGTTCGTCACCCCTGGCATCATCGCCCACCCAGCCGGAAAAACCACCGTCAAGCTCGCCATCCCCCCCAAAGAACGCGCCTGGTGGTCACGACTTTGGGAGAAAATCCTCTCCCCCTTGCCCAACTGCAATGCAGTAGAAAACCGCCCCGTCTTCACGCCCTGATTTTAGCCTCCTACTGCACGTTCTCGGCTTAGCACGCCGCGCTTGCCCTTGCTCTCCACCATTGCGACTGACCTAGTCCATTCGACCCATCATGCGCCACTGCATCTATCCCGGCACTTTCGACCCCATCACCAACGGACACATCGACGTCCTCGAACGCGCCTCTCGACTCTTCGACAAAGTCACCGTCGCCATCGCCGCCAATCCCGGCAAAGGCCCCCTCTTCAGTCAGGAACACCGTCTCGAACTCGTACGCGCCGTCAGCACCCACCTCCCCAACGTCCACGCCACCGCCTTCGATGGCCTTCTAGTGGAATTCGCCCGCGCGCAGAACGCTATCGCCGTCATTCGCGGCATCCGTGCCCTTTCCGACTTTGAATTCGAGTTCAACATGGCGCTCATGAACCGACATCTCGAGCCCGCCCTCGAAACCATCTTCGTAATGCCCCGCGACACTTACAGCTACACTAGCTCCAACCTCGTTAAACAGGTCGCTAAACTTGGCGGCGATGTCCGCCATTTCGTGCCCCCATTAGTCGCCGACGCACTCCATAACGCCTACTTCGGGGCGAAGTCCGAAAAATAATTCCCGTCCCCGGCACTTTTTGTGCAACCCGAGAAGTTCATACGCGTCACCGCACTACACCTTCCGGCACCGCGCTACACTTTAAAACCGCCACGAACCGCATCGACCGCCACTCCATCCATGTCTTTTCGCCTTAGCCGTCTTATTCTCCCTGTTATTGTCTTGGCCGCTGCTGGCGGCGGTTACCTCTGGTGGCGCGACAGTGCCAAACCCGTGCCCGTCAGTTTCAAAACCGCTGGCGTTACCCGCGGCACACTCACCCAGACCGTCACCGCCACTGGCGATCTCCAGCCCGTAGCCACCGTCGAGGTCAGCTCTCAAATCTCCGGCCTCATCAAAGAGGTCCTCGTCGATTACAACTCCAAGGTAAAAGCCGGTGACGTCCTGGCTCGCATCGACCCCGCCACCTACGAGACCCGCCTCCAGTCGGCCCAAGCCGAATTAGCCAACACCAACGCCAATTACCGCCTCGTTAAGCTCAACGCCGACCGCATCAAATCCCTTAACGAACGTAACCTCGTTTCGCAGCAAGAACTCGATCAGGCCGTAGCCCAGCTCGCCCAGGCCGAGGCTCAACTCCTCATCCGCACCGCTTCGGTCGAAACCGCCAAAGTCGATCTGAACCGCTGCACCATCACCGCCCCCATTGACGGCAGCGTACTCGACCGCCCCGCCATCGCCGGCAAGACTGTCTCGGCCAGCACCTCCGCCCCAATCCTCTTCGTTTTGGTCAACGACCTCCGCCTGCTCCAAATCAAGGCCGCCATCGCCGAAGCCGACATCGGCACCGTTCGCGAAGGGCAAAACGTGGCCTTCACGGTGGACGCCTTTCCCGGTCAATCCTTTCGCGGCGTTGTCCGCCAAATCCGTAACCAACCCGTTACCCAATCCAACGTCGTCACCTACGCCACCATCATCGACGTCAACAACGACAGCCTCACTCTCAAGCCCGGTATGACCGCCAACGTCACCGTGACCGTACAGGAAAAAACCAACGCCCTGATCGTGCCCAACGCCTCCCTCCGCGTTCGCCTTGATGAAGCACTCAAACTCCCTGCCCTTCCGCCCTCACCCGAAGTCGCCGCCGCCGCAGCAGCCAAACCCGCCGCCCCTGCAAATCCCTTCCGCGAACTCCTCAAGGAAGTCGGCTATAAAGAAGACGAAGGCCGCCCCTCCGACGAACAAATCGCCAAAGTCCGCGCCCTCGCCGCCGAGCGCGGCATTGAGCTACCTCAGCCTGGAGCCGGCGGCGGTCGTCGCCGCCCCGCCGCGTCCGCTCCAGTCTTGGAAATCGTCCGCACCCTATTCAAACCCGTGGATCAACCCACCGGACCTCGCGCCCAGCCCATTGAAGTCCGTCTCGGTATTACCGACGGCATTAACACCGAGGTTATCGCCGGCCTCGCCCAAGACGATAAAATCATCACCGGCGTCCTCGATCCCGCTAGCGCCGCCAAGGCCGCCAGCGCCGCCCCATCCAGTCCCTTCTCGCCGCAGCGCCGCTTCTAAGCTCGCTACCCAACGCCCTCCCTCCTACCGGTGAGCACTCCCGTCGTTCAGCTTCGCGACATCCGCAAAACATACCGCAACGGCGATCTCGAAGTGCACGCCGTGCGCGGCATCTCGCTCGATATTCGCACCGGCGATTTCATTGCCATCATGGGTGCCTCCGGCTCCGGGAAATCCACCCTCATGAATACCTTGGGCTGCCTCGACCGGCCTACTTCGGGCGAATACCTGCTGGACGGCGTCAATGTCGCCGACCTCGACCGAGCCGCCCGAGCCGACCTGCGTAATCAAAAACTCGGCTTCGTTTTCCAGGGTTTTAACCTGCTCGCCCGCACTTCGGCCCTCGAAAACGTCGAGCTCCCCATGCTCTACGCCCCGCGCCGCGTCTCCGGCGAGGAAATGAAACGCCGCGCCCTCGCCGCCCTTGAAATCGTCGGCCTCGGCAAACGCTTCGACCACTTGCCCTCCCAGCTCTCCGGCGGCCAGCAACAACGCGTCGCCATCGCCCGCGCCCTCGTAAACGAACCCCGCCTGCTGCTCGCCGACGAGCCCACCGGCAACCTCGACAGCAAAACCTCCGTCGAGGTCATGGGCGTTTTTCAACGCCTGAACGAACAGGGCATAACCATCGTGATGGTCACCCACGAGCTCGACGTCGCCAGTTACTGCAAACGCATTCTCGTGGTCCGCGACGGCTTGGTCGTGCGCGACGAACCCGTGCAAAACCGGATGATAGCCGCCGAGGAACTGGCCAAACTCCACGCCGCCGAAGCCCACGCCAAACTCACCTCCACGCCTGCGGCGTGAAATGACGAATGCCTAATGACGAATGGGCAAAATCACCAACTAACCAATTACCATAACCCAGCTAGGATAATTAGGCATCCGTCATTCGACATTCGTCATTTTCCATGCGTCTTCTCGCCACCACCATCATAGCCCTTCGCGCCCTGCGCCGGAACAAGCTCCGCTCCGCCCTCACCGCCCTGGGCATCATCATCGGCGTGGCCGGCGTCATCGCCACCGTAGCCATCGGCAACGGTGCCAAGGTCCAGGTGGAAAACCAGATCGCCTCCCTCGGCCGCAACGTAGTCACCGTTTTCCCCGGCAGCTTCTCCACCGGCGGCGCGCGCGGCGGCTTTGGCTCCGCCTCCACCCTCACCATCGAGGACATCGACGCCATCCGCCGCGACGTTGCCGACATCGCCGCCATTTCCCCTGAGGTCAGCGACCGCAATCAAGTCCTGGCCAACGGCCTAAATTGGAACACCCAGGTCCGCGGCGTCAGCCCAGAATACCTCAGTGTTCGCGCTTGGGATACCGAAACCGGCACCATGTTTGGCGACCAGGATCTGCGCTCTGCCGCCAAGGTCTGCGTCATCGGCACCACCATCGCCAAACAACTTTTCCCCAACTCCGACCCCCTCGGACAGACCATCCGCATCCGCAACATCCCCTTCATTGTGCGCGGCATTCTGGTGAGCAAAGGCTTCAACTTCTTCGGCCAGGATCAGGACGACACCATCATCGTGCCCTACACCACCCACATGCGCCGCCTCAACCGCCGCACCACGGTAAACACCATTCTCATCGAAGCCGCCAACCCCGAGGTCATGCCGCGCATCCAGGAGGAAACCACCGACTTGCTCACCCAGCGGCGCCGCGGCCGCGAACCCGATTTTACGGTGCGTAACCAACTCGAACTCGCCCAGACCGCCACCGCTACCGCCCGCGTTATGACTCTCCTCCTCGGGGCCATCGCCGGTGTCTCCCTCTTTGTCGGCGGTATCGGCATCATGAATATCATGCTCGTGTCCGTCACAGAGCGCACCCGCGAGATCGGCATCCGTCTCGCCATCGGGGCCCACGATCGCGACATCCGCGTGCAGTTTCTCATCGAAGCCATGGTGCTCAGTGTGCTCGGCGGTATCGCCGGCGTACTCCTCGGAACCGGCCTCTCTCAAGTGCTCTCCAAATTTACCGGTTGGTCCGTACTGGTCTCGACCAACGCCGTGCTCATCTCAGTCGGCATCTCAGCCTTTGTGGGCATCGTCTTTGGCTTTTACCCCGCACATAAAGCCGCTCAGCTTGACCCTATCGAAGCCCTTCGTTTCGAGTAGTCTAGGCGGCGCACCGTCGCCTGCCATGGTTTACCCAAGACGCATCACCACGCTCGCGCTCCTCTGCGCCACCCTTTTATCCGCCTCACCCGACACGGAAACCATCCTCATCGAGGCCCGGCGTCTCGTGCGCGAGCAACGCCTGCCCGAGGCCCGTTTGCCTCTGGAACAACTTCTCGCTGACCAGCCCGGCAATTCCGAGGCCACCTTGCTCCTCGCCCGGGTAAACGACCGCACCGGCCGACGCGATGACGCCCTCTCCCTTCTCGAGCCCCTCGCCAACCGTTACCCCGAAGACCCGCGCGTCATCGGCCTTTACGCCGGTATATGCATGCTCCGCGCGGGCGAACTCGGTGTCAGTTTGCGCGCCATTCGTCTGGCCCGCCGCGGACGTGAACTCATGGAAAAAGCCGTTGCACTCGCCCCCGACGAGATCGCCTACCACGAAGGTCTGGTGGATTTTTACCGCCAAGCCCCCGGCATAGTCGGCGGCGACGTGGCCAAAGCCCGCTTGCACGCCGACGCAGTTGCCCGGATCGATCCCGTTCGCGGCGCCGCCTGGCAGGCCTCGATACTGGTGCAGGAAAAAAAGTTTCCCGAAGCCCTCGCCGCTTGTGATGCCGCCCTTCGGGTTAAGCCCGACGACTACATCGCCCTGTTTACCCTTGGCCGCACCGTCGCCGAAAGCGGACTCCGTCTCCCCGACGGGGAAGCTGCCCTCCGTCGCTGCTTTGCCGTCGTGCCCCGCCCCAGCGAGCCCAGCCATGCCGGGGTTTGGCACTGGCTGGGCCTGATCGCGGAGAAACGCCACGACCTCACCGCCGCCCGTGCCGCCTACGCCAAGGCCTTGGAAATGGAACCTTCCTTCAACCGCCCCGCCGAGGCCCTCCGTCGACTCGACAGCAAAACCGACTGAACCACCCGTCCGGCCAAGTGCTTCCTGCCGCCGTACACCCGGCTTGCGCCCCGACCGGCCCTCGCCTCAGTGTGCCCGCTAAATCCCTACCGCGCGTGCTCCTCGTTATCGACAACTACGACTCCTTTACCTTCAACCTCGTACAATACTTCGGCCAACTCGGCGTGGCGCAGCGCGTCTTTCGCAACGACGAGATCACCCCCGCCGAAGCCCTCGCGCTCAACCCTGACCGCATCCTCATTTCTCCCGGCCCTTGCTCCCCCGCCGAGGCCGGCGTCTCCCTCGAAATGATCGGTGCCTTCGCCGGGAAGAAACCCATCTTGGGCGTCTGTCTTGGCCACCAGTCCATCGGCCACTACTTCGGCGGCCGAGTCGTCCGGGCCGACCGTCTCATGCACGGCAAGACCTCGCCCATCCTCCACCAAAACACCGACGTGTTCGCCGGCATGCCCCAAAGCTTTGCCGCCACCCGCTATCATTCGCTACTCGTCGAGCGCGCCACCCTTCCCGCCTGTCTCGCCATCACCGCTGAAACCGCTGAAGGCGAAATCATGGGTCTGCGCCACCGCGAACTCCCCATCTGGGGCGTCCAATTCCACCCAGAAAGCATCGCCACCGAAGGCGGCATGCGCATCCTGGAAAATTTCCTAAAACTCAACGCGCCTAACTCCTAGGCCCCCGCTCCGCCTACTAGCCATACTCGCTTACCAGCTCTACTAGCTCCCTTCCGCTCCTCGCTCCCTGCTCTGAACTTCCACAATGCGCTGTCCCAAATGCACCTCCATCGAGGATAAGGTGATCGACTCCCGCATCAGCCGCGAGGGCAACACCATCCGCCGCCGCCGCGAATGCCTGGAGTGCGGTCACCGCTTCACCACCACCGAAACCCTCGTGCGCGAAGGCATCGTCGTCCTCAAGCACGACGGCCGCCGCCAAGATTTCGACCGCGAGAAACTCACCCGCTCGGTCCGCGCCGCCTGCCACAAACGCCCCATCGACGCCGAACGCGTCAGCATGCTGGTGGACGACGTCATGGATATCCTTGAAGCCCGGCACGACACCGAAATCCCCAGCGACGCCATCGGCGAAGGCGTCATGCACCAGCTCCGTAAAATCGACCACGTCGCCTACGTGCGCTTCGCCAGTGTATACAAGGAGTTCCGCGACGTCTCCGAATTCGTCAGCGAAATCAAAGACCTCGGCAAAAAAACCGAGACACCGATCTAAACCACGAATTCTCACTAATAATCACTGATTTAAACCCCCGTCTGATTTTTCAATTAGTACCCATTAATGACCATTAGTGGTTAAAAAACTAGCCTGATGCCTCCCCCGCCCGCGCCTGCCGCCCGCGACGACCTTCGCCGCCTGCACTTCGTAAACGCCCTCTTCGCCCGCCTCACTGGCGACGACCTTTACCTCGCCCGCCAAATCCAGGACGCCATCGCCTTCAGTCTGAACGAGCTCGAAATCCAGACCCGCGAACACCCCGAGTTTGCCGCCCGCTACGACGCCGCTTTCTCCGCCGCCGCCGCCCGCCTGCTCGGTGCGTTTTTCGCCGACCAACCCGGCCAAGGGTTTTTCCACTGGAACGCCCTCACCACCCTCACCTCCGCCACCCCGCTCTTCGCCCGCGCCGAGCTCATGGCCGGCCTAAAACGCCTCGCCGCCCACCGTGAAGCCACCCTGCTGGTCACGAACTTGCGCGCCGCATTTCTGCCTCCCTCCCAACGCGAGACCACCCGCCGGCGCCGCGAATACGACGAAGCCCTCGCCTACGTGCGCGACCTCGCCGCCGCCCGTTCCCGCCCTGACGCCGACGTCCGCCTGCTCTTTCTCTAACATCCCGCTAACCATTGCCATGCCCACCCTCTTTCAACGCATCATCGCGCGCGAAATTCCCGCCCGTATCGAGCACGAAGACGACCACTGCATCGTCATTCACGACATCCAGCCGCAAGCCCCCGTCCACCTTCTCATTATCCCCAAAACCGCCATCCGCCGCGTTGGCGAAGCCACGCCCGACCAGCAAGCAACCCTCGGCCACCTCCTGCTCACCGCCGGCATGGTCGCCAAAAAACTCAACCTCGCGCGCGGCTTCCGCCTTGTCGTCAACCACGGCCCCGACGCTTGCGAAACCGTCCCGCATTTACACGTTCACCTCTTAGCCGCCCGCCAACTCGCCTGGCCCCCAGGTTAAGCCTCCCCTTTCCCCTTACCAGCTTACTAGCCCTACTAGCTTAAAGCTCTCCTGCCCTTCCCCGCGTGAAGCCCGCCCCCGCCGCACGCCTCTTCTTTGTCTTCGCTTTCCTGTTCGTCGCCGTGCGCGCCGACTGGCTCGACGACGTCGGCTACACCCGCCTGCTCCAAACCTATTCCTCCGGTGTACCCGCCTCGGTCGCGTCCGGCGTCAGTCAGATCGAGGCTCCCGACGGCGCAGCCAATTACGCCGCCGATTCACCCGGAAAAAGCCCGACCTTAAAATCCGGTGCCTCGGGTGCAAACGGCCACGCCTCTACTGTAGCGGTTTACTACTATAGCTCTGCCTCCAGCGTTATCCCTGACACCTCAATTATCGACGCGTACAACGCCAACACTTGGCTCTACTCTGGCTTTCTAAATTATAACACAACTTCGGTCCCGCTCACGGAGTCGCGCCGCATCCAAAACCACAGCTGGATCGCTCAGTTCGACCGCAACCAATATGCCGAATCCACGATCACCTCGGCTGTAGCAAACTACAACCAGCGCCTCGACTACGCCAGCGATCGCGACGGCTTCCTCGCCGTCGTCGGCACCAACAACGGCGCCAGCACCACCCTGCCCGACCTCATGGTCCAAGGGTACCACAGCCTATCCGTCGGCCTTACCAGCGGCAACCACGCTGCCGGTCTCACCACCCACGACACCGCCGGCCGGATGAAACCCGACCTCGTCGCCTACGAATCACTCACCAGTTTCGCCACCCCCCAGGTCTCCAGCGTCGCCGGCCTGCTCTCCGAAAAACTCCGTAACAACGCCTACTCTTCCGCACTCACCACCGCCGACTACCCCCGCCTGACCAAAGCCCTCCTCCTCGCCGGTGCCACCAAGGACACTCTCGCCACCTGGTCCCGTGCCGACACCGCCAAACCCTACGACGCCACCTACGGCGCAGGCGCGCTCAACACCCTCCTCTCCTACCGTATTCTGAGCGCCGGCCGCCAAACCGCCTCCGCCTCTTCCACTCTCGCCGAAACCGGCTGGGCCATTTCTACCGTGCGCAGCAGTACCTCCGCCTCCAGCCGAACCTACTTTTTCGACATCCCTGCCGCCACCACCGCCACCCGCTTCTCCGCCGCCCTCACCTGGCATCGTAATCTAAGCTACCCTTTCATTTTTACCGGCACCTTCAGCACCAGCCTCCCCAACCTCGACCTCCGCCTCCACGCCGTCGCATCCGGCACATTCACCCTCGGCACCCAAATCGACGCCAGCCTCAGCCCCGTGGACAACGTCGAACACCTCTACCAAGCCAACCTTCCCCCCGGCCGCTACGCACTCCAAGTATCCTCCGCCGCCTCTACCGCCACCACCTACGCCCTCGCCTGGCGCACCTCGCCCACCGTCACCGTCGCAGCCACCGCCCCCACCGCCCGAGAAACCGACCTCTCACCCGCCACCTTCACCCTCACCCGCACCGGCCCCACCACCTCCCCCCTGCTCATCCCGCTCACTTGGGGCGGCACCGCCGCCCCCGGAACCCATTATCAAACCCCTCCCGCCACCGCGCTGATCCCCGCCGGCTCCGCCAGCACCACGCTGACCTTAACCCCCATCGCCGACGACCTCGCCCAAGGTGATCGCACCCTCACCCTCACTGTCGTCCAGGACTTTTCCCTCTCCGTCGGCAGCTCCGCCACCGCCATCGCAACCCTCGAGGACAAACCCTACGACGCCTGGCGCTACGCCCGCTTCACCTCCGATCAACTCGCCGACTCCACCGCCACCGGCCCCGACGCCGACCCCGACGCCGACGGCCTGCCCAACCTGCTCGAATACGCCTTTGGCCGATCCCCGCTCTCACCTGACGCCAACGACGCAATACCCGCCCCGAGCATAGACGCTAACGGCTACCTAAACCTGTCGTTTTTTCAGGCGTCCGACCGCCCCGATCTCAGTTACCTCGTTGAATGGACCGACGACCTCACCGCCACCTGGCGCAGCGGCCCGGATTACACTACTGATGTTAACGCCGAAGCCCGTCCCACCGGTGAGCAAATTACCGTCAGCGCCGTGACACCTCTGGCCGATTCCCCCCGCCAATTCCTCCGCCTCCGGGTCACCCGTCAGTAAGCCGTCTCACCGTGCCTCGAAGCGCCCATCCGCCCGCTTCGCCACTGCCCGCTTTAGCTCCAGCATCATTAACGCCGCCGAAAGCTCGCCCGCGCCCAATCCCGTGGCTCCTGCTAACTCATCAACGCTCAAAATAGCCCCGCCCGAGAAACACCCCAGCACCCGCGCCTCCTCCGCGCCCAAATCTACCGGCACCTTCCGCGCGCTCGCTTGCGCCGCCCGCTCCCCGTCCGCCGGGATCGCCGCCACCCCCGCCGGACCGAAACCCTCCAGATAATTCAACTCGCTCAGCACATCGTCCACCGAGGTCAATAATGTCGCCCCATCGCGGATCAACTGGTGACACCCCGCGCTGCTCGGCTGGTCGATCCGTCCCGGCACCGCGAATACGAGTCTCCCCTGCTCACCCGCGAATTTCGCCGTGATCATCGAGCCCCCGCTCACATCGCTCTCCACCACGATCACCGCCTGACACATTCCCGCCACGATCCGATTGCGCATCGCGAACGACTGCTTGTCCGCCCGCCGCCCGAACGGAAACTCGGTCAGAATCATCCCGCCGCCCTCCTCGATTTTTCGATAAAGTCCCAAGTTCTCCGGCGGATAAACGATGTCGATGCCCGTGCCCAGCACCGCCGCCGTGCGCCCCTTCGCCTCCAACGCCCCCTCGTGCGCAAACGTGTCGATCCCGCGCGCCAACCCGCTCACCACGCAAAACCCCAGCTTGGCCAAATCGTAACCCAGTTTCTTCGCCGTCGCCTGCCCATAGAGCGTAGTCCGCCGCGACCCCACGATCGCCACACACGGCGCGTCCACCGCATAGTCGCCCCGCCGATACAGCCCCAACGGAGCATCCGCCAACTCCTTCAACAAGGGCGGATACCCCGCATCCCGCCGACTCACAAACGTCGCCCCCGCCTGCGCCAGCCACTCCTCCTCTTTCGCCAGATCCACCAAGGCCCGCCACCCGCGCAGATTCGCGCTGATCTTCGGCCCCACCCCGCGCACCGCCTCCAACTCCCGCTGCGGCGCATCGAGCAAACGCGTCGGATCGTCCTCAAACGCAGCCAACAGCCGATTCGTCGTGATCGGCCCGATGTCGGGCAGCGCATTCAAAACCAAAAACGCCTGGGTGGCCGTCAACTCGCTCATGGCCGTGAATCCCGCAACACCGGTCCGAGAAAGTCCAGCAGCTCCGTCGTCCGCACCGCCACCTGCCCCCGCGCCCGCGCCAGCGAGTCCGCCGCCATCCCGTGCCACACCACCCCGCGCGCCGCCGCCCCCAGCGCATCCTCCGGCGTTTGCGCCAACAAACCGCCAATCAAACCCGCCAACACATCCCCGCTCCCGCCCCGCGCCAAAACCGGCCCGCCGAAAAAACTGTGGTAAACCGCTCCCTGCTCCCCACTCCTAGCGCCCCCAGCGCTACTCCCCTTAACTAGCTCTACCAACTTACTAGCTCTACTAGCTTCCCCGCCCCCCGCTCCCACCGTTTCAATCCGCGTCACCGGCCCCTTGCGCACTACCACCGCGCCCTCCGGCACTGCCTCTGCGATCCGCGCCCATTCGCCCGCATGAGGCGTCAGCACCCGCGCCGCGCTGCCCCGCGCCACCACCTCCGGCCGCAAGGCATCCGCATCGATCACCAGCGGTCTCGGCGAGGCCGCTACGATCTCACCCGCCAACGCTAGCGTCTCCCGCTCGGTTCCCATGCCCGGCCCCAGCACCACCGCCGTCGCCCGCCCGAACGCCTCGCGCACCAGCCCAAACCCTTCCAAGGCCAGCCCGCCCTCCGGCGTCTCTGGCAAGCCAAACCACATCGCCTCCGGCACCTGCGCGACAAACGCCGGCACCAACGATTCCGGCACCGCCGCCGTGACCAAGCCTGCCCCCGCCCGCAATGCAGCCAAGGTCGCCATCAACGCCGCCCCTGCATACCGCCGCGACCCCGCCACGATCAGTACCTGCCCAAACGTCCGCTTGTCACTCCTTGCCACCCGTAACGCTCTCACCCTCTCCAAGACCCCCGCCCCCAGCCCCAAGTAACCTATTGGGTTACTTGGTAGCGGAAAACCGAGATCGAGGAAGCGCACCCGCCCGGCGTTTTCCAAAGTCAACAACGGCGATTTCACGCTGCCCGTCGCGTAGGTAAAATCCGCCCGAAACGCGTCCGCCGCATCCAGTCCGCTGGGCAAATCCACCGCCGCCCGAAGCCGGATCGGATATGCGTTAACCCGCGCCAGAACCGAGGCCACCACACCCTCCAACGGCGGCCTAAACTGAAACCCCAAAACCCCGTCCAAAACCATCTCATACCCTGCCTTCCAATCCCTCCCGTCCAAGCCCACTCGTCGAACTCCCCGCTCCCCGCCCCCTGCCGCAAGCTCCAAAGCCCGCCGCGTCAAAGGCCGCAATACCCGCTCGCCGAAAACCAACAACACATCCACCGCTATCCCCGGATACCGTGCGCGCAGTTCGGCTGCCGCCAGCAAAGCGTCGCCCGCGTTGTGCCCCTTGCCGACCAAAACCAGCACGCGGGCATCCGAGGGAAATTCGCCTAGCTCCGCATAATCCCGCAACACCCCGTCGGCCACCGCCCGACCCGCCACCCGCATCGCCGCCCACTCGCGCGCTTCGTCCCCCGCGAAATACTCCGCCTCAAAGACCCGCGCCTCGTCACAACTCAAAATCGGATAAGTTCCAGTGATCACCGCGACAAAATGACGAATTCTCACTTCACATAGCGAGCACCACCGGTGCATCCACCCGCCGCATAACTCATAGATGCCTTGATTATTACGGCTCCCTTTTCGCTAAACTACGACCCCGCCCGCCGCCCCACTCCCGGGCGCGGAGAAACGATTCGCACCGGCACCGGCTCACCCACCGAGCGGGCCGCCACTTCGCGGATCTTATCCTTTTTGCTCTTTCGCCGCCCTTTGATGCCGCCGCCATCAGGCGCGACCAACGGCGACGCCGCCTCCGTCTCGTGCGGCGCAAATCCCTCGATCTGTTCCCGCTCCAGCGTCAGCCCGTGCAACTTCTCGATCAGGCAAAAATGCGCGTGCGTGCTGGCGCTCACGAAACTGATCGCCACCCCCGCCTCGCCCGCCCGTCCCGTGCGCCCGATGCGGTGCGTGTAGTCCACCGCCGAACGCGGCAGATCGTAGTTCACCACCACTGGCAGCTTGGGAATGTCGATTCCGCGCGCCACCAGATCGGTCGCGATCAACACCTTAACTTTCCCTGTTTTTAAATCCGCCAGCGCCTGGGTTCGGGCCCCCTGGCTCAACTCCCCGTGCAGGGCCGCCGCCGCGATACCCGCGCGCCCTAGCTTTTCCGCCACATGCTCGGTCGCGTATTTCGTCGCCACAAACACCAGCACACCCGACCACGGATTCGTCTCGATCAAATGCCGCAACAACTGCGTGCGGCGCGGCACGTCCACTTCGATCACCCGTTGTAAAATCTCCGGAGCGGCCTCCTCTGTCACCGGTGCCTCGATACGCACCGGGGCGCGCAGCAAGGCAGCCGCCAGCGCCTGCACTTCGGGCGGAAACGTCGCGGAAAACAACAAACTCTGCCGCCGCTTCGGCAGCAAACCGACGATGCGATCAAGCTCAGCCTTGAACCCCAGATCGAGCAGCCGGTCCGCCTCGTCCAGCACCAGGACCGACACCTCCGCCAGCGAGAGCGCATTGTGGTCGATAAGATCGAGCAAGCGCCCCGGCGTGGCGACCAGAAGATCGGCCCCGCCGCCCAGCGCCATCATCTGTGGGTTGATCGACAGACCGCCCACCGCCACCAGCGTCTTGAGCGGCTGGGGTAGGTAACGCGCATAACGCCGCACCGCCTCCACCACCTGCGTGGCCAGTTCCCGAGTCGGCACCAAAATCAATGCGCTCACAAACCGCCCGTCCGGCCGCCGCGCCGCCGCCAGCTTTTGCACCAAGGGCAACGCAAACGCGGCCGTTTTTCCCGACCCCGTCTGCGCCGACGCCCAGACGTCCCCACCCTTCAAAATCACCGGAATCGCCTCCGCTTGGATCGGCGTCGGCACCTCGTAATGCCATGCCGCCACGGCGCGCTGCAACGGTTCGGAAAGTCCCAAATTAGAAAACGACATGCCGGGAAACGTGCCGCCCTCCCCGCACAAAGCCACGAAATGTTGCGGTAACTTTTTCGGAGCCGCTCAAACGCCTTCCTTCTGTAGTCTGGACACACCGTCTGCATACGTTTGCCGAGTCCGCTCGATTGCTAGTCTAGCCGCGTTCGTAAATGCTCGGATTTGTGCTAGTCGGGGTCGGTCTTGTCCACCCCTTGAAAAAACCAAGCTTCCGCCCCGCCTTCTGTATCTTCATTAACCAGTCCACTCACTTCCTCCCTACCCATGAGCCTTACCCTCCGCGATAAATCATCCGTCGTTTTCGACCAAGTCTCCCTCGGCGAAGTCATGCTTCGTCTCGACCCCGGCGAGGGTCGCATCCGCACCGCCCGTTCCTTCGCGGCCTGGGAAGGCGGCGGCGAGTACAACACCTCCCGCGGCCTGCGCAAATGCTTCGGCCTCAAGACCGCCGTCGCCACCGCTTTCGTTGATAACGAAATCGGTCACCTCGTCGAAGACTTCATCATGCAGGGTGGCGTCGCCACCGACTTCATCAAATGGCGCGAGGACGACGGCATCGGCCGCACCGTGCGCAACGGGCTCAACTTCACCGAGCGCGGCTTCGGCATCCGCGGCGCAGTCGGCAACCCCGACCGTGGCAACACCGCCGCTTCCCAGATCAAGCCCGGTGATTTCGATTGGGACCACATTTTCGGCAAGCTCGGCGCCCGCTGGTTCCACACCGGCGGCATCTTCGCCGCCCTCTCCACCTCGACCGCCGAGGCGACCATCGAAGCGGTTAAAGCCGCCAACAAACACGGCGTCATCGTCTCCTACGATCTCAACTACCGCCCCTCGCTCTGGAAGACCATCGGCGGCCTCAAAAAAGCCCAGGAGGTCAACCGCGAGATCGCCAAATACGTGGATGTCATGATCGGCAACGAAGAGGACTTCACCGCTTCGCTCGGCTTCGCCGTCAAGGGTGCCGAGGACCTCAAACACATCGAGACCGATGCATTTAAGACCATGATCGAGACCGCTGTGAAGGAATTCCCCAACTTCAAGGTCGCCGCCACCACGCTGCGTCACGTGCACACCGCCACGGTTAACGACTGGTCGGCCATCCTCTGGCACGACGGCCAGTTTTACGAGAGCAAGCAATACCCCCGCCTGGAGATCCTCGACCGCGTCGGCGGCGGCGACTCCTTTGCCAGCGGCCTCCAGTTCGGCTTCCTCGAATTCAACGATCCGAAAAAAGCCGTTGAATACGGAGCCGCCCACGGTGCCCTGGCCTCCACCACCCCTGGCGACACCTCCATGGCTACCCGCAAAGAGGTCGAAAAAACCATCGGTGGCGGCGGCGCCCGTGTCGTTCGTTAAGCCGGGAAAACACATCGTTTCAGTAGGCTTCACCTGGCCGGCCGCGCTCCTCAGCGCGGCCGGCTTTTTTTATGCGGGAAACAACCGCCCTCGCTCGTCCCCCCTTCTCTACGCCTCGCCGTTGGAGCCCCGCCTTTAGGCGGTCCCTCTCTTCGCGCGACTAGTCCCCGGCCAAAGCCGGAACTCCAACTCAAGCCCCGGCCGACACCCAATCTTAACCGCCAGAAACATCCGCGCACTTGGCACGAGCGATGCAACGTGCATGTTGAACACAACAAAACCAAATGACGCCCTCCTTATCCATCATCGCCCTTCGCTCCGCCGGTGCTTCCAACGTGAAGACTGCGCAATGCGTCCACGGCCTGATGCAGGGCGCGCAAAAACATTGGTGCCAACAACACCAATCGTGTTGTCCGGTCCGACGAGTCTGAGCCGTAAAAGCGGCTTCATTTTGAAACTAAGACTCTTCTAGCCGGCGGCCACCAAACGGCCCCGAGCATCTGCATTGTGACGTGATAATTATTTCAGCTTTTCCAAAACCATTTCCTCTATCTTTCCTATGAACACGATCCTTCCGCCTACGCTGTCCAGCAGTCGTCGTCCGGGCCGTTCCGTCTCCGCCGTGAATAGTGAGACGCGCAGCCCGCATTACGATTGCCAACCGCACGGCGACCGCGTGGAGCTGACGGTTTTCCTGCCTGGCGTGGATGCCGCTGGCGTTGAAATCGTGGTGCGCGGACCCGATCTCGTGGTAGTTGGCCGCAAGACCCACTCCGTGCGGGTCAATTTCGCCGCCGCCAACCTGGAAAGCGTCCAACTCGACTACGAACTCCGTCTGCGCCTCGGTCGCGACCTCGACTACTCCACCCTCTCAGCCGAACTCTCCGATGGCATCCTAAGTGTGAATATACCGCGTCGGAGCTCTGCACTCGCTCACGCCGCGTGAGGTTTTTCGGGTTAAAATACGAAAAAGCCCTGCGTTAACCCCGGGTCGCTCCCGCAGCGATCCGGGGTTTTTGTTAACGGACACAGCGCCGGAGTATTTGATCGCCAATTACTTAACCAAGTCGTGATACATGCACCAGCGGGTCAGGCCCACCACATCGCGCACGCCCAACTTGGCGTGAATGTTGGCCCGGTGTTTTTCAACCGTGCGTGTGCTTAAATTCAGTTTCGTCGCGACTTCCTTGGACGAGAGCGCCGCTGCCACCAGTTTGGCAATCTGCAGCTCGCGCGTCGTAAGCACGTCGGGAAGGACATTCTGTGCGTCGCCGGGCAACACCACCGCAGGCTCGGCCGCAACCTTGGCCAAGCCTGCCGTGCTGGTGTAGCTCAAACCACCAGCCAGAACACTGCGGATAGTCTTGGCGAGCTCCACCGAACTGGCGGTTTTGTCACCGAAGCCTTGCACGCCAAGCTTGAGTAACTCTCTTGGCAAATCACCGCGCGGATGGGCGGTCATAAGCAGCACAATCATATCCGGCAAGGTGGGTCTTAGCGTGCGCACGACCTCTACGCCTTGCTGATCTGGAAGATGTAAATCAAGTAAAAGTGCCTCGGGTTTATCCCGTAAACAGGCAGCCACACCTTCCTTGGCCGTGCCGAACTCGCCGATCAAGTCCACGCCAGCTATCTTCTTCAATACCTGACGTAAAAACTGCCGGTAAACCGGATCGTCCTCGATCATCACCACCCGGATGACTGGCGAATAGACTGTGGATTTTTGAGATTTAGACATGGTCTGTGACCCACCTCAGGTCGCCACAGCAAACGCGCCCTCGCCTCCAGCGCAAGGGCAACCCTACGTAGTTGCACGTAATTCCGCCTAAAGCTCCGGCACCAACCAATGCACGCCCCCGGCCGCTCCATCGCCCTGGGCCAGCACCGGGGCCAGCCAACGCGCCATCGCATCCAAGGGGCGGGCACTGCCCCAAGGCGGATTGATAACCAACAAACCGCAGCCCCAGACTTTCAGTCCGGCACCGTCGCCCGCGATAAGTAGCTCGACCGTGTAGCAGGGCGGCAATTTCGGCAAAGCCAGCAACTGCCGGTAAAACGCATCCACCCGGGCGCGAGCCGTGAGTGGATACCACACCGCAAACGTGCCTCCGGGCAAACGTGCCAAGCCCTCACGCAAGGCGGTGATCACATTTGTCCATTCGTCCGCCGCCTCGAAGGGCGGATCGATCAAAACCAGTGCCCGGCGCTCCGGTGGAGGCAGGTATGCCCGCACCGCCGTGTACCCATCCATGGCTTGAACGGAGCAGCGGCGAACCCCACGAAAACTATCCACCAACGCGGCGGCCTCGTCCGGTTGACGCTCACAGAGCAACGCGCGGTCCTGCGCCCGCAAGGCCGCCTGAGCCAGCCACGGTGAGCCGGGGTAAAATCGGGGGAACTCGCCCTCCTCCGTGCCACCCTCGTTCGCCGTGCGGGTGGCTTGATCAAACATCCGCACCGCCTCGGCGTACGCTTGAAGCTCAGGCGGAAGATCGCGCCGCCCCCATATCCGCCCCAGCCCGTTCGGCCACTCAGCCTCACGCTCGCGCGTGGTGCCGGTGGCTGCCTCCTTTAGATCATAGCCGCCCCGGCCGGCATGCGAATCGAGGTAGAGAAACCCTTTTTCCTTCGCCTGAAGCCCGGCGATGAGCCTGAGCAAGGTGGCGTGTTTGAGCACGTCGGCAAAGTTAGCCGCGTGAAAATGGTGACGGTAGTTCACGCGCGGGCCGTCACGGGGACTTTGACCACGGTCTTACGCACCAGGGATGTTGGCCCGTCCGCCAGCGATGGCATGTGCCCATCCACCGGGAAAAAGACTGCCGCCTCGCCCGCCAGCACCCGCAAGGTCGAGCCGCCTTCGTGAGCGGCGTAAAACATCAGGTCGCGCTCGCTGCGCAAATCCTCGGTTAGGGAAAGTTGGTTCACCTCAATCACGCGCATCAATTCCCGCCCCGCGACCACCACCTGCACGTCGATGTGTTTCTCATGCGCTTCCCAACGGCCTTCGCTAGCCGGTTTCGTGTCGTAAGCCTGCTCCAAGGCAAACACCCCGTCGCCCAGTTCGATCCGTTCCGTCGCACCCACCGGCACGGCGGCGATACGGGCTGCCTCGATCGAGCCCGGCGTCAGGCAACGCGCCACATAGCCCAGCGCCAGAACGAAGCCCGGCGACGAAGCTAACTGCGAACGAACCGTGGAAAGAGAGCCAAAGAGTGCCATAAGTTGTCCAGTTGACTGCGCCCCGCGCCGGCTGGCAAGTCGGCTCGTTCTGCGATTCGTTCCGCGCCTAAAGCTTGGGCCATTCGGCGACCGGCGGGGAGAAAAAATCCTTCGGCAATTCCGGGTTCGCCACGTAGCTTTCAATCACACTTTCGTGCAGCATCCGCCCCTCCGATTCCACCCGAATACGATGGGGTAAAAGCACTCCTGCCACCGCTCTGAAATCACTATAAATCGTGACCATTCGGACCTCTTGCCCGGCCAGTTTTCTACGCACCTCACGCCGGGTCAGCAGGTGGGTCTCATCATCGAGATAAAGCGTGCTTACCTCGCTGTAGTTTAACGTCGCCAACAAACTCTGGTAAGTCGTCCCTCCGATCATCGTCTCGCCAGCGTAGTCCAGGCTGATTCGGCGCGTTTGATAGTCATACAAGGGCGAATCAAACTCCGCCTCCTGCACAAAAAGACGTTCCTCTTCACGCCCCAAACGCATGGGCGGCTTGAGCGCGTCGGCTTTTTTCCACGGCACGTGCACCCCGTCAAAAGCCCGCACCAGCGAGCCTGCCTCGCCCACCGTCTCGATACGCACCGAGCGCGGTCGCGCCACATGAAGAATAAAAGGCACCGAACGCTCACCGATGCGGGTTTCACCGACCGCGCGCCAACTCGCCAGCGCAGTCATGGCCTGGGTTCCCCCCGTCGCCTCGGTCGCGATTCGCGCCAGGTCGGCAGCCAGATCCGACCTGCCCGCATTCGTAGCCACACCGAGCGCGATCAACACCAAACCCACTCGCGTAAATCGCCCAAAACGTTTCATGCCCACATGCCGCGCTCAGCTTGCCCGCCGTGCAAGCCGTAAGCCGCCCGACCGCTTTGCGCTGGCGCCCGACTCTTCGGCGGGCTTTACCCTTCGGGCTATGGCAATGGAATTCGGCTGGTGGGTCCGCGACCCTGAACAAGGCAAATATCAGGTATGGGTCGTGTTTCACGGCGGCACCGTCACGTGGCAACGCCACCAAGGCCACCATACCGCCTGGGAACCCTTGGAGCCGATCACCGCCGAGCTCTGGGATCGTCTCATGGATGAAGCCGCCAAACGCGTGCCTCGTCGCCTGATGTCCCCCAAGCAGTTCGACGAACTCAAACGCCTCCGCGCCGCCGCCGAAGACTCCGGCACCCCCAAACCGCTCAAGCGTGGCGCCCACCTCAAGCGGGCCCGTGACCTGCCTGCTCCGCCAGACTCACTCTAGCCACTGATACCCCGCTCTACCGGCCTACCTGGAAAACTGGGCCCAAATATAGCGAAACGAACCGGCGAAATCCTTCGGGCGCTCGCGCAACGCTTGATTCAAACTCTCTCGGTCAAACCAAGCTCCGTCCATGATTTCGGCCGGGTGTAACTGAAACGGCCCTTCGTGCTCCACCCGATAAACCCAGACGAACTCCATGCCAGTCTCGCGCCTTGCGTCCAGCCGCAGCCAGCGGGTCAACACATCCGGGCCCGACACCACCACGCCGATCTCCTCCGCCAGCTCGCGCACCGCTGCCTGATCGTAATCTTCGCCCGCATCCACATGACCCGAGCACGAGGCGCACCATCGGCCTGGTGCAGAGTCCTTGAGCATCGAGCGGCGCTGCAAAAACACCCGGCCCGCCTGATCAAAACACAGCACATGCACCGCCCGGTGCCTCAGCTTGTTGGCGTGCACGTAGTCACGCCGTGCCTGCCCTGTGACGTGGTCATGCTCGTCCACCACATCAAAAAGCTCGTCCGCGCGCTGCGCCAGTCCCTCAACCTTTACATTCACTTCCATGTGTGTCCTTTCGTGACCTTTAATTTCCCCGCACGCCATGCCGAAAATCGACGTCAATCAAGTAGCTGAAATCCTCAAACGTAACGACATCGACCCTGCCCTTTTACGGCAGATCGTCGAAGAGATGAACCAGGCGGTGGAACCCGAAGTGGACGAAGAGAAACCACCCGCGGTGAAAAAACAGTTTTCCATCCTCGTTTCTGATCCGGACAACCAACTGCCCGAAAAAGCCGAGTTCACCGGCTGGGTTTTCCAGATTCCGGAAGACGCTTCCGTGACCAGCACGACCGAACGTATCCACAAAGCCGCCTACGAGTTCAATACCACCAAGAAAGGCCGCATGATGCCCGCAAAGACTCTGGCCGACGCCATTGAAAACATCCCGGCCAAGGCGTTTAAAGAGCAGCAGGTTTGGGTGAAAACCAAGGCCCCGGTCTTTGTCATTCGCACCGACAACCTCATTCCCACCGAGAAAACCGAGCGTGACACCCGCCGCGGCCGGGCTAGCTGAGGTCGGTTTAGGGCGTGCCCGGGTTTAAACTCTGTCCGGCGGGAGCGTGGAGCGCGGCTCGGCCAAGGCGCGAGAGGCGGAGGTGGGCCAGCGGCCCATGCCGCCTTTCGCAACGCCTGACCAGCGTGCTCCACGCTTTCCCCGCAGGGCCTTGGCGACGGGCGAAGATTAAACCAAGACTCGCCCTAGGCCTCTAACACCTGTCGGATCACCTTGGCAAAATCGGTGATTCGGTAGGGCTTGGGAATCATACCGGAGAATCCATAAGCGCGAAAATCGCTCATAACCGGATCGCTCGAATAACCGCTGCTGACGATAGCTCTTACGGTGGGGTCGATCTCCTTCATCCGCCGCAGTGCCTCCAAGCCACCCATGCCACCCGGCACAGTCAGGTCCATGATCACCAGATCAAAACGACGCCCATTGGCCAGTGCCTCACGGTAGGCGTTTACCGCATCCTCGCCTTCGGGAACGGTCGTCACGCCAAAGCCGATTCGTTTCAGCAACTGCGAAGCCATTTCCCGGATAGCCTGTTCGTCATCCATGAGCAGCACGCGGCCGTTCATCGGGCCGGTGCCAAAGGGATTTGCCGTCGCGGGCTTTTCCGGCACGGCACTTCTCGTAGCCGGCAGCCAGATCCGGAAAGTCGTGCCGCGCCCGAGCTCCGACTCCAATTCGATGTACCCACCGTGTTTCTTGACCACCGCATAGACCGTGGCCAATCCAAGACCGCTACCTTCTTGTTTGGTCGTAAAGTAGGGATCGAAGATTTTGCTGACATGCTCGGGGCGGATGCCCCCACCCGTATCCGCTACCGACAGCCGTACCGCTGCACTGGTTAATCCGGTGCGCACCGGGGGCGCACCGTCATTGGATAGGTTTATCCAAATAACACCGCCCGTGGGCATCGCTTGCACGGCATTGAGCACTAGGTTTTGCACCACTTGGCCAATCTGGCCCTTGTCCACATCGGCCGACCAGAGATCATTTTCGATCTCGAACTCGCACTTCACTTTCGACCCATGCAGGGAAAATTGAGCTGTCTCGCGCACCACTTCGGCCAATTGCACCGCCGACCGAATCGGATCCCCGCCCTTGGCAAAAGTTAGCAACTGCTGCGTCAAATCCCGCGCCCGCATTAAACCCTTCTCCGCCTCGTTCAGCCACTGCACCCCGCCCTCCTGGATTTGTGAGTCCAGGGTCGCCAGGGTCACGTTGCCCATGATTACGGTCAGAAGATTATTGAAATCGTGAGCGATGCCGCCCGCCAGCACGCCAACGGATTCGAGCTTGGTCGCACGTAGCATTTCTGCCTCGAGCTTGGCCCGCTCCGTGACATCACGCAGCACCAACACCACGCCCGCCGGTTGGCTGGAAACATCGCGAATCGGTGCACAACGCCCTTCGACCAATCGACTCACCCCTTGCCTGTGCAAAATCACGGTCGCTGGCGGTAACTCCACCACCAAGGCGTCGGACAACGCCCGTAGATGCGGCGAGGGCAACGCCTCGCGCGTGCGCTCGTGTTGCAAGGGACACACGTCCGAAAGCACTCGTCCGATCGCCGCCCCGTCCGTCCAGCCGGTCAGCTGCTCCGCCGCATCGTTGAGATAATTAATCACTCCGTGCCGATTGGTGGTCACCACCGCTTCCACCATCGCGCGCAAGGTAACTTTCAAACGCTCGCGCTCAGAGGCCAATTCCTCCTCGGCGACTTTTCGGGCGTTGATGTCCGAGTGCGTGCCGACCAGCCGGATGGGTTTGCCCACCGAGTCAAACTGCGCCAGCCCGCGAGCCATCACCCAGCGGTATTGGCCGTCCTGGCACAACAACCGGTATTCCACCCGGTAACCCTCCGTGCGTTCGCTTAAATGCCGCTGCATCTCCCGCACCATCGCGGCGCGATCCTCGGGATGCACCAAAGCCTCCCAAGCCTCCCGTGAAGCCTCCAAATCACCCGGCGCATAGCCCAGCATCTCGCGACTGCGCTCCGAGAGAAAAAACTGCCCGGTGATAAAATCGATTTCCCAGATGCCGGCGTTGATTCCTCGCACCGCCAGATGCCAGCGATCCTCGCTGTGCTGCAAACGCTCCTGCGTGCTGCGCAAATCACTCACGTCAGTGAAAACCGACATCGCCCGAGAGTAATCGGGTCGCCCCCCCTCAACGGGCACCGACCAGTGCAAAATCGAGTGCACCACTTGCCCATCCAGTCGGCTAAAAGTCACATTATGCACCAGCTCCGTCTTTCCCGCCCAGAGCAAGGCCAGTTCCTCGGCAAAGACGGTCGAAAAATTCGGAGCAAACACGCCCATGTTCGCTCTTAAGGCCGCCAAATCCGCTATGCCCCCCAATGCCAATGCAGTCCGATTGGCCGCCGAGATAGATAACTGCAAAAACTGCGTCCGCACCACCTCGGGATTGGCCGCCAGAAAGGCGCGGATGTCCTTTACCCCCTCTTTGCGTCGCGCCTCCAACCACGCCACCTGCGGACGCATATCCACGATTAGCACCGCTACCGGCGCGTTCTCAAACAGGAACTGCATGCGCGAAGCCGCCATGGCCGAGGTCCGAACTCTACGACGATAATACGCACGCCAGACTCCTGCCGCAATCAACCCCGCCAGCAAACCCAAGCCGATCGATACGGACCAACCCGCAGCCTCACCAGGTATTGGCTCAGGCCGCTGCACTTGATCCGCCCACGCAGTAAACGGCAAACCGGTCAGTGCAAGCACGACCGTGCCTAGTGGGTTACCCCATGATTTTTTAAGCGGTTCCATACACGTAGGTGAAAGCCTTCTAAGCACCCACCCAAAACATCAAAAGTCGAGGGAGAATACGGACCGCCCTCATGCCTTAACCGATGCAAAGACTAAGAAACATAAGCTGAGATCATACTAATTAAAGCCAAGGGATCGTCCCCTCCCCCGCGTATGACCCCCTGCATGAAACTCACTTCCACCATCCTAGTCCTTGCCCTGCTCGCGCCCTTTGCCGCCCTGAAGGCCGAACCTGCCCCGAGCACGGTTTCCCCCGCCCTCAAAGCCGCCTATCCCCTCACCACCTGCGTCGTCTCCGACGAGGCCCTCGAAGGCGGCGGCATGGGGGGCCCCATTGACTACATCCACAAGGAGGCCGGCCAACCCGACCGCCTCGTCCGCTTTTGCTGCTCCGATTGCGTGAAAGATTTCAAGAAAGACCCGGCCAAATACCTCGCTAAAATCGACGCCGCCGCGAAATCCAAAGCCGCCCCTAAAGCCGACGCCGCCCACACCGGCCACATGCACTAAGCGGTAACCCTCCGCAGCCGCTTCCGCCACCCAAACGCCCCAATCGGGCACGCAGCTACTGCTTTGCCCAACGCCATGAAATCCCGTCTGTCGCTCACCTTACTGCTCGCCGTTTGGTCGCCCGTTGTAGCCCAAGAGCCACCCATCCCGGCCTCACCAACGGCCTTAACCCTCGAACAGGTCTTTAACGCCATTCGAAACACCCATCCAGCGCTCGTCGCCGCCCGCTCGACTACCGCCGCCGCCGCCGCACGCAGCGATCAGGAAAAAGCCTGGATGGCCCCCAAAGTCGGGCTAAGCCTCAACCGGGAAGACACCAACCTCGTCGATTACCATGAGCTCGAAGTCATGGTTTCCCAAGAGTTGCCCTTAAGCGGCCGCCCTCGTCTCCGTGCCCAAGCCGCCGATGCCGAGGCCGGCGTCGCCTCCGCCCAAGCCCGCCGCCGCGAGTGGATGCTACTCAACCAAGTCCGCAACGCCTACACCCGCCTCGCCGCCGCTGACGCCCGCCTCGAAGCCAACACTCGTCTCCGCGCAAACCTCGACCAATTCCGCCCGCTCGCCCGCCAAGCCTACGAAGTCGGACGCCGCCCCCAGTCCGAGCTCCTCGCCCTCGAAACCGAACTCGCCAAACTCGACGCCGAACTCGCCGAACTTACCGGCATGCGCGCCCAGGAAGCCGCTATGCTCAACGCCCTTCTGCTTCGTCCCGCTTCGGCGGCGATACCCCTCTTGGCACTACCCGAGCCAACCGCTCCTTCACTTGACCTATCCGAAGCCGTAAACCGCGCCCGCGCCCTCAGTCCCGAAATAGCCGTCGCACGTCGCGAAACCGACGCCGCCCGCGCCAAACTCGCCGTCGTTCAAAAAAACCGCGCCATCGACCCCGAACTCTCCGTCACCGCCCGCCGCATGAAAAACTCCGGCGATGTCGTTACCAGCTACGATACTGCCATCTCCTTTTCCATTCCTTGGGCCAATCCGGGGCGCACCCGTTCAGAACTCGCCGAGGCCCGTAGTCGCGTAACCGCCGCCCGGGCCGAGGTCGAGGCCGGCGAAGCCGAAATCGCCGGCATGGTCGCCACCTCCCACACCCGAGCCACCACCACTTACGCGCAGATAAAACGCTACACGGAAGAAATCCTTCCCCTCACCCGCGCCAGCACCGAAGCCGCCCGCCGCGATTACGAGGCCGGCCGCGAACCCCTCATCGCCGTGCTCGCCGCCCAGCGCATGACGCTGGAAGCCGAGCTTAAACTCGTAGAACTCCGCGTCTACCACGCCCTCGCTTCCGCCGAACTTTGCTTCCTCTCCGGCCAAGACCTCCAACCATGAAAGCACGTACCTTTTTCACCCTCGTCCTTGTTGCCGGTCTCGCCGCCGCCGCCGGCTACCAAGCCGCGCTTCACACCATGAAGCCGACCCCGGTTCAAACCGCGACCGAAGCCCGGAAAATAAAGTTTTACCAGTCGCCGATGCATCCGTGGATCAAGTCCGATCAACCCGGCAAGTGCACGATCTGCGGCATGACGCTCATGCCTGTTTACGAGGGCGAGGCGGGTGTCTCCACCGACCCCAGCCTAGTCACCCTCGCGGCCTCCTCCGCCTCCGTCATCGGCGTGCAGACCGCCGAGATTCGTCGCGCTCCGCTGGTGCGCACCCTTCGTGTGGCCGGCATCATCGACGACGACGAAAGCCGTCATCGCTATCTATCCGCCTACACCGACGCCCGTATCGAAAAACTTTACGTTCACACCACAGGCGTCGAAGTCGCCGCCGGCGAACCGCTCGCCGTGCTTTACAGCCCCGAACTGCTCACCGCCCGCCAAGAGTTTCACTCCCTTGCCCGTACCAACTCGACTCTACTCGGTGCCGCGCGCGAAAAACTTATTCGCCTCGGCCTCCTGGAACAACAAATCGACGCCCTCGCCCTTGCCTCCGAAGTCAGCCGCGAAACCGAAATTCTGGCCCCGCTCTCCGGCACCGTGGTTGCCCGCAGCGAAACCGCCTACGCCGGTGGCTACGTGAAGGCCGGCGACATGCTCTTCGCCATCGGGGACTTTAAACAAATGTGGTTCGTTTTCGACGCCTACGAACCCGACCTGCCCGCGCTACGGATCGGCCAAACCGTGGAAATCTCCGTCCCCTCGCTCGCGGGCCAAACCCTCAGCGCGCCCATCACCTTCATCGACCCCAACCTCAACGAAATGACCCGCACCGCCAAGGTCCGCGTCGTGCTTGAAAACACCGACCGCCGCCTCCGCCACCGGATAACCGCCACCGGTCGCGTCACCCTCGAAACTCCCGAAACCCTCATCGCCCCGCGTAGCGCCGTGCTTCACACCCAGCGCGAACCCATGGCTTACGTCGAACTCGGCGACCGCACCTACGAACCCAGATCGCTCAAACTGGGTCGCACCGGCGACGACGCAGTCGAAATTCTCGACGGTCTCGCCCCCGGCGAAAAAGTCGTCACCCAAGGCGCGCTGCTGATCGACGGCCAGGCCCAACTCGCCCACAGCGCCAACGGCAACGATTCGCCTCCCCCCGCGCCCCACGACCACGCTGCGCCCGCCCCCACCGCAATACCCTCCAACAACCAGCCACTCTTCCAAACATCCGCCGAGGCCGCCGCCGCGCTCTCCGCCGACGACCTCGCCGCCTACGCCAAACTCCTGCCCGCTCTGACCGCCGCCGTGCACCAATCCGGCGAGGCCCACGAAACCCTGATGCCGCTCGCCGCCGCCCTCGTGCCGGGTCCCGATCTCACCACTGCCCGCGCCCCGTTCGAGGCGTTTAGCAGCGCCGTCGCCGATCTCGCCCGCGCCTTGCCGGTGGAGCAACGCGGGGGCCTGCGAATTTTTCAATGCCCCATGGCCCCGGTCACGCGCAAGGCGCGCTGGCTCCAGCACGACGACGCCGTGCGAAACCCCTTTTTCGGTTCCGCCATGCTGGAGTGCGGCAACGAGCTCAAGTAACGCGCCATGATCGCCTTCATCATCCGCTGGTCGCTGCACAACCGCTTCATCGTCCTCGCCGCCTTCGTCGCACTCTGCGCCTGGGGCGTGGTCGCGCTGAAACGCGTGCCGGTGGACGCCATTCCCGATCTTTCCGAGAATCAAGTGATCGTTTACGCCGACTTGCCCGGCCGCTCGCCCCAGGAAGTCGAAGATCAGATCACCTACCCGCTCTCAGTCTCCCTCCAAGGCTTGGCCGGCGTAAAAACCGTGCGCGCCACGTCCATGTTCGGCTTCTCGTTTCTCACCGTTATTTTCGACGACAAAATCGAAAACTACTTCGCCCGGACGCGGGTGCTGGAGCGTCTGAATTCCTTAGGAGAACTTCTGCCGTCCGCCGTCACCGCACGCCTCGGGCCCGACGCCACCGGCCTCGGCTGGGTTTATCAATATTACCTAAAGGACGCCTCCGGGAAACAAGACCTCGGCTCCCTGCGCGCCCTGCAAGATACGTTTATCCGTTATCAACTCGCCGCCACCCCCGGCGTCGCCGAGGTCGCCAGCATCGGTGGTTTCGTCCGCCAGTATCAAATCGAGGTTTCGGCCCTGAAACTAAAACAGTTCGGCCTCTCCCTCGGCGAAGTGATTGACGCCGTCGGGGCCAGCAACGCCAACGTCGGCGGCAAAACCCTGGAGGAAAACGGCGCCGAATATATCGTGCGCGGCGTCGGCTTGGTAACCTCACCCGCCGATCTGGAAAAGATCCCGCTCATGCCGCGCGGTGGTGTGCCGCTCACCCTGCGCGATGTCGCCACCGTGCAGATCGGCGGCGAGTTCCGGCGCGGAGCGCTCGATGTGGATGGCCGCGCCGTGGTCGGCGGCATCGTCGTGATGCGCTACGGCGAAAATGCCTATCAAGTCATCCAAGACGTAAAGGCTCGCCTAGCCACCCTCGCCCCCGGCCTGCCCGCCGGCGTCACGGTCGCGCCATTTTACGACCGGGCCGACCTGATCCAGCGCGCGATCGATACGCTCAAGCACGCGCTCACCGAAGAGATTATTCTGGTAACGCTCGCCCACATCCTCTTCCTGTTTCACTTCCGCAGCATCCTGATCGTCACGCTGCCGCTGCCGGCGTCGATCCTGGTTTCGTTTATCCTCATGGATCGTTTCGGCATTCCGTCGAACATCATGTCGCTGACCGGCATCGCCATCTCCATCGGCGTGCTAGTCGATGCCGGTATCGTCATGACCGAAAACGTCATTCGCCACTGCGAACGCGCCGAGGAAGAGCTCCGCCGGCGACTCACCCCACCGGAGGTTTTTCAACACACGCTGGAAGCCGCCACCCAAGTCGGGCGTCCGATGTTTTTCTCGATGATGATCATCATCCTGGCCTTCGTTCCGGTGTTCCTGCTCTCGGGTCAGGAGGGAAAGCTCTTTCACCCGCTCGCCTACACCAAGAGTTTCGCCCTACTCGGCGCGGTCATTCTAGCCATCACCGCCGTGCCGGTTTTCTGCACTTACCTCGTTCGCGGTCCCTTCAAGCCCGAGAGCGAAAACTGGCTGATGAAGTTTCTCCTCCTCGGCTACGAGCCCTTGCTCGATTGGGCGCTCACCCATCGCAAAACCGTCATGTCCCTCGCCGCCACGCTATTGGTCATCACGTCCGTCATCGCCTTCGGCCTCCCTCAGCCGATTTCGTCATTCGTCATTCGTCATTCGTCATTGCCGGAGCGTTTCACGCGAGGGTTCGGCTCCGAGTTCATGCCCACGCTTGAGGAAGGCTCGCTGCTCTTCATGCCTGTGTTGCTGCCGTCCACCTCGCTCACCGAAGTAAACCGCATCATGAGCTGGCAGGACAAGGTCATCGCCTCGCACCCCGAGGTCGTCTCCGTGGCCGGAAAACTCGGCCGCGCCGACACCGCCACCGACCCCGCTCCGGTCGAGATGATCGAGACCACCATCCTGCTCAAACCCGCCTCCGAGTGGCGACCCGGTGTCACCAAGGCAAAAATCATCTCGGAGCTTTCGGAACGGCTCACCCAAGTGCCCGGCTACGTGCCCGGTTTTCTCCAGCCGATCGAGAATCGCATTCTGATGACGAGCACGGGCATTCGCGCCCAAGTCGGCGTAAAGATTTTCGGCGACAACATCGACGCGCTCCAGGCCAAAGCATTCGAGATTGAGCGCGTGATCGCAGGTATTTCCGGCGCGACTGGCGTCGCACCCTCGCGTGCCCAGGGCAAACCCTACCTCGAAATCACGCCGGATCGCGAAGCCCTGCGCCGCTACGGCCTGCGCGTGGCCGACGTGTTTTCCTACGTCGAAACCGGCATCGGCGGCGCCGTCGCCACGACTACGCTAAAAGGCCGTGAACGCTGGCCGGTGCAGGTCCGGCTGGAGCGAGCTGACCGCGACGATCTCGATAAAATCGGCGACTTATTAATCCCCACCCCCTCCGGGCCGTTCGTTCCGTTGCGCCAGATCGCGGCCATCAAACGAGTTGTCGGCGCCAGTGAGATTCAGAGCGAAAATGGACGTCTCCGCGTCTTCGTCCAGGCCAACGTCCAAAACCGCGACCTCGGCGGCTTCGTGGACGAAATTAAAGCCAAAGTAACCCAATCGGTTACTTTGGATCCGGGCATGACCATCGAGTATTCCGGCCAATACGAACACCAGATCCGTGCCCGCCAGACCCTCGCCTACGTGTTCCCGGCGGTGATCGTGATCATCTTTATCCTGCTGGTAATGACGTTTCGCAGCGTTCCCGAGGCTGCGCATGTTATCCTCGCCGTGCCCTTTGCCCTCACCGGTGGCGTGATTCTCCAATCCATCCTCGGCTTCAATTTTAGCGTGGCAGTCTGGGTCGGATACATCGCGCTTTTCGGCACCGCTATCCAGACCGGCGTGGTAATGGTAGTGTATCTGGAGGAAGCGGTAGTTTCCCTCCGCAAGCAACTCGGCCGGGAGCTGACCCGCAAGGAACTGGTCGATGCGATCAAAGTCGGCGCGCGCCTCCGCTTGCGCCCCAAGGTGATGACGGTCGCCACCACCGTCGCCTCGCTGCTGCCGATATTCTGGAGCGCGCGGACTGGAGTAGAAGTGATGCAACCCATCGCCGCCCCCGTAGTCGGCGGCATGCTATCGTCACTGCTGCATATCCTTCTAGTCACCCCGGTCATTTTCGCCTGGCTGCACGAACGTCGCCTCCCGAAGGAATCGAACAACCCAGCTTCTGTGTAACCCCCAAAGCTCGCCCCTACGCTGCGGCGATGAAGAACCGCAGCGTAGGGCGAGAAGTGATCAACCTTAACTCTTACGCTCAGCGCTAGCTGCGGTCGGCGACTTGGCTTCAAGCTCTTCGGGTTTCACGGTGAAGCTGCGCCCGGTTAACTTCTCCAGCAGGCTGATGCCAAAGAATCCATTCATCAGATCATTGCCGCCGGCGCCGCCCGCGCCACCGCCGCCGATGACGAGGTTCTCGGGGATGAGCTTGAGCGTGCCGGTGGCGATTTTTTCTACCACGCGAATCTGGCCGAACACATCCTTCCCCATCGCATCGACTTCGAGGCGGTAGGCTTCGGCGGTAGATTGGCCCTTCGCCAGGATAACTTCTGCCTCAGCATTACCGATCTTGGCCGTGGCTTCGGACTGGGCCTCAGCGGTCACCTTGGTCGCTTCAGCTTGGGCGGCAGCGCGGAGCTTGATCGCTTCGGATTCACCGGTGGCCTGAAGAATGGCGGCGACCTTGGAACCTTCCGCTTCCTTCACTTTACCTTCGGCCAAATTCTTCTGGATTTCCACGTTACGCTCGGACTCTACGACCTTAGGCTGCATGGCCGCCTGAGCGGTCGCATTTTCCAAGGCGCGGCGCTCGTCCTGCGCCTCTTTCTGAGTGGCGTAGGTTTTCTTCTCTTGTTCGGCAATCTGACGGTCCGTGACGGTTTTGGTCAGCTCGGCTGGCAGCACCACGTCAGCGATCAGCGTATCCTTGGAATCGATGTGGTGAACGCGGAGAACGCCGTCGATGTGGGTTTTGGCTTTTTCCTGAAGCTGTTTGCGCTCGGTGTAGAGATCGAGGGCTTTGATGTATTGGGATGCGTTGCGGAAGTGAGAGCTGATGGCCGGCTCCAACACCTGGGAAATCATGTTTTTAACGGACCCGAGGTTGGCGATCACCTTGGGGGCGTTTTTCATCGGGATGTGGATGATGACGCTTACGTCCATGTTGACGTTGAACGCATCGGCGGTGCGCAAAGTGATCGTTTTGAGATTCGAATCGAGCTCGTGAGCGCTGGAACGGGTGTCGGCCCAGTTGAGCAGGATTTGCGTCGTAGGAACGATATCGACCTTGAGTATCTTCGTATTGAGCGGGTGCTTGCCGGGCTGAAGCGGGTCGGCCCAGATGCCCTTGTTTCCATTGGCCACGATTTTGGCGTTCACCGCATCGTCCGTGAGGTCAGCACCGTCGGGACCGACGTAACTGGTAACCACGCCGCAGAAGCCGATATCGACGCGAATCATCGGCGCTTTTTCTACTGACGCGAACCAGGGGTTAATCGCATAGTTACCGGCGCGTAGAACGGGGATCTGGAGGCCCTTTTGGCCTCCGGAAGCGAGGAACGCAGCCGGATCCTGGAAGTTATTATGGGTGCCCAGGGGCAGCTCTTCGGCGGCGATTTTTGAGGAATCGACGATGGGTTTACCCTCAAGGATGGTAACAATGCCGACTTGGTCCGCCTCAATGTTGGTCCAGTCCACCACGCTGATAACTTTGAAGAGGGCGGGATTAATCCGGTAGCGGCCCGGCATTAGCACATCGAGTTGGCGGCCCTTTTCCCCGCCGTTGTTAATAAAGGCTTCGCCGTCGTAAAAACTGTTATGCCCAGGAACCTTCAGGGCAAGGAGTCGGCCTTCAGGGATACGCGCACCGTCGGTCGCCTCGACCAGCCCGATCTGACCGCCCTTGATTTCGGTAATCGGGCGTTTCTCGATACGGAAAAGAATGGTGTTAATACGATAGAAACCCGGGGTCAGGAAGGCGATCTGCGGTCCTTTTTGTCCACCGTTGTTGATGAAGGCTTGCGCGTCTTGAAAGCTATCACAGGCGACGGGCGATCCAAAGTTTCCGCCAGCGCGGGTCACCGGTTGGCCGGCGATGGCCTCGACGTAGCCGACCTCGTTGTCGTCGATCATGATCGCATCCACGATCTCCACCTCGAATAGAGCCGGATTAATCTTATATTCACCCTCAGGCAGTATGGCGAGCTGGGGGCCCTTTTCGCCGCCGTTGCGCAAGAAGGCTTCTCCATCTTGAAACAGATCACATTCGATACTTTTGGCCATATAGTTACCCGACGGAATGGGGGCACCGGTGATCGCGCGAACCACACCGACCTGATTGGACGGGATGACCAAAAACCGATGTTTGGAGGTGCGGAAAATGAACGGGATCAGAAAGTGGAAACCAGGGCCAAGCACACGAGCCTGCACGCCCACTTCACTGCTAAGTGCGACTGTGCGGCCATCGGGCATTTGACGACCAAACCAACGGCGTTCAAGCGTCACGATTTCATCACCACCAGCGATCGTGATCGAGTTATAGATAACGACCAACAGGGGAACACCCCAAAGGACGTAGACGATATTCTGGACGATGAAATCAAGGATAGGCATGGAAGGAACGGTATTAGGGAGGGACCGATGGTTTTTTCTCAGTTAGGCCGACGACTTTGCGAAAGACCCGCACCACCGCATCGCACAAACCACTTTCTGGCAAGAGAGTTGCGACGCAACCCGAGCCGTGAAGCTCTTTCCCAAGTATTTTTACACCGCGCTGCCACGTTAAAGTCCGACGCAGATTTAGAGTGTATTTAAGCCCTTTATTGAGGCACTTTTTTAGTCGCGTGATTTCCCCTGAAAAACACCTCGCTTATGCTTTGGGTTACATGGAGCTCGGGCTTTTCGCCGAAGCCCGTGCGGAGCTTGTGCCGCTGCCACCCGACTTCGCCGCCAGTCCCGCCGCGCTCGGTGTCCGGCTGGAAATAGCGATGGCCGAATCGCTCTGGCAGGAGGTGCTCGTTCTGGCTGAAGCATTGGTCGGAAACGACGCCAAACTGGAGCGTCCATGGGTCGCCTGGGCCTATGCGTTGCGGGAACTGGAACGCATTACCGAAGCGCAGGAAACCTTGCTCACCGGCCGCCGCCTCATCTCCCGGCCCAGTGTCTTGGTGGACTACAATCTGGCCTGCTACGCCGCTCTGCTGGGCGAACTGGACGAAGCGCGCGCCCTCTTGGTCGATGTTTTTAACCGCGACAAAAGCTGGCGCGAGGTGGCCAAATGCGACCCTGACCTCGCGGTGCTTTTTCCTCAAGCAGCCAAAAAGAAAAAGCCCCGTCCGGCGGACGGGGCTTGAAACTCAAACGCGATAGGAGTCGCGCATTCGCGCTCGGCTTACTTGATCGCGATCGCTGCGGTGACCAGCTCGACAAAGCTGCGGGCCTCAAGGCTCGCGCCACCGATTAGACCGCCGTCGATGTCCTTCTGAGCCAAAAGCTCGGGGGCGTTTGCGGGCTTCATGGAGCCGCCGTAGAGGATGCGTACTTTCTGGGCGATGGCGTCGCCGAAGAGCTTTACGAGGAGGCTACGGATGAACGCGTGCACTTCCTGCGCCTGTTCGGTGCTGGCGACCTTGCCGGTGCCGATGGCCCATACGGGTTCGTAGGCGATGACGACGTTGGTCGCCAAATCCTTGGAAACGCCCTCAAGGCCGGCTTCGAGCTGGGTCTGAACCACCTTGAGTGTGCTGCCGCTCTCACGCTCGGCGAGAGTCTCGCCGACACAGAGGATGGGCTTCAACTGGGCCTTCAGGGCAGCCAGCACCTTCTGGTTGATGAAGGCGTCGGACTCGTGGAAATAACTGCGGCGCTCACTATGGCCGAGAATGACGTGCGAGACAAAGAGGGCGCGGAGCATTCCGGCTGAGATCTCGCCAGTGTAGGCACCTGAAGCCTCGGGGTGCATGTTTTGGGCACCGAGCTTTACGGTCGAACCTTCGAGTTTGGCGGCGGCGCTTTCCAGTCCGGTGAAGGGCGGGCACACCACGACTTCGACGTCGTTTTGTTTACCAGCAGCGGCGACGATATCGGCCACGAGGGCGACGCCGTCGGCGGCGGTTTTGTTCATCTTCCAGTTACCAGCGATGAGTTTTTTGCGGAGGGACATAAATTTAAATTTTTACGGGAGAAAACGGAGGTACCGGAGAAGAAAACAGGTCGATGACTCGATCTGTTCCCTCCGTTACCTCCTGTATGCTTTTGGGATCTTAGCTTTCCAAAAACACGACGCCGGGCAGGGCCTTGCCTTCGAGGAACTCGAGGGAAGCGCCGCCGCCGGTGGAACAATGCGAGACCTTCTTGGCCACGCCGAATTTCTTGGCTGCGGTGGCGGTGTCGCCGCCGCCAACCACGGTGATGGCTCCGCCCGCAGTGGCCTCGGCGATGGCATCGGCCATGGCCTTGGTTGCGCCAGCGAACTTCTCGAACTCAAACACGCCGGCCGGACCGTTCCAGATGATGGTCTTGGAGGCGAGAATGGCGGTGCGGTAGAGCGCGATGGACTTGGGACCGGCGTCGAGACCTTGCCAGCCGGCGGGGATGCCGGAGTCGTCGTCCACCGCCTGGGTGGCGGCGTCGGGGGCGAATTTATCGGCGGCGATGTAATCGACCGGGAAAATCAGTTCCACGCCCTTGGCCTGGGCCTCGTTGACGAGGTCCTGCACGATCTTCGCGCCTTCGACGTCGAAGAGGCTGTCGCCGATCTGCTTGCCGTAAACGACCTTCTTGAAGGTGTAGGCCATGCCGCCGCCGATGATGATCTTGTTGGCCTTGCCGAGGAGGTTCTTGATGAGGGGAATCTTGTCGGCGATTTTGGCTCCGCCGAGGATGGCGAGCAGAGGACGCTGGGGGTTGTCCAGCACTTTGGCGAAAGCATCGAGCTCGGCCTGCATGAGGAATCCGGCGGCCTTCTGCGGCAGGGTGACGCCAACCATGGAACTGTGGGCGCGATGAGCGGTGCCGAAGGCATCGTTCACGAACACATCACCGAGCTTGGTTAGGGAGGCGCGGAAGGCGGTGACGGCGACAGGATCGGCCTTCTTGGAGGTGCCGTCCTCGAGCTTCACTTTGCCCTCTTCCTCGATGTGGAAACGGAGATTTTCCAACAACACGACCTCGCCTGGGACGAGTTTGGCGCAGGCGGCCTCAATCGCTGGACCGACGCAGTCGTCGAGGAACTTGACTGGCTTGCCGAGTAGCTTTTCGAGCTCGGCCGCGACAGGCTTGAGCGAGAACTTCTCGATGCGCTGACCGTCGGGACGACCGAGGTGCGACATGAGCACAACCGAGGCACCCTGCTCGAGGGCGAACTTGACCGTGGGCAACGCAGCGGCGATGCGGGCGGTGTTGGTGATCGCGCCGGTCTGCTTGTCCTGCGGGACGTTAAAATCGACGCGCATGAGCACGCGTTTGCCGGCAAGGGCTAGGTCGCGGATGGATTTATATTTGGCCATGGGAAGGATGCGTAAAAAAGAAAACCACAGAAGACACGAAGTTCACGGAGAGGCAGCTGAATCGCCTCCGTGTTCCCCGTGTCCTCCGTGGTTTATATTAAGAGTTTGGAAAAAACTCAGATTAGAGCTGGGCGGCGATCTTCTTGGTCAGATCGACGACACGATTGGAATAGCCCCACTCGTTGTCATACCAGGACACGAGCTTGAAGAACTTCGAGTTGAGTTCGATGGAGGAGCCGGCGTCGTAGATCGAAGACTGCTTGTCGTGGATGAAGTCGGAAGAAACGACCTCGTCGTTCGTGTAGCCGAGGATGCCCTTCAGGTAGGTCTCGGACGCCTTTTTAACGGCGGCGTTGATCTCGGCGAGGGAGGTTTCCTTGGTGCTGCGGAAAGTCAGGTCCACGACCGAGACGGTCGGGGTCGGCACGCGGAAGGACATACCAGTCAGCTTGCCCTTGGTCTCTGGGAGCACGAGAGCAGTGGCCTTGGCGGCGCCGGTCGAGGACGGGATGATGTTGATCGCGGCGGAACGGCCGCCCTTCCAGTCTTTTTTCGACGGGCCGTCCACAGTCTTCTGGGTGGCAGTGTAGGAATGGATGGTGGTCATCAGACCCTCTTCGAGACCAAAGCCTTCCTTGAGCAGCACGTGGACGAGTGGCGCGAGGCAGTTCGTGGTGCAGGAGGCGTTGGAGATGATGGTGTGCTTGGCGAGGTCGAGTTTGTCGTCGTTCACGCCCATGACCACGGTGATGTCTTCGCCCTTGGCAGGAGCGGAAATGATGACCTTCTTGGCGCCGGCGGTGATGTGGCCCTTGGCCTTTTCGGCCTCGGTGAAGAGACCGGTGGACTCGATCACGAGATCGACGCCCAACTTGGCCCAAGGGAGCTCGGCGGGGGTCTTGGCGGAAACAACCAGGATGTCGCGACCGTTGATGACGAGGACGTCGTCTTCGGCCTTGTCCGGGGAAGACTTCTTGGAAGTGACAGTGCCCTGGAACTTGCCCTGGGTGGAGTCGTATTTCACCAAGTAGGCGAGGTTGTCGGCGGGGACGATATCGCCCACGGCCACGACATCGAGCGTGGTGCCGAGAAGGCCCTGTTCAACGAGGGCGCGGAAGACGAGGCGGCCGATGCGGCCAAAACCATTGATAGCGACTTTAATAGCCATGATAGGGCTTCGATTTGTGGTGTTATTTGCGGTGGTGAGGAACCGCGCCTTGAGGACGCGGAAAGAAACAAAAAAGGGTTCGTACCCGTGGAATGCAAGGGTTTTGGCGACGCAAGGCTTGGCCGGGACTACGCGGACTTTGGCAAGACAAGTCCTGCACAGTCCTAGGCCACTCTATTCGGCAATCCATAGACCGCAGCTTAGGGCGGGCATAAAGAGCGACGGCGTAACCTTGCGCGAACCCGCGATCCGGCCGGGTGCGAGAAAACGCTCTTGATCCGCCAACTGCCACCAGTGGAGCGCCGCCCGTTCATCCAACGCGATGCTGACATCGGAGGTAGTGCCGTTGACCGCAAACAAGAGCCGCTGCGGTCCCTGGCTGAGATCGGCATTATACATGATGGCCACCGCGCTACTGCCTTCGGCCCAGCGAAACTCAAAAAATCCTTCCGTGGCTCGGGAAAAATGCCTGAGCAAACGACCGGCTTCGGATAGGCGAAACGCAATCCAGTCCGCAAAATAGGCGTGGGTGGCGGGAAACCGGAAAATACGCGCGTAGTCCAAGGCGTTGAGATCGCCGCGCTGGTAGGTGTTGTTCACCCCGTGCTTCGACTTAAGGAAATCCTGCCCCGCCGAAATCATCGGGATGCCGATGGAACAAAACAAGGTTGCCACCATAAGATGAGTGCGGATGCGGTCATTAACAGTGGGTAAATGGCCGTCGTGGTTGGCGTTTTCGGTGATGACGTCGATCCAGCAACGGTCGTCGTGCGACTCTGTATAATTGACCGTCTGGGCCGGCCATTTGGCGTAATACCAAGGCGACCCCTTGATGAAGTACTCGACCGTCTCGCGCGGCACGCCCCCGCGCACATAGTCGCGCAGAAAATTGCGGTATCCGTCATTCCAAGACGCCCAACCGGTGTCGCGCAGCTCGCCCGCCGCATGTCCGCGAAAACTCCAGGGCTCGGCGATCAGGATCACGTCGGGTTTGATCCGCTTCAACGCCGTCTCGACTTCGCGCAACACGGCCGGGCCGACCAGATCGGCGAGATCAAAGCGGAAGCCATCTACGCCGAAGAACTCCAGCCAGTGGGCGCAGCTGTCGATGATTAGCCGCTTGGCCATCGCCGCCGAGGTGCGCAGGTCATTACCGCAACCGCTCCAGTTTGCCATCTGTCCGGCCGCGTCCTGCTCAAAGTAGTAGAGCTTGTCCAAAAAGACCAAATGCGCCGGTTCGCCCACATGGTTGTAAACCACGTCCACCACCACCGCGATGCCTCGGGCATGAAAGGCCCGCACCAATTCCTGCAACTCCCGCAGACCCGACGCCGCGTCCGGCCGCGTGGCGTAGGCACTCGCCGGTGCGAAGTAATTCACCGTCATGTAGCCCCAGTGATACTCCTCCTGTGTCACGCTGTCGAACTCCTGCAAGGGCTGGAGCTCGACGCAGTTCACCCCTAGCCGGGAAAGGTAAAAATCCGGATCCTCGACCCATGCCTTCAGGTCGGCAAAACCCCGCCGCATCCGGTCCCCCTGCGCGTTCGGTGCATAAGCCACCAGATCACGCACATGCGCCTCGCAAATTACTAGATCGTGCCAGGCGGGGGTCTGGAAGTTATCCAGCGGTATCGCCGACCCGATGCGTGCACGATCCACCACGATACCCGGCCCTTCACGGCCCACCGTAGCCAGAGCATAAGGGTCGAGAATACGACGTTTGGGATCAAACACTCCGAACGCATCGCAGGGACCGTCCACCTGATACCAATAATACCAACCATGCAGATTACCCTCCAAGATGATCTGCCATACGCCAGCCGCACCTTCCGCATCGGAGCGGCGAGCCAGACGGTAACGTAAGGCGGTTTCCTGGGTGGACAAAGTGGACTGCAATACGAGCTCCACAGATTTGGCGCGGGGCGCGAACAGCCGGAACACCGTCATTTCCCCGCTCGGCAAGGCCCCGAGCGGTAATGAAGTGCCTAACTCAAAGAAAAACCGGCCCGGCCGCAGCGGCACTTCCTCGACCGCGCGACCTTCCGACCAACGCACGGTGAGGTTCCCGGACAAATCCGCCGGGGCGCTCAGGTCGAAGGTAAACAAATGCCAACCAGTGCGGTCGGGTTGAATTTCCCGGTTCAGATTCCCGCTCTCATCCCGCACCGCATTAGGTGCCGACCAATCCACCGGCAACCACTGGTGCGAACCTGTAACGAACTTAAACCGCGCCCCGGCCTGCACCACTTCGGATGCCGGTCCTCGCCAGACCAAGACGGAGCGACCAGCACGCAATCCGTGCACCATGGCCCACGAAGCTTCGTCAGCCCCGCGCCAGCCATTGAACTCCCCCGCCACATGCACGGTCTGAGTCTTGATGTTTACGTCCGGATAAGACGCCGGATCGAAAACAAATTCGATCTCATCCTCGCTCGGGAAATGATATCCGCTGACTAAGGCGAAGTTTTCCGACGACACCTGAGTGAGCTTGCGCAGCCGCAGCTTGCCGCCACCGACCACAAACACCGGTACGCTGCGCCCCTCCCAGTCCTGGCGTAATTCTATAATTCCCCGCGTCGGGGACTCTAGTGTGGCGGAGACGAGGGCATTTGCACGGGAAGCCATTCTGAAACCGATAATTCCGCTCAATCCCTCACGCACAAGCCCCAAGCCACCGCCTGCGCTGGACATTTCCTCGACTGCGGACAGACGCTCCGCCCCGCGTTTTTCCACATGACCGCCGTTTCCACCCCCGAAAAAATACTCGTCGCCCTGTCCGGTGGCGTGGACAGCTCCGTCGCCGCACTGCGTCTGCGTGACGCCGGAGTGCCCATCGAGGCGGCCTACATGAAAAACTGGATCAACGAGGACAACATCCTCGGCGATTGCCCTTGGGAACAAGACATCACCGACGCCAGACGCGTAGCCGATCAGCTCGGCATCCCATTCCGCGTGGTTAACCTGATGGAGGAATACCGGGAGAAGGTCGTCGCCTATCTGCTCGACGAATACACCCGGGGCCTCACGCCCAACCCCGATGTGATGTGCAACCGCGAAATCAAGTTTGGCGTGCTCCGCCAATGGGCGCGCGAACACGGATTTTCCGCCATCGCCACCGGACACTACGCCCGACGCGCTCCCCTGCCCGACCGCTCCGGCGACTTCGCCCTGCTCGAAGGCGCGGACCCAAACAAGGACCAATCCTATTTCCTCGCCATGCTCTCGCAGGACCAACTGCGCGACGCGCGGTTTCCGGTCGGCGATTTACTCAAACCCGATTTGCGCGCGCTCGCCCTCCGCGCCGGCCTGGCCACCGCCGAGAAAAAAGACAGCCAGGGCATCTGCTTCATCGGTCAGGTGAAAATGGCCGACTTCCTGCGCGCCTACGTGCACGACGCCCCCGGCCCCATCGTGCGGGCCGACGATGAGCGCATCCTCGGGGAACATCGCGGGCTACACTTTTTCACTCTCGGCCAGCGCAAGGGCATCGGCATCCCTTCCAATACCGACGGGAAGGCCTACGTGGTGGTCGGCAAACGCGCCGCCGACCGCGCCCTCTTGGTGGCGTTTGATGGCGCCTCCGCGCCCGGACTTTTTACTCGTGAAGTGGAGATTCGGGGACTGCGCTGGAACACGCCTACGCCTCCAAGTCCGGCCGATGGTCCGCGCGAGTTCGAAGGCCGAGTGCGTTATCGCGATGCGCGAGTCCGGCTGCGGTTCACCCCTACCGGACCAGACTCAGGACAGGTGGTCTTTGCCGAGCCGCAGCGCGGTCTCGCCGCCGGGCAGATTTTCGCCCTCTACGAAGGCCCGCGCCTGCTCGGCGGCGGCGTTTACCTATAGCCGAAAATCGGCAGGCGAAAACTTAAGGATTTAGCGTCGGGATGGCGAAGGACGCCGCATCGACTGCGGGGTTTACCTCAATGGTCGAAAAGGTGACGCGTATGGTTCGTGTGCTGCCGTCCGCCAGCTGAGCGGTCGTGATAATGCGTTGCGGAAAATGCAGACCGGCGACCTTGATTTCACCTTCTTCGCGAATCTGTGTGCCGCTATCGGTTTGAGTCAGCACGAGGCGACCGGACGAAAGTTCAAAACTGCGAATAAAGACAATGTCGGGCGCGTGGATGAACGCGATCTGGCGACAAGCAACCTTGTCCACCGTGGCGAGCCCACGGTCCTCGATTTTTCCGCCTTGGTTCTCCAAGCCACGGTAAAAAGCGAGGTTTTCAAACGTATTGGCCCGCAAGCGCTTGATTTGGTCGGGACCGAGTAACGTAACCTGCCAGCGGGTGGCTTCGGCGGGATCAGTGACTTGTTGCCAAGCATCGTAACCGTCGAGCGCGGTGACTTCGACTCGATTCCCCGTGGTCGCGGTAATGCGTTGCCGAAAAGGTTGTTGAAAGAGGATTTCGAGCTGGGCCGGAGGCGAAGCAGTGTCACCGACCTCAAGTTTACCGACCATGCGCAGGCTGGTTACCGCCGTGAGCGCCGCTTCTGAGCCGAGGTAGGCACGGGCTTGGTTGAGAATCGCGAGCGGGGAATCCGCGCGAACCCCCACTACGCAAAGGAAGAAAACAGCGGAAATATAAAGGAGCGAACGAAGAGGTGAGGCCATGACAAAGGGGATTAAGGAAACAGGATTGTGAACGTAAGAACGCAGCCGCACGTCGAGGTTCCGTGTTAGAGCACCTTAGTAGCTTGGCTCGCCTGGTCGGCGCCGAGCCCGGCACGGCAAACGCTTATTCCCACTCTATGGTGGCGGGCGGCTTGGAGCTGATGTCGAGCAGCACGCGAGAGACTCCACGCACCTCGTTGGTGATGCGGGAGGAAATCTTGGCCAGCAGGTCGTAGGGCAGGCGCGCCCAGTCGGCAGTCATTGCGTCGCGGCTCTCCACGATACGCAGCGAGATCACGTCGGCATAGTTGCGCTCGTCGCCGATCACGCCGACGGATTTTACCGGCAGGTAAACGGCGAAGGACTGCCAGACTTTCCAGTAGTAGCCGCTGCTCATCATCTCCTGCTGGAGGATGGCGTCGGCGGCCTTGAGTACATCCAGCTTGGCCTGGGTGATGTCGCCCGCGACTCGCACGCCGAGGCCGGGGCCGGGGAAGGGCTGGCGCCAGACCACCTCGCGCGGCAGGCCGAGGGCCTCGCCGACGGCGCGGACTTCGTCCTTGAAGAGTTCGCGCAGGGGTTCGAGCAGCTTGAGCTTCATGCGCTCGGGCAGGCCGCCGACGTTGTGGTGGCTCTTGATTAGGGCGGCGGGATTACCCGCGATGGCGACCGACTCGATCACGTCGGGATAGAGTGTACCCTGGGCCAGCCATTTGGCGCCGCCGATGGAACGGAGCGACTTCTCAAAAACTTCCACGAAGGTGTTGCCGATGATTTTGCGCTTGGCCTCGGGCTCGGAAACGCCCTTGAGCCGCTTGAGAAAGAGCTTGGAGGCGTCCACCACGCGCAGATCGATCTCGAAATTACGGGCGTAAAGCGACTCAACTTGCTCGCGTTCGCCGGCGCGCAAGAGGCCGTTGTCCACAAACACGCAGGTAAGCTGTTTGCCGATTGCCTTGTGCAACAACGCCGCCGCCACCGAGCTGTCCACGCCACCGGAGAGGCCGAGCAACACGCGCTCTTTGCCAACCTTTGAGCGGATGTCGGCCACGGCGTGGGCAATGTAGTCCTTGGTCGTCCAGTCCTGGCCCGCGCCGCAGATGCCGACGAGGAAATTACGGATCACGTCGATGCCGTGCTCGGTGTGGAAAACCTCGGGGTGAAACTGGATGCCGTAGAAGTTGCGCTTGCGGTCCTCGATCACTGCGAACTCGGAGTTTTCGGTCGTGCCGATGGCGGTATAACCGGGTGGCAAGGCGATCAGGCGGTCGCCGTGGGAGTTCCAGACTTTGAACTTTTTCGGCAGGCCCTTGAAGAGGCGACCCGGCTTTTGCAGGGTGAGCACGCCGTGGCCGTATTCGCGGTGAGTGCTCTTGGAGACCTTGCCGCCGAGCAGGTGACCTTGGAGCTGAATGCCGTAGCAAATGCCTAGCACGGGCACGCCCAGTTCGAAAAGCGCGCGGTCCGGCATGGGGGCCTCCTTGGCAAATACGCTGCTCGGGCCGCCGGAGAGGATGATGCCGATGACACCGTCGGCCTTCAATTGCGCGGCGGGGGTGGCGTAGTGGTAGATCTTGGAAAGAACTTGGCACTCACGGATGCGGCGGGCGATGACCTGCGTGTATTGGGAACCGAAATCGAGGACGGCGATGATCTGGGACATGTGGTAAACGAAAAAAGAAGCCCAGCCCGTGGCGTGAGGGCAAGGAGCGATTGGCAAGGGCGGCGAACAAGTGCCCGGTGGAAATTTCGGTCCAAATTCTCGCTACGGCGCGCTTGTGCACGGAGGTTTTCAGGGTTTGTCCCATTTGCCATGCTTTCCACCTCTCTTGATCGCCTGCGTCTCGTCGGCCTGCTTGAAGGCCTATCCTTCTTGATTTTGATGTTTATCGCCATGCCGCTCAAATACCTAGCCGGCCAACCCCTCGCGGTGCGTTACGTCGGTATGGCGCACGGCATCCTGTTTCTCCTCTACCTGCTGGCCCTCGTTCCGGTAGTACTAGATAACCGTTGGAGTTGGAAAACCGCCGCATTGGGACTGCTCGCCAGCCTGCTGCCGGGCGGCCCGTTCGTCTTCGATGCCCGTGTGCTCAAACCGCTTTCCGAGGCGAACAAGACCAAGGGTTGACGACCAGCCCACAAAGCGCCGACATACCCGCCGCAACGCGCCTCCGTGGTGGAATGGCAGACACACGAGACTTAAAATCTTTTGTCCGAAAGGGCGTGCCGGTTCGACTCCGGCCGGGGGCACCAGCGCTGCGAAGAGTCGGTCAGGAAAAAAACTAAACGACTCTGTGAACGCGGAATGTTTTTCCCGGTTTACCCGCGCGACCGCAGCCCCAGCATACGCCAACGATGAAGGAAGTTCCGCTCTCCGTATTTCTCGCGCCGCTGTTCATGCTTTTTGAGCTGGTGCAGCTTTTCGCGGCGGAACGTTTGCTCGGGGTAAAACAAATCCTCGCCGGCGGCGATCCCCGCCAAAAAGGACCGGGCGAGTGGGTCTCCGCCCTCTGGGCCGGAGCCATGCTGGCAGAAGGCGCTTGGTTAATGTGGATGCTCACCGCCCGCCCCACCCGCCTTCACGCCATTTGCATGCTCGTAATCTGGCTGGTCGGTTTCGGTCTTCGCCACAACTGCCCGCTTAAACGGGTGCTCGTCATCCTTACCCTTGAGGGCGCGCTGCGCCTCGGACTGATGCTTTCCCTGCTCGGCAGCGCTTGGCGCGCATTATAGGCCGCGCCTACTCCGCACTCGGTGGCGCAGCCTCGTAAGCCGGCCAGTTGGCGAGCAGCGCCGCCACCACCGTAGAGCCCACTTGGTGAGCCGCTTCCAACGCGGGCAGCATGCCCTGATACTCGGCTACCATGCTGGCGGCGGCACTCTGGCCCACCGGCGGCATGGAGAAATTGCTCCCCGTGCGCAGCACCAGCACGCGCCCGAAATCCACCCGGTGCATCGCGGCCAAACGCGTGAGGGCGTTGGCGATACCGTGATCCTCCATGTTGGTCATGACCGCGAGGCCGCGACCTTCGGTGTAGAGCGCGGTCCAGTCCTCGGCCCATTTCTGCATCACCGCGCCATGCCAATACCGGCAGGCCGCGAAACTATCGCCCAACATGACTCGCGGTCCGGCCCCCACGGCGGGGAAATCCCCGGCGTAAAGCGCCCGGTGGGCCGACGCCTCAGGAGAATCGGCCAGCTTCAAACCCTTGGTTTTCGTGTAGGCCCAAGCGACCAGTCCGGGCGAGAGCGTCCATGTCATGGGCTTGGGCGCCCAGGCCGGAATAACCGGTTTGCCCAGCGGAGTCTTGTTGCCCAGCGCCATGATGCCGTAGGGCCAGTCGGCGGGCGCCTCGCGCGAATCGATTTCGTAGGCGATGTCGCCGTCGATCACGTAGCGTGCCCAGGCCGCGCTGCCCTCGGCGGCCAGTCGGGGGTTCACGCCTGCAATGCCGTTGACCAACCAATACGAGCGCGAGAAATCGAAACGCGGATCAAGCCCGAGGGCCAACACCTGCAAGCTGGCCCGTACCGTCGTGCCGGAGACCACGCCATAAACCCCCGTCGTCGGGTTGTAACGCACGGGGTGGTCCAAACCAGGCACTGTAAGCGTCTCGGTGAGTTTTTCGCGCTCAGCCCAAAACTGGAACTCGCCGGGTGCGTCGCCCGTGTCGGCTCCGATCTCAAACGTGGAAACGACCACGACTTTCGGCCGGTGCATAGGCTCCGCCACACCGAGACAGACGGCGACCGAGATAAAAAAAACGGCGGAAAAAGCACGCCGCCAAGAGACAGTGAACGGGTTCATGGCGCTCCCCGCCGCAAGGCGCATGCCATCGAGCCCGCCAAGCTGCTCAAACCTGGGTGCGGAAATAAGCGATAGTGCGCGCCAGCCCTTCTTCAAGCGCCACGGTGGGAGCCCAGTTGTTCAGATGTTTTTGAGCCAAGGTGATGTCGGGGCAGCGTTGCTTGGGGTCGTCGCCGGGCAAGGGTCGGTGCACGATCTTCGACTTGCTGCCGGTGAGTTTGAGCGTGAGCTCAGCCAGCTGGAGCATGGTAAACTCGCCAGGGTTGCCGATGTTGATCGGACCAGTCACCGCGGTCTGGTTCATGAGGCGGACAAAGCCCTCGATGAGGTCGTCCACATAGCAGAACGAACGCGTCTGGAGGCCGTCGCCGTAGATCGTGATATCTTCGCCGCGTAGCGCCTGCACGATGAAGTTGGAGACCACGCGACCGTCGTTCGGATGCATGCGCGGTCCGTAGGTGTTGAAGATGCGCACGATACGAATATCGACCTGGTTTTGCCGGTGATAATCCATGAACAGCGTCTCGGCCACGCGCTTGCCTTCGTCATAACAGGAGCGGATGCCGATGGGGTTGACGTTGCCCCAGTAGCTCTCCGGCTGTGGATGCAGCGCCGGGTCGCCGTAAACCTCCGAAGTGCTGGCTTGGAAAACGCGGGCGTGGGTGCGTTTGGCCAGACCGAGGCAGTTGATCGCGCCCATTACGGAGGTTTTCACCGTCTTGATCGCGTTGTATTGGTAGTGGGGCGGCGAGGCCGGGCAGGCTAGATTGTAGATTTGGTCCACCTCAAACTTGAAAGGGTCGATCACATCATGGCGCACTAGCTCGAAGTCAGACCGGCCGTGCAGGTGGGCGATGTTGCTTTTCCGCCCGGTGAAGAAGTTGTCGAGGCAGATAACGTCGTTGCCGTCCTTGAGGAGGCGATCGCAAAGGTGAGAACCGAGAAAGCCAGCGCCGCCGGTGACGAGAATACGCATGGAGAAAAGCAGAGGGAAAAGTTAAGAGACGGAAAGACGTAAAAGACCGTGATAGAGATCGCGGTCGCCTTACCGCGCCGCCGCGCCTGCCTCGTAACGGGCCACCCAGGCGCGGTGCCACGGACCGTAATCCCCCGCCTCGATATGGGCCCGGGCCTGCGCCATCAGATCGAGATAAAACGCGAGATTATGAACGGTGAGCAGGGTGCAGCCGAGCATCTCGCCCGCGACCATGAGGTGACGCAAATAGGCGCGGGAGAAATTCGTGGTGTAGTTGCGCGCATCAGGGTGGATAGGGCCGGGATCGGCACGGAAGCGCTCGTTCTTGAGGTTGAGCGGTCCGTCGGGCGTGAAGACCAAACCGTTGCGCGCCACCCGGCTGGGCAGCACGCAGTCAAACATGTCCACGCCCAGCGCGACCATTTTCAATAACTGCGGCGGCGTGCCCAGCCCCATGGTATAGCGGGGTTTGTCCACTGGCATGAACGGCGTGGTCGCCCCGACCTGTTTAAGCATTTCCGGCTCCGGCTCGCCAACGCTCACTCCGCCCACCGCGTAACCGGGGAAATCCAGCGCGGCGAGCGACTCGGCCGCCTCGCGCCGGAGGTCGTCGTAGGTGGAGCCCTGCACGATGGCGAAAACGTGGTGTCCGGCGGCGAGGAAGCCGTTGTCGGTCGCGATCTGCTTGCAGCGCGTTGCCCAGCGCAGGGAGCGCGCACAGGCTTCGGCGGTGGCGTCGCGCTCGCAGGGCCAGGGCGGGCACTCGTCGATCACCATGGCGATGTCGCTGCCGAGGTTGGCCTGAATGGTCATCACCTCTTGCGGGCCGAGGAAGAGCTTTTTGCCGTCGAGGTGGCTTTGAAATTCCACGCCGTCGTCGTGCATCTTGCGCAGCTTGGCCAAGGAAAACACCTGAAAGCCGCCGCTGTCGGTGAGGATTGGTCCGTCCCACCCCATGAACGCATGCAAGCCGCCCAGCTCCTTAACCAGCTCGCTAGTGGGGCGTAGATTGAGGTGGTAGGTGTTGCCCAAGATGATCTGCGCGCCGAGTTCGCGCAGTTGCACCGGGGTGACGCCTTTCACCGTGCCCTGCGTGCCGACCGGCATGAAGATGGGCGTTTCGATGACACCATGGCGGGTTCGCAGCCGTCCCCGGCGGGCGGCGGTGCTGGTATCGGTTTTAAGCAAGTCGAAGTGCGGGACGGGCATGCCACCTAACATCCAACAGCGGAGCCGCTGCCTCCAATCCTGAATTTGCGCGGCTTCGTATTCTAACGCGGATTTTCAAAAACTGCGGCGCGTTCGGCGGGCGTGAGTTCGCGCCAGGCCCCGGGCGTGGCGAGCAAGTCGAGGGTCGCGAGCGTGACGCGGCCGATGCGCATGCGCAGCAAACGCAAGGTGGGGTGGCCGATGGCGGCGGTCATGCGACGGACCTGGCGGTTTTTCCCCTCGTGCAAGGCGAGCGAGAGCCAGCTATCGGGGACGTTTTTACGAAAACGAACGGGCGGATCGCGGGGAGGCAGGCGGGCGATCTCGGGCTCCGGAATACCTCGCACGCGGACCGGGGCGCAGGCGTGGTCGGGCAGGCGCACGCCGGCCGCGAGCCGGGCGAGGGCGGCGACGTCGGGGATACGTTCCACCTGCACCCAGTATTCGCGTTCGTGGGCGTGGCGGGGATCGAGCAGGCGAGTGTTGACACCAGATTCGTCGGATAGGAGGAGCAGGCCCTCGCTGTCGGCGTCGAGCCGCCCGAGCGGATAAACCCGGGGCGGCAGCTTGGGAACGAGATCGGCCAAAGTCCGCCATTTCGAGCCGGGCTCGGGGGTGAACTGGGAGAGCACGCCATAGGGTTTGTGAAGAGCGATGAGCACGATGAGCAAAGCCAGTATTGACGAATGCCCAATGTCCAATGACCAATGTGCAGGCTGGCACACGGGCGGGATGAGGGTTTGCTGAAGCCAATCTTATGCGCGCCATCCAACTTATCGCAGTTAACCAACTCGAAATCCGTGAAGTTGCCGATCCGGTTCCCATGCCGGGCGAGGCGGTGGTTAAAGTCGCGGCGGCGGCGCTCAACCACCGTGATGTGTGGATCAAACTAGGCCAGTATGCGGGGCTGAAATTCCCCTCGATCCCGGGCTCGGACGGGGTGGGCGAAGTGATGGCGGTGGGCACGGCGGCGGACGCGGCCTGGGTGGGAAAACGGGTGGTGATTAATCCCTCGTTCGGCTGGGGAGATCGCCAGGATACGCAGGGCGCTGATTTTTCGATTTTGGGCCTGCCGCGCGAAGGCACCCTGGCGGAGCGGTTGGCGGTGCCGGTGACGCAACTGGCCCTGGCGCCGGAGCACTTGAGTGACGAGGCGGCGGCGGCGCTGCCGCTGGCCGGGCTCACAGCATGGCGGGCGGTGATGAGCCGTGCGCGTTTGCAAGCGGGAGAGCGTATATTGATCGGGGGCATTGGCGGCGGCACGGCCTTGTTTGCGTTGCAGTTCGCGGTGGCGGCGGGCGCGGAAGTGTGGGTGACCTCATCGCGGCCGGAAAAAATCGCCCGCGCGATGGCGCTGGGGGCGCGAGGCGGCTTTGACTACGCCAAACCGGGCTGGGCGGAGGCGGCGCAAGCGGCGGCGGGCGGACTTTTTGACGTGATTATCGACAGCGCCGGGGGCAACGGCTTCGAGTCCTTGGTAGATCTGGCTGCACCGGGCGGGCGGATCGTCTTTTTCGGCGCTACACGGGGAAACCCAAACGTCCTGCCGATGCGGAAGATTTTCTGGCGTCAACTCAGTCTGCTTGGCTCCACCATGGGCAGCCCGGCGGATTGGACAGAGATGCTGGCGGCCGTCACCCGGCATCGCATCGAGCCGGTGGTGAGCGAGGTATTTTCCTTTGCCGAGGCCGCGCGGGCTTTTGAGCAGATGGAGCGCGGCGAGCAGTTTGGAAAAATCGTACTTAAACCGTGATGGCGCTCGAATGAAACCGCAGACGAGAACGAGCGTCGTATTCAGGGTGTTGCCAAGCCCGGTCCGGCCTGCCTGCATCGCGAACTCCCTTCCCTAATCCCCTACCCCGTGAAGTCCTGTTTACGCAGTTTTGTTTTTCTGGCCGGTGCGGGCGTGCTGAGTCTGCCGGGCATGGATTTCTCGAATCTGACCGCTCGCTCGCCGTTTGCGCCAGCCGGTGCGGGCCGGTCCGATTCCGCTCCGGTGGAGGCATCTCAGTTGGAATTTCGTAGCATCGCATCGGATCAAGGCGGCGTGATGTTTAGCGTTTTTGACCTGACGGCGAATCGCGGGCGTTGGCTGCGCTTGGGCGAAGCGGGGCCGACGGTGGTCAAATCTTACGATGCCGCGGAGAGCCAGATTCAGGTCGAGCACCAAGGGAAAGTTATCCCGCTAAAGCTGAAGCGCGCCACCATCCAGGCGGGGGCGGCGATGCCAATGCCGGTCATGCCTGCGGTTCAGACCATGGCGGGCTCAGCCGCGAATGCCGGCATCGGCACGGCGGCATCGCCGAACGATGCGCGGCGTTTGGAATCGGTCGCGGCCGAAGTGCGGCGGCGGCGCGCGCTGCGCACTGCCGCCCAAACCCCGGCACCCGCAAGCGCCCCGGCCACGGGCACGGCGGCTCCCGTCGTGCCGCCACCGCCGGTGCCTTAAATTTCGTTTTTTAACCCTCTGCTTTTTCTCATGCGTTCATCCTTAAACGTTCATTTCCCTGAAAACCTTCGTGCCCGGCGGGCATTTACCCTGCTCGAAATTCTGGTTGTCCTGGCGATTATCGGACTGCTGGTCGGCCTCGGAGTGAAGAACGCCGACAAAATCCTCGGCAGCAGCCAGGCGTCCATCGCCGGAATTTTCGTTAACGATACGATGAAAACCTCGCTGGTGCGCTACCGGATCGATTTGGGCGACTACCCCTCAACGGCGGAAGGCTTGGAGGCGCTGGTGACGCCGCCCGCCAGCAAGGCCGAACGGTGGAAGGGACCCTATATCGAGGCCAAGGGCGGCAAACTGCCTCACGATCCGTGGTCCGAGCTCTATCAGTATCGCTATCCCGGCACCCAAAACAAAGGCAGCTACGATCTCTTCTCCAAGGGCCCGGATAAGACCGAGGGTACCGAGGACGACATCGGCAACTGGTAGGATCTGAACGTGTGCGCGTGGCGTTTTACGATGTCGGGGCCGGAGGCGGTTTAAACGCGGGGAGGGCTCGCGGAACCCCGGGGTTTACGTTGCTGGAAATCCTGCTCGTGCTAACGCTCATCGCGTTGCTCGGCTCAGTGATGATCGGGGGCGCGGCTTCGCTTCTGAAAGCATCCAAAGAACAGGATCCCGAGTCGGCTTTATTGGCCTTGCTGCAGAAAACCCGGGGCGAGGCGGTGGAGAAAAACCAAGTCGTCGAACTCGTGCAGCAACCCGAGGAACAAAGTTTCCTGCTGAGCACGGGCGGCGTGGAGGTTTTGCCTAAAACCGAAGGCGGCGCGCGAGTGACTTTATTACGCGCCGAGTTTTCCGGGGCTTCCCTGATCGGCGGCCAGTTGGAGGAACGTCCGCTGGAGCGCATTCGGTTTTACCCTGACGGGGCCTGCGATCCGATGCGGGTGCAGGTGCGGCGGGGAGAGGTGCGGAGGGTATATGCGATCGACCCATGGACCGCCGCGCCCCTGCCCGAAGGAGGGAAGGCGCGATGAAACCGTTACCATCCCTGCGCCGGGGATTTACGCTGGTGGAGGTATTGGTCGCGCTGGCGATTTTCGCGCTCTCAGCGGTGGTGCTGGGCGCCTCCTACGTGAACCTGATCAAACTGCACGCCGCGCTGCGCGCCCGCGATACCAACGAGGACGATCAACGCTGGGTGCGCGCGGCGTTGCTGGCCGAGCCCGACCGGGGGCTGGCCGAGCGCGGAGGCGATGTGGTGTTGCCCGATGGACGGCGCGCGATCTGGCGGGCCACGATCACGCCGACCGGAGTAAGCGACTTGTTTGATGTGGCGCTCGAACTGGAGGCCCCGCCCCCGAGCGGATCGGGTGAGTCGGTGAGAAGCACGGTCACGTTGCGTTTGCTCCGGCCCACCTGGTCCACCGAGGCGGATCGAAACCTTCTGGTTCAGCGCGCAAGGCAGCGTCTGCAACGCGAACGGGAGGCTTTGCGATGAAGCCGTGCCCAGATAAAAACAGACGCCCTATCCGTAATATCCAAAGGAGGGGCGGGCGGGCGTTCACCTTGTTGGAGATGTTGCTCTCGCTCACCCTGATGGCGGCGCTGCTGGTGGCGTTGAACGTCTTTGTTTTCTCGATGGCGGAAGTCTGGGGGCAGGGCCGGGACGAGCGTTTGTTTCTCCAGCATGTGCGCGCCGTGGTGCGGAATGTGGACGATACGCTGCGCCGCGCCGCGCTGGGGCCGGAAGGCTCGGGCTTGGAGATGAAGGAAGTGGCCAACGAATCGGGGCAACGCCACCCGGAGCTCTGCTTTGTTTTGGCGGATGGCGGACGTTTGCTGGCCGGAGCCTGGCCCGAGACGCCCCTGCCCGACGTGGAGCTTTCCTACGGGGTGGAAGACGGCAAGGGCCTGTGCCTGCACTGGAAATCGCGGCTGGAAACCCGTTTTGCGGATGAGACGCCTCGCTCCACCGTGGTATCGCCATTCGTGGTGGCGATGAGCTGGGATTACTACGACGACAGCTTTAAACGCTGGGAAAATCTTGAAGAACCGAGGCGCGAAGCGGACGGCAGCTATGCGGCACCGCGCCGCCTGCGCCTGCGTTTCGAACTCGGTAAACTCAAGGCCGAGCGCATCGTCGCGATCCCGGTTTTAGGCGAGGGGGCGACGACCAACTAAAATGAAAGCCTGCGCGTCTAATTCGTCCCGGCGGGGTTCGGTTATCGTCGTAGTGTTGGTCACCCTGATGCTCGCTGCGCTGATGCTGGTGAAATTTATGGAAGGCAGCGCGGTGGAGTTGACCCTGGCCACCCGGCAAGCGGATCGCGACCGGTTGCGCACCGACGCCTACTCCGCCTTGGAAACCGCGCTTGCCGTGATGGCCGAAGTGAAACGCATCGACAAAGAACTCAACACTCCGGCGCAGGGCTGGGCCGACCCCTACGCCTACGCCGGTGAAACGCCCCGCGAAGGCGTGCAGGTGGAGTTTTCGTATCAGGACGAAAGCGGCAAAGCCTCGCTGCCTAAAATGAAGTTCGAGGAATTGGTCGAACTGGCCCAGTCCCTCGGCCTGGGCGAATCGGATGCGAAACGGTTCGCCGACGGACTCTTCGTTTGGATGCACGAGAACCATACCCCGCAGGAAATCGCGGCGGAGGCGGGTAACTACGAACGTGCCACCCTCCCACACGTGCCGCCCAAGCGCTCGCTGCGGTCATGGGACGAGCTGCGTGCGGTCCTGGTCGCGCGGGAGTATGTTTACGATCCGGCGGACGGCACGCTGACTTCGTTTGGCCGGTCTTTTCAGGACGCGGTTTCGCTCTATGATTTTAAGGCGAGCAACGTGAACGCGCTCGCCCCGGGGCTCGGCGTGGCGCGTGGCTGGGATACGACCCAAATTAATGCAGTGGGCAGTTATCAAACCGGGAAAAACGGTCGTCCGCCCGGCGCCCCCCCCTGGTTTCGCAGCATGGAAGACGTCACCCCCATCCTCGGGGCCAACGCGGATATGGCCGGTCTGGATGCCACCGCAAAACTGATCCGGGTGCAGGTGACGGTGCGCGAAGGCGCGGGCGCCTTCCGGCTGGAGGCGCTGGTCACGGATGACGATGCGATTGCCCTGCCCAAGGCGGCCGAAGCCGCAGTTCCCACCGCCCCCGGGGCGACCCCGAAGCCAGTGGCAAAGGTCCCGGACGCGGTAGGAACAGCCCGGGAAAATCCCGAAAAATCGACGACCGGAAAACGCGAGGAAAAGTTGAACTACCCGTTTCACATCCTTGAAGTGTCTGAAACCAGCGGCCCCCCACCCGACGTCATCCTACCTGAAAAAGCAGCAGCCGAACCCACCCTTTAATGCGCGCGCTTTCCCGATTCCTGCCCTCCGCCCCGCCGCCCTCGCCCTGTTTGCTGGCGCGGGGCGAGGCCTTTTTTGTGCGCCGCGCGACGCTGGTCGCCGACGAACCGGCGGCGGCGCAACTGCTGCTCGCGGTCGAGGGCATGGCTCCGTTCCCGCCGGAACAGCTTTACCACGGCCACGTGTTGTCGGCGGACGGCCGCGCCGCCCTGGTTTTCGCAAGTTTCCGGCGGCGTTTTACGGCCGAGGAGACGGCGGATTGGGTGACGGCGGCGCTGGTAACGGCGGAGTTTGTGCCCTTGCTGGCCGTGAGCGGTGAAGGCGACCGAATCGTGGTCCACGTAGGTGGAGAGCGTATCTCCGCGCTGGCCTGGCGCAGCGGGGAAGATCTGCCCGAGGCGGTGCTGGTGCGGCAAGGGGGCGAGGACGGAGTGCAAGTGGTGATCCAAGAGCTGCGCGCCCGGGTAAATTTTGGCGCCGACGTCACCGTGCAGCAGTTGACAGGGACGCTGGCCTTGTTGCCCGAGTCGAATGGTGCGCTTGAAGCGCTGTGCGAGGGCCAAAGCCTCGGATCCGTGCCCGCCGCGCGGCTGGCGGGGGCGGATGTGCGTGATCCAGATTTCTTGCTCGAGCGCCGGCGCGCGGAGCAGCGTGATGTGTGGCTGTGGCGCGGTTTGCTCGGCGTGGCGGCGCTGCTGGCGCTGTCGGCGATTTTGGATGTGGGCGCGGGAGCCTTCGGAATCTACGGCAGCAAACTCCGGGCCCAAGTGGTGGCGCAGACCGATGCGGTGCGCCAGACCGAGACGGCGCAGTCGCTGGCCAACCGAATCGCGGAGTTGAGCGAGAAGCGGCTGATGCCGTTTGAGATGCTCGCGTTGATCAACCCGGCGCGGCCGGACTCGGTGGTTTTTCAACGCGTGGTCACACGCGGCCTCACCGCACTGGAGGTGGAGGCGCAGGCAAATAACGCCGAGGACGTCGGCAGCTACTCAAACGCACTCAAAGCCTTACCCGCGCTCTCCTCGGTCAAGACCCGGGTGGACGGAGTGCGGGACGGGGTGACGCGCTTCGTGCTCACCTTGGAATTCAAACCGGAAGCCCTGCGCAACGGAGGTGCCCAATGAACGCTTTAAAACTCTGGTTTTTGAGTCGGCTCTTTCGCGAAAAGATCCTGGTTCTGGCGTTTATGCTGCTGGCGGCGCTAATCTGGCTTTCGGGGGCGGTGGATCGCCTGCAAAGCCGGATGCGCCTGGTGCGTGCAGCTGATGCGGAACTGGCGACGCAGGCGATCTGGTTGCAAAACCGGTCGGCGATCGACGAGGCGGCGGCGGCGGCGGTGCACAACCTCGAACCGGCGCGCACCCTCGACGCCACTTTTTTGGTCGCCGAGATGCAGGCAATGGCGGGACGCGCGGGCCTGGCGGTTTCGATCGAGCCGCCGCGCACCCAGCGTTCGCCTCAATTCGCCGTGCACACCGTACTGGTGACCAGCCGTCGGGCCGATCTAGCCAACGTGCTGCGGTTTTACCAGGAACTGGCAGCCAAGGCTCCGTATGTCGGCTTGGAGCAGGTAACGCTGCGTATCGATCGCAGCGCGCCGGGCGCGGTGAACGCGGATCTTCAGGTGGCCTCGGTGGAGCTGGTGAGGGAAGCCGAAGTTAAAAAGTGACACGCTGAAGCGCCGATTAGCGGGAGGCTGCGATTTTTGCGCTCGTAGCTGGCCTAAATCCAGCTCCCGTAGGGCGCACCTCATGAGCCAAGTTCAACAAGCGCGAAAATCAGGATTTTATAAATTGTATCGGGCCTTGCGTAAGTCGCGCCACTTCCCCCGCGCCTACTTCGAGATCCTTTCCACTCTATTTCGCAATCGGGCGGACTGGACCTGCATCAACTACGGCTACAAACCGTCGGGCGGCACCGAACTGGCGCTGGAGGCGCGGGACGAAAGCGAACGTTATCCCTTGCAGCTTTATCACCTCGTGGCCTCGGGTGCGGACCTGAACGGGCGGGATGTGCTGGAGATAAGCTCGGGGCGAGGCGGCGGCGCGTCATTTGTCGCCCGCTACCATCGGCCGCGTAGCTACACGGGCATGGATATTGCGGCGAGCGCGGTGCGTTTTTGCAAACGCCAGCATCAGGTGCCAGGACTCACCTTTGTGCAGGGCGATGCGATGGCGTTGCCGATGGCGGATGCCTCGTTTGACGCGGTCTTGAGCGTGGAAGCTTCGCATAACTACACCGACCGTGCGCACGTTTTTCGCCAAATCCACCGTCTACTGAGACCGGGCGGGCATTTTCTCTACACCGATGTGCTGACTCATTCCCTGTATCTGAAGGCCGTGGGTTTTCTGCGCGAGTCGGGTTTCGAGATTCTAAAAGATGAAGTCATCAGTCCGGAGGTGCTCGCGTCGATGCAGGCGGAGGACGCGCGCAAGCTGCGCATGATCGAGAGCTGCATGCCCAAGTTTTTGAATCGTTTCGCCCGTTTCTGCGTGGGCACGACCGACTCGTATCCCTACCTCAAAATCAAGGAGGGCGAGAGCACCTATTTCCGCGTGGTGGCGCGTCGGCTGGAGCCGATCAAGGCGGGCTAAACAACTGAAGCGCGGGCGAATCGGCAGGGATCAAACCACGGGCGCGGAAGGCGTGCCGTGGCCGAAGAGGTTGCGCTTCTTGATCGCAGCGGCGACAGGCACGGGAACCATGCTTTCCCACGAGGGATCGTGGCGGCGAATACGCTCCAATACATCCCGGGAAAACACGTTTAGGATCTCGGGATTATAGCCCACGATGCACTCCAAATAGTGGTTTTCGAGTAAATGCTGGTAGAGGCTGCGCAAGTTGGGCGCGACCTGTACGTTTCGAGCATTGATCAACACATCCTTGGCGAACGGCGAGGTGGCCGCGACGGCGTTATGCCCGGCGAGGTAACGGTCGTAGGCAGCCTGCTGCATCGGGTAGATGTAGAGCCGGACGCTGTTGCGGAAGAGGCGGCCAAAGTTCTCCAGAATACCGCCTTCGAGGTGCTCGTAGTATTTCTCGTTAAAAATCTCCAAGAGGTTGTTTATGCCCATCGCAACACCGATCATTTCTTTGGTGTAGCGTCGGAAATAGGAGGTGAGCCGGTAGTATTCGCTATAGTTGGAAATAAGCACGGTGCAGCCGATGTCGCCCAGCATGTCCACCCGAGAGAGGAAGTCGGCAGGGTCGAGCGAACCGCCGGCGAGCAGATTGTTCATCGTGATCTCCAGCAGCACGATGATGTCTTTGCCCTGAACATCCGGCTCCTGCATGAACTGGGCGCAGGCGCAGTTGAGCATGTCTACGTTGACGTGGGTGACGGGACGGAAGCTTCCGCGTTCCACCAGGATGGCTTTCTTGTAGAGGACTTCGGAGGGCTGGAGCACGTCGCCGTTGGGCCCGAAAAGAACGGCATTGGTAAGGCCATTACGCACAAGATGGAGCGACATCAGGCGATTATCGACGTCCGCAAAGGCCGGACCGGCGAATTTAAGCATGTCGATTTCGATGCGGTCCGAACCTAGATTGTCAGCCAAAGAGGCGGTGAATTTTTCCAAATCGTCCCGCAGATATAGGGCGGCATAAATGAGGTTGGTGCCCACGATTCCAATGGCCTCCTGCTGACGGAGGTTGTCCTTGTCCCACATGCGTACGTGGAGCACGACATCACTGGGGATTGGGCTGCCTGGCTCCGGTTGGAAGCGGATGCCCATCCAGCCGTGGCAGTCATTGTTTCCCTTAAAAGATTTGGCGGCGACGGTGTCGGCGAAGACAAAGAACTTGGTGGTGGCGCCGCGTTTTTCGCGCAGGCGTTCGAGGAGCAGGGTGTACTCGTGGTCCAGCATGGTCACGAGCCGTTCGCGCGAGACGTAACGCGGAGCCTTGCCGTAGATGGCGTCGCTGAAGGTCATGTCATAAGCCGACATGGATTTGGCGATGGTACCGGCGGCACCGCCGGCCTGGAAAAAGACCCGGGCCACCTCTTGTCCGGCTCCGATTTCGGCGAAGGTGCCGTACTTCGAGTCGTCGAGATTAATGGTGAGGGCCTTGCGGTTGGTGGTCAGGAGCGCGTCGGACTTTTCCATGCGCCTGATAAGGGTGGAAACTTTCCCCGGTGCAAAGCGCTTATAGTCCGAGCCCGCAAATTTTGTTCTAAGATTTTACTAAAGTTCAGATGCGTCTCGCCCGCAGGCGTGCTCGCCACCTACGTTGGCGCGATATGAAAGCGTTTTTCGCCTCGTTCATCGGAACCTTGTTGGCCCTGGCCGCCTTTTGCGTGGCTGCGGTCGTGCTGGTACTGGGGGGCTTTGCCTTCCTGGTGTCTGCCGGCGGAAGCAAGGCGATGCAGGTTGAGAACGGATCCTACCTTGTGCTTAATCTGGATGGCACGAACCTCACTGATGCACCGCCGTTGGTCGAGGAAGGAGGCTTGGGTGATTTGCTACGAGGCGATGCGCCCCGGCCCATCGCGATCCGGCAAGCCACGGCAGGGTTGCATCATGCGGCCACGGATCACCGGATTCGCGGGGTTTTTATTACCGGCAGCTTTTCCCCTTCGGGCTTCGGAACGGGGTTTGCGGCCTTAACCGAGTTTCGCGCCGCGCTGGCCGAGGTGAAGGCGGCGGGGAAGCCGGTGAAGGCTTATTTTGACGAGATCGGCACCTCCGAAATGTATGTGTCGGCTGTAGCCAACGAAATCGTGCTCAACCCCTTTGGACTGGTGGCGATGCCCGGGCTGGCCAGCGAGCCGATGTTTTACGGGGCGGCCTTCGAAAAGTGGGGCGTGGGCGTGCAAGTGACGCGCTCCGGCAAATACAAAGGCGCGGTCGAGCCGTTCATTCGCAAGGACCTCAGTCCTGAGAACCGGGAACAGCTCACCGTGTTGCTCACCGATTTGTGGACCAACGTGCGCAACGATATCGCCTCGGCGCGCGGCATCAAAACCGAGGCTTTGCAGACGCTGGTGGACGCGGAAGGTTTGATCACGCCGGAATCGGCGCACGAAGCCGGACTAGTGACCGCGATCGGCTATCGGGACGAAGTCTTGGATGCCTTGCGCAAGGAGACCGGGGTCGAGGCGGGCGATCCGTTTCTCCAGGTGTCATTTGCCGATTATCTGGCCCTGCTGCCCAAACCCGGCGCGGGGTACGGCACGGTGGCGGTGGTTTATGCCGAGGGGGAAATCGTGGACGGAGACGGCGGCGAGGGCGAGGTCGGTGGCGCTTCCTATGCCCGCGAGTTGCGCGCGCTGCGCGAAGACGAGGATGTGCAGGCCGTGGTGCTGCGGGTAAACAGTCCGGGCGGCTCGGCCTCGGCGGCGGAGGAAATGCTCCGCGAGCTACGCCTGTTGAGCGCGAAAAAACCGGTGGTTATTTCCATGGGCAGTTACGCCGCTTCAGGCGGTTACTGGATCTCCGCTTTTGGCGACCGCATCTTCACCGAGCCCTCGACCGTCACCGGGTCCATCGGCGTATTTGGCGTGCAATTCGATGTGGAGAAACTCTCCGCCTCCATCGGCTTGACTTGGGATCGGGTGCAGACGGGACAGAAAGCCGGCATGATGACCAACGCCCGCCCGAAATCGCCGGGCGAACTGGCGGTTTTTCAACGCCTGGTGGATCACACTTACGACCAATTTCTGGAGCGCGTGGCGGAAGGGCGTTCGTTGGATAAGGCGCGCGTGCACGCCATGGCCCAAGGGCGAGTTTGGTCCGGAACGCAGGCGGTAAAACTTGGCTTGGCCGATGAAATTGGCGGGCTCGACCAAGCAATCGCCCATGCCGCCAAGCTGGGCAAAATCGAGGGCGAGCCCGACATTTATGAGTTCCCCGGAACCCTCCCCTTTGGCGAGGCCATGGCGGAAGCTTTTCGTCACGGGACCAGTCCCGAAGCCCGGCTGGCCAAGGTGCGCGGGCCGGCCGGACGTATGATCAGGCAAGTGGAAGAACAGGTGCAAATGCTGGATCGTTTTAATGATCCGCGCGGTGTTTACGCCCGGCTCCCGCTTGACCTGCGCGTTCGCTAAAACGGCTTAATCGTTCAACTCTCAACCACCACCATGACCACCACCCGACTCCTGGAAGACGTTCCCGCCACCCTGATCCCGGCCGGCACCCCGACCACACTCGCGGCGGGCGAGGGCGTGCACATTGTGCAAACCCTGGGCGGCAACGTCACCGTGCGCACCGACCACGGGCTGTTTCGTATCAGTCGTGAACACGCCGCCGCCATCGCCGGTCTGGATCTGGAAAAACTCGACGCCGAGGCCGGTGCGAGCGCGCCGGGCGGAGAGTTTGGCGAGCCGATGGTATGGGAGGCGCTCAAAGGTTGTTTCGACCCGGAGATTCCGGTTAACATCGTGGATCTGGGTCTGGTTTACGATCTCGACATCGACGACAGTCCGGCCGGCGGCAAACGCGTGGATGTTAAAATGACCCTGACCGCGCCCGGCTGCGGCATGGGGCCGGTGATTGCCGAGGATGCGCGGCAACGGGTGGCGGCACTGCCCGGAGTGACTGAGGCGCGAGTGCACATCGTCTGGGATCCGCAATGGGCGCCGCAGATGATCTCTGCGGCGGGACGCAAGCAACTGGGCATCGAGTGAAAATCGCGCTCGTCACCGAAACCTACCCGCCGGAGGTAAACGGCGTGGCGATGACCCTCAGCCGTCTGGTCGGCGGGATGAGGGAGCGTGGGCATTCGGTACAGGTGGTGCGGCCCCGGCAAAAAAACGAAACCATCCCGACCGCCGACCTGCTGGTTCCGGGCATGGCGATTCCCTTCTACTCCAGCTTGCGAATCGGTTTACCGGCCTTGGCGCGGTTGGAAGAGCGCTGGCGGATAGAGCGACCCGACCTGGTGCACGTGGCGACGGAGGGACCGCTCGGCCTCGCCTCGCTCTCGGCGGCGGCTCGGCTCGGGCTGCCGGTGACCTCTAGCTTTCACACCAATTTCCATGCTTACGGCGGGCATTACGGGGTGGCCGCCCTGCGCGACGCCACTCTGGCCTACTTGCGCTGGTTTCATAATCGCACCCGCTGCACCTTGGTCCCGACCCGGCAGATGGTTGGTCAGCTGGCGGCGGAACGCTTTCGCGGCCTGGGCGTGATGGCGCGCGGGGTGGACACGCAATTATTTGATCCGGCGCGCCGCAGCGCCGCCCTGCGGGCCGAATGGGGCGTGGGCCCGGAGGACCCCGTCGTGCTCTACGTCGGGCGCATGGCGGCGGAGAAAAACCTCGGTGTGGCGGTGGCGGGATTTTTGAGCCTGCGCGAGCGGGTGCCGAACGCCCGCTTCGTGCTGGTCGGCGACGGACCGGCACGCGAGGGGCTGGCCCGCGAGCATCCAGAGTTCCATTACGCGGGAATGCGGCGCGGCGCGGAGCTCGCGACTTACTATGCCTCGGGCGATATTTTTGTCTTCGCCAGTGTGACCGAGACCTTTGGCAACGTGGTCACCGAGGCATTGGCCAGTGGGTTGGTGGCGGTGGCCTACGACTACGCGGCGACACGCGAGTATGTGCGTGATAGCGTGAACGGCTTTTCGGCTGCGTTTGATCGACCGGAGGCGTTTCAGGCAGCGGTCGCGCGGGCGCTCGCAGCGAGAGAACGTTGGCCGCAGATTCGAGCCGAGGCGCGCACGACCGCGCTGGGCCTTACGTGGCAAGCGGTGGTGGCACGCTTCGAGACCGACCTTCGGGCGGCGGCTAATCTGGGTTAACCTAATCCGCCGAGTTCAGACGATCTTGAGTTTGGGCAAGTCTTGACCGTCCACCAGGCCGACGGGTTTGCCCTTGGCATCGACCACGATGAGATCGTCGATTTTGTGGGCTTCAAACATGCGCAGGGCCTCCACGCCGAGGGCGTCGGTGGAGATGGTCTTGGGCGTGCGGGTCATGAAGGTGGAAACGGTTTTTTGCAGGAAATCCGGTCCGGTCAGAGCGCTGCGGCGGAAGTCTCCGTCGGTGAGGATACCGGTAAGTTTGCCGTTTTTGGGATGCACGAGGGCGATGCTACCGCTGCGCGCCTTGGTCATGCGCAGGATGGCATCTTGCAGAGTGATGGAATCGGGGGCGACCGGCAGGCGATCGCCGGCACGCATGATGTCGCCAACCTTGAGCAGGAGCACCCGGCCAAGATTGCCGGCTGGATGGAAACGGGCGAAGTCGTCGCGGGTGAGGCCACGGGCTTCAAGCAACACCATCGCCAAGGCATCACCCAGCGCGAGGGCGGCGGTGGTGCTGGCGGTGGGGGCAAGAGCGAGCGGACAGGCCTCCTTGGGCACGACGTAGATGAGGCGCAGCTCGCAACCGTGGGCGAGGTCGGAGTCGGGCTTGGCGGTGAAGGCCACCAGCTTGACCCCGAAGCGGCGCAGCACGGGCACAAGTTTCAACACTTCGTCGGTCTGGCCGCTGTTGGAAAGGATCAACGCCAGGTCGCCCTCGGCCACCATGCCCAGGTCGCCGTGCAGAGCCTGGGTGGCGTCGAGGAAACAGGAGGAAGCGCCCGTGCTGTTAAAGGTCCCCGCGAGTTTTTGGGCGATGTGAGCCGATTTACCCACGCCGGTGAAAATAATTTTTCTACCCGCTGCCACGGCTTCGTGGAGGGCGCGGGTAACGGCCACGAAGTCCGCTCCCAACGCCTGCCGGGTGGCTTCAATGGCCTCCTGCTCAATGCGGAGGGCCTGGCGGGCACGACGGAGGACGAAGGTGGAGTCGAGTGTCATTTAGGATTTGTGTCCTTGGTGGAGTCGGGAGACTTGGACTTCCTCTTTTTGCGTTCAATTACCTTTTGCCTTTTCGTTTTGCGCCATGCGCCGCCTGCCGACTCTCCTGCTTCTCACTTCGCTCACCCTGCTCGGGCTGGCTTCCTCGGGCTGTGTCCCTCAATCGGTGCTGCCTTTCGCAGCCGAGGTCGATGATCCCGACTACCGGCGCGGCAAGGAACTATTACGCATGGGCCGCGAGGCGGACGCGTTAAAAACCTTTCTCAAGGTGATTGATCAGCGCGGGGGAGCGGCCGCTGAGTCGCACCTCGAAGCGGGCATCCTTTACCACAAGCACATCAAGGACCCGATTTCCGCCATTTACCACTATCGGCGCTACCGGGAGTTGCGGCCCAACAGCGAGCAGTCCCGACTGGTTTTGCAGAGCATCGAAGCCTGCATCCGCGAATTCGCCCGCACCCTTCCGGCCCAGCCATTGGACAACCAGGTGGATCGCACCGACATGATGGACGCGATCGACCGCCTTCAGCGCGAGAACCTGCAACTTAAGGAGCAAGTCACCGCCGCTCGGGCCGCCATCCTTGACAGCTCGCGTCCCACTGTCGGCGGCGGGTCAACGGCGCCGGGTGAAAGTGTTTTTTCGCTAAATCCGGCGCCTTTAGTCGAGCCCTCGCAGGGCGGTTACACTCCGGGCGGCAGCACCGCACCGGAATACTCCACCCCCGTGGGCGTGGTTCCGGTGACCACGCCATCGCAGACTCTGATCCTGAACCCGCCGCCCGCGACGACGGCGACGCGGACCACGCCGCCCGCCAATCCCAGTCCGTCCCCCGCCGCCGGTGTGCGCCGCCACGTGGTGGCCAAGGGCGATACGCTCCAATCCATTTCCATGCGCTACTACGGCACGCGTTCGCGCTTCCGCGACATCTACGCGGCCAACCGTGATGTGATGCCCAATGAAGGCACGCTGCGCCTCGGCATGGAGTTAAAAATCCCGCAATAACCCACAGCCCCCCGCCGCCGAAGGTCGTTATCCCATGCCCTCCACCTCACGCCGCACTGCCGTCTTTACCGAATCGTTGATCCGGGAGATGTCCCGGGTGGCGGCCCAACATGGCGCGATCAACCTCGCCCAGGGCTTTCCCGACGGCGATCCCCCGGCGGCACTGGTCGAGGCGGCGCGGGCGGCGATGGATGCCGGTCGTCACCAATATGCGGTTACGTGGGGCGCGCCGGAGCTGCGTGACGCGCTCGCGGCCAAGCTGACCCGCTGCACCGGTCTTGCGGTCGATCCCCAGCGCGAATTAGTCGTCACTTGCGGCGCCACCGAGGCGATGATGGTCGCGATGATGACGGTGTGCGATCCGGGCGACCGGGTGGGGCTGTTTTCACCGTTTTACGAGAACTACAACGCGGACGCCATTCTGACCGGGGCCACGCCGGTGCACGTGCGGCTGAATCCGCCGGGCTACGGTTTCGACCCGGCCGAACTGCGCTCCGCCTTCGCCAGCGGCGGCGGGCTGAAAGCCTTTATCCTTTGCAACCCGTCCAACCCGTGCGGCCGCGTTTTCACCCGCGCCGAACTGCTCCAAATCGCGGCGCTAGCGGAGGAATTCGATACCTTCGTAATTACCGACGAAGTCTACGAGCACCTCGTATTTGATGGCCGGGAACACGTTTACTTCGCCGCGCTGCCGGGAATGGCGAAGCGAACCTTGTCGTGCTCCTCGCTCTCAAAGACCTTCTCCATCACCGGCTGGCGGCTAGGCTACGTTCACGCCCCCGCCGAGGTGATCGCCCAGGCGCGCAAGGTGCATGATTTTCTCACCGTCGGCGCGGCCGCGCCCTTGCAACATGCCGTAGTGACGGCTTTGGGCTGGGGCCCCGACTATTACGCCGGACTGGCGAAGGAATACCAATCCCGCCGCGACCTTTTGCTCGGCTACCTTGATCAAACCGGACTGGCCTATTCGCGGCCCGAGGGCGCGTATTTCGTAATGCTGGACGTGACGCCACTGGGCTTCACCAGCGATGTGGAGTGCGCGCACTGGATGGCGCGCGAAATCGGTGTCGCGCCGGTGCCGGGGTCGTCGTTTTTCCCGTATCCGGAAAACCGGTATGTGCGGCTGAATTTCGCCAAGAGCGCCCCGGTCCTGCGCGCGGCGGGCGAGCGCTTAATCAAGCTGCGCGCCGGGCGAGTTTAAAAAACGTGATCCCGCCCGATCCCGCTCCGGTTGGTCAGAAGCCGTCATTTCGCGAGGCACTGCGCTTTTGGGTGAAGCTGGGGTTTATCAGTTTCGGTGGCCCGGCCGGACAAATTGCGATCATGCAGACCGAGCTGGTGGAGCGGAATAAATGGATCGGGCAGGAGCGATTTTTGCATGCCTTGAATTTCTGCATGCTGCTGCCCGGTCCGGAGGCGCAACAACTGGCGATTTACTGCGGCTGGTTATTGCACCGCACCTGGGGCGGCATCGTGGCCGGCGTGCTGTTTGTGCTGCCTTCGGCCTTTCTGCTCTGGGGGCTGAGTTATCTCTACGTGATGCATGCCGACTGGCCGGTGCTGGCGGGGTTTTTCTCCGGGCTGAAACCGGCGGTGGTCGCGGTGGTGGTGGCCGCTGTGCTGCGGATCGGTGGCAAAGCACTCAAAACGCCCGCACATCGTGCGATCGCGGCCACGGCGTTCGGGCTGATTTTCGGTCTCGGCGTGGGCTTCCCTTGGATCGTGGCAGGCGCGCTGGTGCTCGGTTGGCTGGGCAGTCGTTTTTGGCCGACCCAATTTACACTGCGGCAGGAACACCACACCGGCAAAAACCTGCCTGCGTCGGAGGAGCGGGAGACGATTATAGATGAGGCGCAATCCGACGGAGTCGCACCGAGTTGGGCGCGGGCCTGCCGAGTGGTGGCAGTGTGCGGGGTGCTTTGGATTGCGCCGATAGTGGCGGCCGCGTGGGTGTTCGGACCGAACAGCACCTTGGTGGCGCAGGGCGGATTTTTCAGCCGGGCGGCGATGGTGACCTTCGGCGGAGCCTACGCGGTGTTGCCCTACGTGGCGCAGCAAGCGGTGGAGACGCATGGCTGGCTGTCGGGGACGCAAATGCTGGACGGCCTGGCCTTCGCGGAGACGACCCCGGGGCCGCTGATCATGGTTTTGCAGTTTGTCGGTTTCATGGGCGGCTGGGCGCACCCTGACGCCGGGCTTTCGCCGTTGATGGCGGCGACTTTGGGCGCAGCGATGACTACCTGGGTAACCTTTGTGCCGTGCTTCCTGTGGATATTTCTGGGAGCGCCTTACATCGAGCGACTACGCGGCAACGCAGCTCTCGGCGCGGCGCTCTCGGCGGTGACGGCGGCGGTGGTAGGCGTGATTTTGAACCTGGCGGTCTGGTTCGCCGGACAGGTGTGGCACCCAACCGGAAGCGGATGGAACGGGTTTGCGCTGGCGGTGAGCGTGACGGCCTTCGTGGCCCTGCACCGATTTAAGGCCAACCTGATCGCCGTACTCGCCGCCAGCGGCGCTGCCGGAGTTCTCTGGGCGTGGTTATTGGGGTGAGGGCATAACTAGCGGGAGATGCCCGATTCGCGGGTTATTTAACCGTCACACTATCAAGACCACGGCGCAGCAAAGCGCTCGGTGGCACACCATGGACTTGGCGGAAACAACGCGAGAAATGCAGCGGGTCGGCCAGGCCGACATGTGCGGCCGCCTCTTTCACCCAGCCGCCGTGCTCGATCAGATGCGCGGCGGCGAGGTTCATCTTGCGCCGCATCAGGTAACGTCCCGGCGTCACCCCGGCGAAGCGACGGAAGAGTCGGCATACGCTAGAGCGTTCCAGCCCGCAGCCTTTGGCGATCTCGCTTAAGGAACCCCAAGTCCGTGCGTTCGCATCCACCAGCGCGCGGCAACGTTCGTAGCTCGAACGGGCCCGGGCTTCGGCGTCGCCCGCTCCGGCGGTTTCCGCTTCGCCGATTTTGAGCAAGAGTCCTCTCGCCAGGTGACCGCAGACCGCCTCGGCGTTGCGGCCTTGGCGGCGGCCTTCCTCCACGATCATTTCGGCAAAGGCCGCCAGTTCTCCCAGCACCGGGGTGCGCCGCGCGCCACCGGGAGCGAGCCCCGAGGCCAGAAGCAGACCGGGCACTTCTCGACCGGAAAACCCAAGGAAAAACTTCCGCAGCGGTCGGGCTCCTTCCGCCGTGATTTCGCAGCGCGAGCGCGGTCCGTAAGCGAAACAAACGCCGGGTTCCAGTTTCAACTCCAGCCCGTCAACCACCGCCCTCCCCGCCCCCGCCAAAACCAGCTCCAGCACGTGAAACGCGTAGCGGGTGCGGCGCACCGAGTAATCCGTGCGGCACACCTCCCAACCACCCAGCGCGACGCGAAATCCTTTACCCCCGCTTTCTTTCCCGGCGCGGGCGGGCAAAAAGAAATACCGGCTCTCCACGATCTGCGCGGCCAGAAGTTCGGGGGCGGGCTGAAAGCCGATTTTATCCATGCAGGTGCCATCCTTCTCCATTCTCGTTTCCTTTGCCAAGGTGTATATTGACAAACGATTCACGCGGTCTTTCCGCGCCACTCCCTGCCATGCCCTCCATTAAAAAACTCCCTAAAAAGTCCGTTTATCTCGTCGCCAACGGCGACCTTCGCCAGACCGCCAACGAAAAATGCTGGCCCGCTCAGGTCGCCATGGAAAAGCAGCTCGCCGAGGTCGTCGCCTCGTTCGGCTACAAACTCGTGCGCGCCCACGCCTACAAACCCGAGGTCAAAAACGGCTTCATCAGCTCCCAAAAGGAGGGCATGGAGGTGTTTGCCAATATCGACCCGACCGCGCCGCTCATCGTCGCCGAATGCGTCTGGCAGTATTCGCACCATCTGCTGCACGGCCTCATCTCCCATAAGGGCCCGATTCTCAACGTCGCCAACTGGTCCGGAACTTGGCCTGGCCTGGTCGGCATGCTCAATCTCAACGGCTCGCTGACCAAGGCCGGCGTCAAATACTCCACGCTCTGGAGCGAAAACTTCGACGACGCCCTCTTCCTCGGCGGTCTGCAAAGCTGGCTCAAATCCGGCGTGGCCAAGCACAAGATCACCCACGTCAAGGCGCTGGCCAAGACCGCCGTGCCACCCAAGGCCAAGGCCTTGGCCAAGAAGCTGGCCGAAGATCTGCGGGTGAAGAAGTCCATCATGGGCGTCTTCGACGAAGGCTGCATGGGCATGTACAACGCCATCATCCCCGACGAGCTCCTCTTCCAGACCGGCGTTTACAAGGAGCGCCTCTCCCAGTCCGCCCTTTACTACGCCACCACCCAAGTCTCGGATGCCGAGGCCAAGGAAGTGTTCGAGTGGTATAAGAAGAAGGGGCTCAAGTTCCACTTCGGCAAA
>CANIWJ010000004.1 GCA_947471035.1 Verrucomicrobiota bacterium
GCTGCGGTGGCGCTTAAGCTCCCGGGCTATTTCCGCCGGAGAGCTCCCCGCGCTCTTCATTGCTCCAATTTTGTATCGCTCTTCATCACTTAACTGTAGATAGGTCATCCATTCTATATGTCGCACTTACTTCTTGAATCCAAGGAGCCGAACAAGGCGCTAGAGCCAACACGGTTACTTGTCACGGATCGTGCTCCGAGCAGCACGCTCCGCGCCAAGTAACCGTGCGGCTCATCTAAAACGTTAGCCAAAAATGAAAACCCCGATAATAACCGCCTTGTTACTAGCCGTGGCTTCATTGCTGACCGGGTGCATAGGCCCAGGCTATCCTGCGTTACGGCCAGACGATACAGAAAAATATGCGATCCTAGAGCAAGATGTGCGAGGCGTCTCAAAATTGGCCGATCACGAAATTATAGATTTCTCCTCCATCGACGGAATCAGCTCGGACAAGATTACGAATCGAAGGATAGAGCGTGATTCAGACGGAAAATTGACGAAGGTGTTTATACTACTCGAACCGAAACACTACACGCTAACTCTAAGATACAGAAAGGCATTATATCACGTAGGTGGCTGGGGATTTTTATATGGCGACGTCACTTATGATTATGATTTAAGCCCTGGATTTTACAGGATAGACGCACGTGCGGATGATCGATTTGCCTATTTATCCCTGATAAATTCAAACGGCCAAAAAATTGGAGAAGTAGGAAAGTCAGTTTTGAAGTCAGACACACCATCTTCGACATACTTGCCGATTCCGACTATCGTAAAATGAAAACAGAGCCCAACCAGTCGCTAGAGCCAACACGGATGCTTGTCACGGATCCTGCTGCGCAGGCTTCGCGCCAAGCATCCGTGCGGCTCATCTAAGACATTGGGGAAAAATATGACTATACATTACGAAATTAATCGCGTAATTAGCGTTGAGGAATTTGTAGATCTACTTCGGCGATCAACATTAGCTGAGCGTCGTCCCGTTGATGATGAAAATTGCGTGAAAGCGATGCTCCAACACGCGAATTTACTTTGCACTGCTTGGTATGGTTCGGTGTTGATTGGTTTAGCGCGATCGGTTACCGATTTTGAATATTGTTGTTATTTGTCTGATTTGGCGGTGGACGAAAATTATCAGCAGAAAGGTATTGGTCGTGAGTTGATCCGCTTGACGCAGTCGAGGCTTGGAGCAAAAGCGAAATTGATACTTTTAGCCGCGCCGAAAGCCGTAGCATATTATCCGAAGATTGGTTTTGATGCTCATAATTCGGCGTGGATTATTCCTGCCACCAGAATTCTGAAATGAAAACCACGGAGCCCAACCAAACACTACAACGACGACCTTGCTTGTCACGGATCGTGCTCCGAGCAACACGCTCCGCGCCAAGCAAGGTCGTCGCTGCGCTTTAACGTTAGGCAGAAAAGACACTTGCCAAGTCCGATCGTTCGACTTGTTGCCATACGCATGGAAACCGTTACCATTTCACCTAAATTCCAAATCGTTATTCCACAAAATATAAGGGAAGCTATGGGACTACGAACCGGTGAAAAAGCCCACATGCACTCTTTCCGTAACCGCATTGAGGTGATCCCGGTTCGTGACATTCGCGTACTTCGAGGCTATCTCAAAGGAATCGACACATCATTTGTATGTGATGGGGATCGTGTATGAACGTTGTAGATTCATCAGTATGGTTAGCATATTTTGCGGACGAACCAACGGCCGATTTTTTCGTACAAGCAATAGAAGATACCGATCTACTGATTGTTCCTTCTGTTTGTATTGACAAGGTATTTAAAGTAATCCTTCGAGAAAAGGGTGAAGATCAAGCTTTTTGGCCATTGCGGCTATGCAACAAGGTAAAGTGCCTGATCTTGATGCTGATTTGGCAGTCGATGCGGCGGCAACTGGTAATGAAGAGAAATTAGCACTGACTGATTCCATCATTTATACGATTTCCCAAAAATCTTCGGCAACACTCTGGACCCGGGATGCTCATTTTCTCACAGAAACCAGGGGTTCAATATATAGTAAGAAATAATGAGGAGAACCATGCGTTAGAGCCAAAGACTATGATGTAGCTCAACACCAAGCATGGTCTTTGGTTCACTTTTCACAGTAGTAAAAAATGAATAAAACAAAATTCAGTGCCGGTTTTCGAATATCCGTTTCGGATATTGCGTTTTTATTGGCTGGAGTCGGCGCTTCGATTTACTTCAGTTTTCAAATGTGGCAGCTTAGTTTTGTCATCGGTTTTGCTGTCGCGCATTTTTTTCTATTTTGCAATGTTTTCAGAATACAAAGACGTCCCGAATTGTTGTGGGCATCTACGTTTGTGGTTTTGGCCGGTAGCACGTTCGTTTACGGGGTTCCCGGCTGGTTAACCACGATTCTCTTCTCCTTGGTGTTAACGGTTGTTTTGATTTTCTTAGAAATGAAGAAGCCATGCTATCATGGTATATTTTGGCAATCCGTTAACCCGAAGTTGGAAGATTGGTGGAAATCTAAAGAAGCTAAGTAATGTAAACTACAGTAGCTACCTAGATAATAGCTCCAGGCACTATAATATTGCCCAGTTTTGATGGTAGGCCGGTCGATTCACGGGGTCAGGCCGTTATTTGCTACTTTCTTAGCGAACCGTGGACATCAGCAATCTACGTTTTAAGGGAACGGGGATCTCCCGTAGTGTGCGCACAAATGCCTAGGCCACTTTGCCGACAAAACGGGCACACTTTATTATGCACGCTCACTTCTGCACCGCCGGGGCGGGAGGCGGAGAGGTTAACTTGGCATACTCCGCCTCCCATCGTGAGATCTGGGTAAAATCCCGCACCGCCCGGGCGATTTCTATTCCCTGTTTCAAGGCCATAATCCGTTGCGCGGGGGGCAACTCCGACCCGAGCAAGCGTTGCATTAACTTCAACCCGGCGGGCGCATCCTCCGCCGTTTGCAACGCACTGGCCGACGCCATGATCAGCGGCCAATCCACCGGACGCCACTTCGGCAGCAGGGCAAAGATCCCCAGGCTGCGCCGCGCCGCCGCCGCGTCGCCCGCGCTCAGTTGCAAACCCGCCAGACTCAACGCGAGCGGCAGGCTGGGGTTTTGCCTTAAGCCGGCCTGCCCCAAGGCCAGCGCTTCCTCGCCCCGCCCTGCCGCCGCCAGCAGGCGAATGCGCCGCAGTCGCGCGTAAGGCTCCAATGCAGACGGCAGACTCGCCCGGCGTTCCCATTGCGCCTCGGACGAAACCACGAAGGGCCGATACAACGGGTCGCCTATTACCACGGCTTTCCAACTCAGGGCATTGATCGAAAAAAGCGCCGCCCTGCCCAGCGGCTCGCCGCGCGCCAAGGCTTTTAACAACAACTGCGGCTGATGGGTAAACTGCAGGTAAGGCTCGGCGACATTACCAAAGGTCGCCGTCACCCCTTTCGCCACCAAGGGACCCGTCCACGCCCGGCTGGTAGAACGCATCGTGACCGCCGAATAACTATGGATGTGCAGCGCAATCGCCCCGACCGGAAAGCGGAAGCCCGGCGCGTTAAACGGCCCGTTAACATCGCCTGCATACCAACCGAAATAAAGCACCGGCGCGTCGAACCGCGCAAACTCCGGCAGGGTCGCCCCCTCGCGGTCGATATCGGTCTCGAAGCCCAGCGCCGCCAGTTCGGGCGCGCAGGCCTCCAACCACTCGTCGCCTTGCCGGTGCGGGCCGCCGATATCCAGGTAAGCGCGCCCGCTCAGCCCGTCTCGCTCGGCCATCAGCGCTCGATCCACCAAGCCCTTGGCGTCGGCCAAGGTCGGCCCGTCGAGCCGCCCCACCGGCACTATCTGCTCGCGCACATAAGTGGGCGGGTTGCTTTGGTTAAAAAGCGGATTGGGCACGAACGCCGCGATGGGTTCGTTGCCCGTCGCCAGTAGCGCGAGTTCGGAATCGACCGAGGCCTCCGTGGTCTGCAAGGCGGGGTTGGCGGTCAGCGGATTCGACTTCGCGTCGTAGTGCGCCGCGTCGTGCGCCACCCGCAAGGGCACGCCGCGACAAATCACCAGCGCCTCCAGCCGGTGCCCGGAGGAAACCACCCGCAGACGCCCCACCGGATCTTTGGTTTCAGAAACCGAAGCCAGCAGCCAACCGCGCTTCACCGCCTCGCGGACGAGCGGATTCCAGATCGTGACGGCGAACTCTCCCCAGGTGATTTCCTCGGTCAGCGGCATGGTCAGCGCAACAATGGCGGATTCATCCAGGCCGCGCTGCGCCACGTAATAACGGGCAAGCTCTAATGACTCAGGATCCTCGCGATTGGCCAGCACCGCTACGGTCGGCGCAGCCGCAAACGCCGGGCTTAGCCAAGCTCCGCAGGCGGACACCACGCAAAAGATAAGACGAACAAGGACGCGATTTCGCACGAGTGAGCCCAGCGTGATGCCAAGCACCTTTTTAAGTCGAGGCCGCAAGCGCGGCTTTGCCGTTATGCCGCTCCAGCCATGCGCAACCGCAACTTCAGCCGCCGATTTACCTCCACGAACCGCCTGAAGGCGGGACTCCAACGCGTGGAAACGCTCTCAAAGCAGGGCGTTGGAGTACCGGCTTGAGCCGGAGCTTGCTGATTACACTCCACTCGCTTCAACCACGAGAAGGGTCAGCGTTTTTTACCCAACAAGGACGAAAGCATCGGCGCCCAGCGTAACACGCCGGCCAGGCGGGTGATGCGCTCGACGACGGTTCGACGCACTAGCAGGCCGAGGGAGGCCATGCCCACACGGGCAAGCGGCGGTAATTCACGCACCATCGCGACCGCTCGATCCAGCCACTCCACCGGGCGGCCAACGTCACGCGCAGCCGCGACACACTCCGCCCGGCTCACCGCGATGTCGCGTCGCAGCGCCGCCTTGTGTGTGGCGAGACGTATCAGCTCTTGGCGAGGATACATGCGCGGTCTTCGGCCAGTTCACTGATCGTCGCGGCGAAGGGTTGAGGCTGACGCGCGAGGTAGCGGCGAAAGGCGATCAACACCGCGACAAACACCGCCGCATAGAGACCGGCCAAGCCGCCCAGCACGCACAGGCGGGCGCTTTCCCAAAAAAGATAAACCAGCAGCAGGCTGGCGAAGGTGATCGCCATCATGCCGCTGAAAACCACCGCGCTGATCCAGATAAAGATCTGAATCAGGCGGAGTTTCTCCTCCTGCAATTCGGCGGAGAGCAGTGCGATGCGCTGCTCCACACTGGCAATCAGGCCTTCGCACAGATTGCGCAGCGCCCCCATGAAGCCGGCCGACGAAAGCGAGTTAAAGGCCATGATCGGATTTAGCTCAGTTACTTGCTACGACGCCCGAGCAACACGCCGAGGATCAGCCCGGCACCGGCCGCAATGGCGAGGGATTGATACGGGTTGGCACGAATGGCCTGATCGGTGCACTGGGCACCGGCGACCGCGCGGGCCTTGGCGCAGGAGTAAAGATGCGAGACGCGTTCCTGCGCGGCGTCGAAACGGGTGCGCAAGGCGCTGACCGCATCAGCGGTATGTTCAGTGAGGGAATCGCCCATCATCTTTTCGGCTTCAAGGACGAGCGCTTGCAGGTCGTTGAGCAGTTCTTTGGGCGAGGAAGCAGAGCTTTCGTTGGGTGATTTCATAATATTTAGGTTCTAACGGGAAAGGGATTGTGGCGCTTCAGCCGACGCCGGGGCCGCGCACCAAGCCGGCCAGCCCGACCACGGTCGCGATACTTCCGCCGATGAGCATCCAGATGCTTTTGTCGGTCGGTGAGCCGGTGAAGAAACGAGAGAAACTGGAACTCAGCGAATCGGAGGCATTCAGCCCGTAAACGACCAGAATGATGCCGCCGATGAGGAGCGCGAGGGAGATGACTTTGTTCATAATATTAAAACTGGATTAACTACGCCGCTCAGCTGGTCTCGGCGGATTCGTCCTCAATTTGCGCGCGGAGCAGCCACGAGGTTTTCTCGTGCCACTCCATCAGGCCGGTGAGGAAATCGGCCGTGCCTGCATCGTTGAAACGAGTGGTGCATGCGGCACTGTCGGTGCGGAGCCGTATGACCAGATCCTCATGCAACGCGACCAATGCGGCTACCATCTGACTCGCCGCCATGCCGGTGCCCGCAATCGCCGAAGAGCGGACGGTTTTGGCAATATCCGCCAAGCTACCCCGAGCGCCGATACCGATGGAGCGGGCGCGCTCCGCAACCTCGTCGATCCACGTGGCCACCTGTCCATACTGGGTCTCAAATTGCTGATGCAGGCTGATGAATTCCGTGCCGGTGACGTTCCAATGATAATCGCGGGTGGTGAGATAGAGCATGGTCTCATCCGCCAACAGCAGATTGAGCATCTGGCCGATTTCCAAGCGGGCTTCGTCAGTCAAACCAAGATTCGTTTTCATGTAAGGTAAAAACAGGACAATACACGGATCAGCGTCGGCGCGATATAAGGCCTTACCCTACTTGCTAGGTTTCAAGTCCACGACGTTTCCGGTCCGCGTGGTGCACAGTGCACAAAAAAGCCTCCGTGGTAAACGGAGGCTTTGGCGGTCAGTTACCGGACGTATTCAAAGGCTGAAGCCAACGCCAACCGACCAGAGATAAGCGCCGTCTTTGAAGTTGTCAGTGGCCTTGCTGCCGCTGTCGAAGGTCCACGCGTAGTTGACCAGCGCGAAGAGAAAGGTCTTGGGCTGCACGTAGAACTTCAAACCGGCCTCGACGCCGGCGGCCCAAGTGTCGTTGGTCGTGTCTCCGTAAAGACCCCCAATATTCACGCCGACAAAGGGACGAAAACGATCATGGCCAAAATGTTGATCGAGCGCGAGGAAGGTCGATGCGTCGTAAGAAGCGCCGTTGCCGCCGGAGCCATTGGAGTAATTGACCGACTGGCGCACGGAGACTTCCAGCGAGTCAGTGAGGTAATTACCGACCGAAAAATTCAGCCCGCCGAGCGAATTATCGAAGTCGTTATTGGTAGCTCCGCTGCCGCCGAGGGTGAACTCCCAATCGGTGGCGCGGGCGCCGTATTCGACGATCTCGGAGTTGGTGTTGGTTTGTACGACGGGAGTGGTGGTGGTCTGGGCAGCGGCGGTGCCGGCGATCAGGAGCGAAAGGCTCGAAAGAATCAGGTTTTTGATTTTCATGGTTGTTTTGGTTTTTTGCCCTTTAGAAAAAGGCGAAAGGAGCCGACGCACGCGTCGGCAGGGGACGGGTGATCGCTCAGCGTTTACGCAGGCCGCCGGTCAGATAGACGATCAGCACAATCAGGAGGATCAGACCAAGTCCGCCGCCTCCGATAGCCGGGCCGCCGAAATAAAAGCCACCACCGCCGAAGAGCAGAAGCAGAACCACTATCAATAGAAGAGTATTCACCCCCCCACCTTACCCGCTCGCTAACTTGGCGAATATGGGGAGATTCCCTACTAACCCCAAAAGTCATAAAAAATCCCGTCGGCGATAATACGCGGACGGGATTCGCAGGAAGCGTTCAGATCACAAAATTAGGCGGTAGCTGGTGTTTGGTTTTCACATTTAACCGCACACTTGGCCCCGTGGCAGGCGCCACAGCTGGCTGCCACGGCGCCGAACACAAAGCCCGCGAAAGAGACGAGTGAGAAGATAGACAAAGCCTTGGCGGCAGTATCGGCAGCTTCACGGGCTTTTTGCTCCGCTGCATCCTTGGCTGCTTTTAAGTCCGCCGTGATGCGCTCATACGTAACGGTCCAATCGGTGACCAGGGCGTTGGCATCGGCCTGGCTTAAGCCTGCTTGAGCAACGAGAACATTTACCAATTCAGCACGACTCGCCGTGCTCTCTGAATTTAACGCGGGGTTAAACATCCGGGCAACAGCCAAGCCAATCTCGCGCTTGGCACGCAGGCCGGTTTTAGACGTGGGACCATTAGAAATACCGGATGTCGCTTCATCGGTAAAACTCCATAAAGTATCACCGGACTGTTTGATTGCATCCTTGGCCAAATCCGTCGCGCCACCCACTGCGGCGGCGGCAGGTTGACCGGCCGCGGCCAAGCCTCCACCGACTAATTTAGAAATATCCCCCATCATCCAACCCGCACCGGCGGAAACCAACAATACGCCGGCTACCGTAGCCGCGCACCACACAATAAAGCCATGTAATCGGGCGGACGCACGCACCCGGGCCGGGGTGAAACGACCGGCAACCCAACCGCCGAACCACAAGGAGACCACCGCACTCACACCTTGAATAATCAAAGCACCAGCGCTCAGCGATGTCACAGGATTCTCCGCTGTGATTGGATTATAAATCGCAAAACCCAAGCCGGCCCCGAGTAACATAAACAATACCTGCAAGGCGAAAGCGGCAGTCAGACCGGCAAAGATTGCCGGCCAGGAAACTCGTGGAGAACAACACGAGCATGTGCTTTGATCAGATGAATAAGTTTGCCCGGAAAGGGGAAAAGTAGAGTTGGTAATCATAAATTATAAAATAGTAGTAAACAAAGGAACAGATCAGGAGCTTAACGTCCGAACATTTTGGCGACTCCGAATATTACGATGGCGCCGATCAGTCCGCCGCCGAAAAGCATATAAATAAGCGAGTAACCGATGGCGGCGACGGGCGGTAGAAGAGGAAGTAAATGATCCATATTAATACAGAACGAAGGATCAGGATGGTATTGTGCGTAAACTGATTCCCCAGGCACCGGACATATCAAGTGCCGGGTTATCATTACGGTGCCAAACTACTGGAATGTCGTTTTATAAAAAATGGGGCATAACCCTGCATTACACCCTTTTGGCTTGGATGGGGCGGGGCGTCCTGGCGGGACATAGAGCCGCAGATACGCCGATGCGTCGCATTTCTATAAATTCCCCCGGAGCGCGTAATCGTCGGGCTGGGCTGATTTATCTTCCCGGACCCTGCTAATCTTCGTCGTCCGCGCCGCCCGAGGCCGAGCGCTTCATGTCGTAGGGCTGGCCGGTCAACTCAGCGAGTTTACGCTCCATATCGGCCTTTTGCAGCGCCTCGATCACGGGGTCGATAGCCCCTTCAATTACCTGGGCGAGGCTGTGCAAGGTGAGACCGATGCGATGATCGGTCAGGCGACTCTGCGGGAAATTATAGGTACGGATGCGTTCGCTGCGGTCGCCGGTGCCGATCTGGGTTTTGCGTTGGGCGGCGTATTTGGCCTGCTCCTCGTCCTGCTTGCGCTGGAGCAGGCGGGCGCGCAGCACCGACATGGCCGAGGCCTTGTTTTTGATCTGCGAACGGCCGTCGGCGCAAAACACCATGAGTCCGGTGGGCTTGTGGATGATGCGCACCGCCGAGTCGGTGGTGTTGACCCCCTGCCCGCCCGGGCCGCTGGCGCGTTGCACCGTGATTTCCAAATCCTGCGGGTCGATGTGCACGTCCACTTCCTCAGCCTCGGCCAGCACCGCCACGGTGACGGTCGAGGTGTGGATGCGGCCATTGGCCTCGGTGCTGGGCACGCGTTGCACCCGATGCACGCCGCTCTCGAATTTGAGCTGACGGTAAACATCCTGGCCGCGCACCAAGAAACTGATTTCGCGGAAACCGCCACGCTCCGAGGGCGAACTGCCCATCGGCTCGATGGTCCAGCGCCGCGCCTCGCAATAACGTTGATACATGCGGGTGAGGGTGGCGGCGAAGAGCGCCGCTTCCTCGCCACCGGTGCCGGCCCGGATCTCGACCACGGTGTTGCGCGAGTCGGTGGCCTCGGGCGGAATCATCTGGCGCAGCACAGCGGCGTGCAGCTCCTCGGCGCGTTTTTCCAGCTCAGGAATCTCTGCTTCGGCCAGCTCCCGCAGACCGGCGTCGCCGCTGGAATCGCGGAGCAGGCCGCGCATCTCGACAAGGTCGGCCTGGGTTTTTTGCAACGCGGTGTGATCGGCCAAAAGGATGCCGAGACGCTGGTGCTCGCGGGTCACGTCGGCGGCGGCGCGGGCGTTGGTGAAAAACGAGGGCGAGCGGATCTGCGCATCGAGTTCATCGAGGCGGCGGCGAAACGGGGTGATGTCGGGAAGGGAGACCATGAAAAAAGGAGAGTGAGACGGAAGGAGCCCGGCAGGAACCGGCGGGCGGGACGGTTTGCGCATTGCGCGCGGGGCGCGGCGGGCCTTGTTTACGCACAGGCTCCGCGCACGGACCAAACGAGGTCCGCGCTAAAGGTGCTGATCCGCCATGGCCAAGACTCTTTTCACACAGAACATCATCGCCTGCATCTGGGACTTCGACAAGACCCTTATCCCCGAATACATGCAGTCGCCGCTTTTTCGGCGCTACGGGGTGGACGAGGCCGTCTTCTGGAACGAGTGCAACAACCTCGTCTCCCATTACCAGCGCCGCGGTTACCAGCTCTCATCCGAGATCGCCTACCTCAACCATCTGCTCACCTACGTGCTGGCCGGCCGCATGCCCAAGCTTAGCAACAAGGTGCTACGCGAGTGCGGCGCTGAGATTCAGTTCTATCCGGGCTTGCCCGATTTTTTCCGTACCGCCCAGAGCTATGTCGCCAAAAAGGAAGCCTACCGCAAACACGACATCCGACTCGAACACTACATCGTGAGCACCGGCTTGGCCGAAATGGTGCGCGGCAGCAAAATCGCCCCGTTCGTGGACGGAATCTGGGGCTGCGGTTTTGTGGAAAATCCGCTCCAGCCCGGCTTCCTTGAACAGGGGAATCTGGAGATCGAGGCCGAAGCCGAGCTCGCCCAGATCGGCTTGGTAATCGACAACACCACCAAGACCCGCGCCCTCTTTGAGATCAACAAGGGCACCAACAAGGACCCGGCGCTGGACGTAAACGCCAACATCGCGCCCGAGGATCGCCGCATCCCCTTCCAAAACATGATCTACATCGCCGACGGCCCGAGCGATGTGCCCAGCTTCTCCGTCACCAAGAAAGGCGGCGGCCTGGCCTACGGTGTTTACAACCCGGCCCGCCCGGACGAATTCGCGCAAAACGACCGTCTGCGCTCCTCCGGTCGCATCGACCACTACGGCCCGGCCGACTACCGCCCGGAGAGCAGCACCGCGCTCTGGCTGCGGCTGCAAATCCACTCGCTCTGCGACCGCATCGTGGCCGACCGCGAGAGCGCGGTGGCAGCTCGCGTGGCCAGACCACCTCGACATCTCAATCTCACCCCCGAGGAAGTCGCTGCTCAACGCGCCGCCGCCGCCAAACCGGGCCAGACCGCCGGACATCAGGATACGTTTTTAGAGTAAAAAACACCCGCCACGTTCAACCCATCGCGCGGAGCCGCCAAGTTTTCGCGGTGGCAAAAACCGGCTTTTTCAGAGCAGAAACGCGCCTTTCATTTGCGTCGATTCGCGTCGATAAGCGGTTACTTGTTTTCGCATCATACCATGGATCACCTCTCGGTTGGAGACTGCTGGAACGGTAATGCTGAAGCTTGGACAAAACTCGCGCGCGCGGGCTACGACACCTATCGCGACCACCTGAACACACCGGCGTTCCTGGCGATGTTGCCGCCAGTTGAGGGACTGGAGGGGCTCGATATCGGCTGCGGAGAGGGGCACAACACGCGGCTAATCGCGCAGCGGGGCGCGCAGATGACGGGGCTGGATATCGCGGAGATTTTCATCGGCCATGCGCGCGAGGAGGAGCAGCGCGCGCCACTGGGGATCACGTATCACCACGCGAGCGCGGTGGAGTTGCCCTACAAGACGGCGTCTTTCGATTTCGCGGTCGGCTGCATGAGTCTGATGGATATCCCTGAAACGTCGCAGGTGGTGGAAGAGGCGTTTCGCGTGTTGCGGCCGGGCGGGTGGTTACAGTTCTCGATTTTGCACCCGTGTTTCAATCCGCCGCACCGGCGCAACTGCCGCGACGAGCGGAAGCTCACGTATGCAGTGGAGGTCGGGGACTATTTTTCGGAGACGCGCGGGCAGATCGACGAGTGGATTTTCGGGACTGCGCCGCTGGCGCTGCGGCAGCGGTTGCCGATGTTTAAAGTGCCCCGTTTCCACCGTCCGCTGGGGCAGTGGATCAATCTACTGATCGCGGCAGGCTTCGTGATCGAGCGCGTGGAGGAGCCTAAGCCGAGCGATGCGACCGTGCTGGCGAATCCGAGCCTGCAGGACGCGCAGGTGGTCGCGTATTTTCTACATGTGCGGGTGCGGAAGGCGGCTGCGCCTGCAGGCTGAAACTTACGGGACTTTGGAGTCCCCAAAAGCGGGCGGGGTGTTAGAGATCCTAAGCAAAATTTAATCGCCGATCAGCCAGTGCTAGAAGCTCAATGCCCGCCGTCCAGTTCGCCGGGCTTGAGCAGGCTGGTGAAGAGGTTCTTGTCCGCCGCTTTCATGTAGGCCTCGCCGGCGGCGATACTGCCGTCCTTCACCCGGGCGAGCAGACTCTGGTCCATCGTCGTCATGCCGTCAGAGCGGCCGTTTTCGATGATCGCCCGGATGTTGGCGATCTGGCCACTGCGGATGGTGTTGGGCAGGGCCTCGTGCTGAAGCAGGATCTCGTGCACCGCACAGCGGCCCTTGGGGATGCGTTTGCAGAGCAACTGGGAAACGACTCCGGACAGGCAGCCGGCCAGCATCACGCGCACCTGGTTTTGTTCCTCGGCGGGAAAGGCGTTAATGATGCGGTCCACTGTCTTCGGCGCGTTGTTGGTGTGGAGCGTGCCAAAGACGAGCATGCCCATCGAAGCGCAGCCGAGCGCCAGTTTGATCGTCTCCAGCTCGCGCATTTCGCCTAGCAGCAAGATATCGGGGTCGTGGCGCATCGCGCCCTTGAGCGCGTCACCGAAGCTGCGGGTATGCTCGCCAACTTCACGGTGCACGATGGTGCAACGTTTGTTTTGATGCACGAACTCGATCGGGTCCTCGATGGTGATGATGTGCCGGGCGAGATTGGTGTTAATGTAGTCGATCATCGCGGCCAGCGTGGTGGACTTGCCGCTGCCGGTGGGCCCGGTGACTAGGACCAGACCCTCGTTAAGATGACACAGTTTTTTCAAAGGCTCGGGCAACTTGAGATCCTCGAAGGAGAGAATCTTGGACGGGATCTGACGAAACACCGCCGCCTGCCCCCAGTGGTTGCAGAGGTAATTGCCACGGAAGCGGGCCAGGCCGGCGATTTCGTAGGCGAGATCGAGGTCGTGGCGTTCAAGAAAATCGGTCCAGCGGGAGGGCGGGCAAATTTCCTTAAGGTAGGCCTCCATTTGCGGGGCGGTGACCGGCTGGTCGTTTAGCGGGGTGAGCGCTCCCGAGATGCGGCCCTTGGGCGGCAGGCCAACGGTAAGGTGGAGATCGGAGCCTCCTCGCTCCAAAAGAGTGCGCAGCAGTGAATCGATGGCAGGCATGTGCTGGGGTAAACGGGTTAAGACTTAGGTGATGCGTGCGCGCAGCACGCGATTGGAGATAATTTCCCGCGCGGTCTCGGCGGTGATCGCGCCTTCGGTGTAAAGGTTGAAAACGCCTGACTCCATCAGGCACATCCCGTCGCGCTGGCCGGTCTCCAGCACATTGCGCAGACCGTTCATTTTGCCCTCGCGAATAAGGGCCGCAATGGCCGGATTGCCGATCAAGATTTCGCACGCCATCACGAGTTTCCCGTCCGCTCCGGGCAACAGGCGTTGGCAGATAATGCCGCGCAGGCTCTCGGCCACGCTGGCACGAATCTGGGACTGCTGCGCGGGGGGAAACACATCCAGCAGCCGGTTTAACGTGGTCGAGGCGTCGCTGGTGTGCATGGTGCCAATCACCAAATGCCCGGTCTCTGATGCGCTGATCGCCATCTCGATGGTCTCCAAATCGCGCAATTCGCCGATGATAATCACGTCGGGGTCTTCGCGCAGCGCTCCCTTGAGCGCGCTGGCAAAGGTCTTGGTATGCGGGCCGACCTGACGCTGGGTGATGTTACACCCTTTGGAGGCCTGCACGACCTCGATCGGATCTTCCACCGTGATGATGTGGTCCTCGCGTTTCTCGTTCAACTCGGCGACCAGCGCGGCAAGCGTGGTCGTCTTGCCCGCCCCTACCGGTCCGGTCACGAGGATGAGGCCGTTGTGATAGGTAAGCAGCTTGCGGATATGCTCCAGATTGCGCAGTCCGAGCGAGTCGAGCTTGGGCACCTCGGCCGCGATCATGCGGTAGGCTCCGGCTGCACCGCCCTTGTGAAACATCAGATTCACGCGGTAACGATTTCTGGAATCGAGCGCCAAAGCGTAGTCGAGGTCCTTGCGCTCCATAAAATCCTTCCGCTGGTGTGGTGCCAGCAAAGCGGTGTTTAGCCGGAGAGACTCTTCCGCCGTGAGCACCCGGGTGCCCAGCGGAGTGAGCAAGCGTTGCTTGCGGACGAAGGGCCGGGCTCCCGCCGAAAGGTGCAGGTCACTGATGCCTCCGCGCGCGCAGGCCTTGAGCAGGCCGCGGAATTTTTCTGTCAGCTCGGTGTCATCCATCGCGGTTACTTGCGCGAAGGGGAAATCGAGCCCGCCCGCACTTGCTGACCCGCCCCCGGCCGACCCCGCTTCAGGTGTGGCTGCATGGGTGCCCAGTTTAAGCGAGGTCTTCCCCGGCTGCGGAATCGGCGGAGTCGTGCCACTGCTCACGAACGGGTCATTCTCCGGTGGACCGGACTTGGCTTTGACTTGAGCAAGGCCGGCCAAGTTCTCCAGTACGTCGATATTTTCCACCGTCACGTGACCCCCATCGACTAACTCCTGCGCGTAATCCAAAAGGTCCGTGTCCTCCCCTAGTTTCATTCGCACAGCCCACGCTGCTTTACAGGTGAACAACGATTGATCGACGCCAAGGCGAACCAGCCAGATGATTGGGGTTTTCATCACCTTTTGTTTCATGGTGATTAGCGGATTTTGTAAAATACTATCCAAACAAGAACCCGAATAATAGCGAATCCCACACCAAGCCCACGACGAACACCAGCCGCCGTTGCGTTTCTGCGTTAAAGGCCCCCCTTCCTATCCTTTTCGTGACCACTACGGATTCGACCACACTCTTGCTTCCTCCCCGCGCCAAACATACGGGCGTCTGTGCCACCGCGCGCGGGGCGGTACTGGCCGAATTGGTGCGTCGCGACCCCGCGCCAGTGTGGCTGGTTATCGCCGATACGCTTAAAGCCGCCGAGCAACTGGCGGAGGACACCACGCTCTTCTATGTCGGCGTCATTGGAGGAAAAAACTCTCGGCTCGAAACCCTGATTCTGCCCGAAGCCATGGGCGAATCCCGCGAAATGGCTGAAGCTTTCGCCGCCTCCGCCGATCGCCAGGCCGTGCTCTCCCGCCTGCGCGCCACGCGCAACCTCAGCCAGAGCAACCGCGCGGCCCCGCCGCTCCTGATTTTCACCACTCCTGCGGCCCTGCTCCAACGCGTGCCCGCGCTTGAGGACTACACCGCCAATGAGCTTACGCTGACCAAGGGCCAATCGCATCCCTTTCTCGCCCTGCTCGAAAAACTCCGCGCCCTCGACTACGACTCGGAGGCGGTGTGCGAGGCTCCAGGCACCTACGCGGTGCGCGGCGGCATTATTGACCTCTATCCAGTAAACGCCGCCCAGCCCTACCGTCTCGATTTTTTCGGCGACGACTTGGAATCGATTTGTGAACTCGATCCCGTTACCCAGCGCTCCGGCGCCGAGGTGGAAAAACTCACCCTTGCCGCCTCCCCCCGACTCGCCCTCGCACCCTCGCTGACCGGACTCGCGCCCTACCTTAGCACCGCCACCCGCCTCGTCCTGATTGAACCCGCTCCGCTCGACCTGGCTTTCAGCCTGATCGCTCGTCAGAACACCTATCAAGTCTTAGCCCCCGGCCCCGATACCGCCGCCGCCAGCAACGCGCTTGTCCCCATCCTCGCCCGCGTGGCCGCACTCATAGGCGTGGCCGACCTCGATGAAGCCGCCGCGCTTTTTGACTCCGCCGCCGGTTCAGCCGCGGTCGTCGAGACCACTTGGGATACCGAGAGTCTCGTCCATCACCGCCACTATCCCTCGGACCATTTGATCGCCCAGGAACGCCTCAGCGCGGAAGAGCAAGCCCGGCACGATTTCCTAGTCCAGCTCGCCCGTTGGCAAAACGAAGGCGCGGTCATCGCCGTCGTCGCTCCCAAAGACTCCGACGAAAAACGCATCCAGGAAATTATCGCCGCCCACCCCGCCGCCAAAAAACTTCGTACGCACTGGCTTCGCGGCCAGCTCAACGAAGGCTTTCGCTGCACCCCTCGCTCCGACGCCGCGCTCTCGCTCGCTGCTGCCCGGCCCGCAAAAACCAAACGTGCGGCCGCCGCCCCCGATACCGCCGCCGCGCTGGCTGCGACGCCCCTCGTAGTCGTTACCGAGACCGAACTTTTCGGCCGCCAGCGCACCCGTCGCGCCGCCTCTTCGCGCCGCGCCACCGTGCACCGCGCACAAGTGGACCAACTGCTCGATTTCGCCGATCTGGTAGAGGGCGATTTTGTCGTCCACCTCCAGCACGGCATCGCGCTTTTTCGCGGCATCACCCAGCTCGACACTCGCGACGGTCTGCGCGAGGTCATCTCGCTGGAGTTCGACGACCACGTGACCCTTCACGTTCCCTTACCGGAGGCGCACTTGATCAGCCGCTACGTCGGTCTTTCCAAGGTTCGCCCCCAGCTGGGCCGCATCGGCTCCGACCGTTGGCAAAAAACCCGCCAGCAAGCCGAACGCTCCACCCTCGATCTCGCCGCCGAACTCCTGCGCATCCAGGCCGCACGCGACGCCCAGCCCGGCCTCGCCCTGCCGCCGGACAACGATTGGCAACGTGAATTTGAGGGCGCATTCCCCTTCGCCGAAACCCCTGACCAGCTCAAAGCCATCGCCGCCACCAAGGCCGACCAAGAGCGCCCGCGCCCGATGGACCGGCTGGTCTGCGGCGACGTCGGTTTCGGCAAGACCGAGGTCGCCATCCGCGCCGCCTTCAAAGCCGTGCAGGGCGGCAAACAAGTGGCCATCCTGGTGCCAACCACCATCCTCGCCCAGCAACACGCCAACACCTTCCGCGAGCGCATGGCCGGCTACCCGATCGCGGTGGAGATGCTCTCCCGGTTTCGCACTCAGGCCGAATCCACCCGCATCATCGCCGCCACTGCCGCCGGCCAGGTGGACATCCTCATCGGCACGCACCGGCTCTTAAACAAAGACATCCACTTCAAAGATCTCGGACTCGTTGTGATCGACGAGGAGCAGCGCTTCGGCGTGAAACACAAGGAGCAGCTCAAGGCCCTGCGCGTCTCGGTGGACGTGCTCTCCATGTCCGCCACGCCCATCCCGCGCACCCTCTACATGGCCATGACCGGCGCGCGCGACATGAGCGTGATCGAGACTCCGCCGACCAACCGCCACCCGATCCAGACCATCGTAAAAACCTACGACGAACAACTCGTGGTGGACGCCATCCGCCACGAGTTGCGGCGCGGCGGACAGGTTTTCTACCTGCACAACCGCGTGCAGACTATCGCCCTCGTCGCCGCCCGCCTGCGCGAGCTTCTGCCCGACGTCGATATCGGCGTAGGCCACGGAAAAATGGACGAACACGAGCTGGAGGAAATGATGACCGCCTTCGTCGCCGGCCGGCATCAAGTCCTGGTCTGCACCACCATCATCGAAACCGGCCTCGATATCCCGAACTGCAACACCATCATCATCGAAGGCGCGGACCGTTTCGGCCTATCCCAGCTCTACCAACTCCGCGGTCGGGTGGGTCGTTTCAAGCACCAGGCCTACGCCTATCTCCTCCTCCACCGCCACTCGCGCCTGATGGAGGTCGCGCGCGAACGCCTTAATGCCCTGCGCACCCACAACCAGCTCGGCGCGGGTTTTCGCATCGCCATGCGCGACCTCGAACTGCGCGGCGCGGGCAACCTGCTCGGCTCGCAACAATCCGGCCACATCGTCGGCGTCGGCTTCGAGCTCTATTGCCAACTTCTGCGCCAATCCGTCGCCCGTTTAAAAGGCGACAAACAAGCCGCCAGCATCCGCGCCTCGGTGAAACTCGATTTCGTCTTCGTCGGCGAGGGCGCGCCACCGGATAAAAACGCCCCCACCGCCGCCTCCAGCCACGCCGGCGCTACTAGTTATCTCGCCATACGCCAGGCCGAGGATGCCGCCGCCGGGGCTGTCAGCGTATCGCGAATCCAAGCCCGCCTGCCTGTAGTCTACATCGCCGAGACGCGCCTGCGCTTGGATTTTTATCGCCGCCTCGCGTTGGCCGGATCGCCCGCCACCTTAAAGGAACTGGAAGCCGAGCTCACCGATCGTTTCGGCAAATTCAACGACGACGTGCGCGCCCTTTTGCAAGTGACTGCAATTCGCATCGCCGCCGAGCACAAGGGCATCGTGAGCGTCGAGACCGAGGGCTCGAAACTCAAACTCCTGCGCGCCGGGCCCGGACGCCGTGACGACTATGTTCAGCTCAGCGGACGTTTCCCGAGGCTCACCGCGCCCCGTCCGCTTACGCGCCTAAAGGAGATCCTGACCTACCTCGGTAACTTGCCCGGCCCGACCTGAACCAAAAAACGGACCGCCTATTTCGCCTTTGGGGCCGGTGGTTTCGCCCGCACCGGTTGGTCGATGCGCCGGTGGGTTTGGCCACCCTCGGCGTCGAAAGTGATGATCGTTCCCTTCTCCATCTGCTGGAGCCACTGCATGCCATTCTGGTCAAAATACGCCTGGGCGACCCCGCTTCCAAGCAAGCTCTTTACCCGATCGCGTGCATCGGCGGCCAGCTTGGCCACCTCACTTTTTTTCTGCTCGGGTGTGAGCGCGGCATCGTCGGCGATTTTCAACGCCGCAGCCGGCACCTCGTCGCGCAGCGCGAAAACCTTGGCCGGTGTGTCGGGCGGCAGGGCGAAGCGCTTGGTCGCGGCCCGTAACTGCCGGTAGTCATTATCGTTAGCCCGCAGATAATCGGTGTAACGCTCATCACCCAGCGCGACTTTGAGCTGGGCCTTCATTGCCTTTTCCGCCTCGGCGCGCACCTTCCAATCCTCGCTCTTGGCGCTGCGGACCCGATTCCCGAAAGTGTCGTATTCGTTATACTGCTCTTCGAACTCCTTCTTCAGCTCAAAGATCGCCTTAAACTCGGCCTCCGTGGCGTTCATCTGCGTCATCTGCCAACGGAGATTTCGCGCCGTTCCCGACTGCCTGAGTTCGTAAGCCTCCATTTCCTGCGGCGACAGCAGAGCAGCCAGATCCCGCCTTTTCTCTTCCTGCAAGAATCGGGTTTTCTCCGCATCGGCCGGAATCGTAAAGCCCTGGGTTTCCTGGCGCAGCTCGCTGCTCAGTTCGTTGTAATCCTGCTCAAGCTGTTGCAACGCCTCCCGTTTCTCGGCCGGCAAATAGCTATACTGGCGCGCCAGCCACGAATTCGTCCCGGCACCTTCGGGGTCCTGGCCCAGCAAGCGTACGGTCTCGGCCTTCACTTCGGCCTGCAAAGCCTTCATTTGGGCGCGCTGATCCTTGGTCTGACCGCCCCACCAATCGTTATCATCCTTCCACCACTCCGCCTTGGGCGGCGTGGACTGCAAGGCCTTGAATCGCGACTCATAGCGTTTCCAAATCAAAGACCCCACCACCGATCGAACCACCGCTTCGTCCAAACCCGCCGCCCGGAGTTCGTCGCGTAACCGCTCCTCGTTGCCCGGACGCAACACCTCCGCCAGCACCGCGCTTGCCGAGCCGGAGGCACCGGAGCGGATTGGTCCCGATAAACCGACGCCCGAACGTGCTTCCCCCGCTGCGCCTAGCGGCGCGCCGCGCCCGCCTAAACCGACCGGACCGGAACCAAGCAGCAACAACCCGGCGTTCGCGACCAACGACGCTCCGAACAAATACGGAAGGATTTTCATGGGGTATAATGGAAACCTAACTCGCCAGTGCTATCGCCGTGCGCGCAGGTCGCCAGTGCAAACAAAACCCAAGTTTAAACACTCGGCGATTTAGCAACCAATTGGTTTCCCCCATTGACCACCCCGCCACCAGCTCTAGCTTGGAACGATTCCGGCTAAGTGCCGTCATAGCCCGACACCGCAACCGTTCCCATGCTCCCTGTCTTCCCTCGCCTCGCCTCCTCGCTCCTCGCCGCCGCGCTCCTCGCCTTGCCGTCGGCCCTCCTCGCCCAAAAAGAACCGGCGGTGGACGACGGCCTGAATCTACGCTTCGCCAACGGCATCGCCGCCGTGGTCGAAGCCAAAGTCATCACCGTGGATGATATCCGTCGCGAGCTCGCCCCCATCTTGCCCCAGATCCGCCGCGACTCCCGCAACCAGCAGGAATTCTCCCAAAAACTGGAGAAAATCCAGGACGATATCATCCGCAACTTAGTGGACCGGGTCCTCATAGTTAAAGAGTTCCGCAAAGACGAAAAACACAAAATCCCCGAGAGCTACATCGATAACTCCATCCAAGAACAGCTGACCACCCAGTTTGAAGGCGACCGCGCCCGTTTCCTCGGCTACCTTAAATCCCGCGGCTTTACTCTGCGCGACTACCGCAAGGAAGTGGAAGAGGACATCATCTACGGCTACATGCGTAACCAGCAGCGCAAATCGCAGAACGTCGTGAGCCCGGCCAAGGTCGAAGCCTACTACGCCGCCAACCAGGATAAATTCTTCGAGGAAGAACAAGTTCACCTGCGCATGATCCAACTCAACCGTGCCTCCCTGTCCGATGCTGAACTGCTGGCCCGCGCCGAAGAAATCCTCGGCAAACTCCGTGCCGGTGAAAAATTTGAAGCCCTCGCCAAGACCTACACCGAGGACGCCCGCAAGGCCAAGGGCGGTGACTGGGGCTGGCAAAAACGCGCCGATCTCAAACCCGAATTCAGCGACCCGCTTTTCGCCCTGAGCGCCGGCCAAGTCAGCACCCCGATCGTTCAAAAAGAAGGTGTTTACCTGCTTTTCGCCGAAGAGCGCAAAGCCGCCGGCGTGCCCGCCATCAGCGATGTCCGCGAACAAATCGAAATCGTCCTCTCCCAGCAAATGACGCGCGAAGCCCAGGAAAAATGGCTGGAGCGCCTTCGCAAGGGCTCCTACGTGCGGCTCTACTAAACCGCCCTCGCAAGCACGCTCCCGGGCTTCCGGACCACGCGTATTTTCACCTTTTGGCCCGACCCTCCGGTCGGGCCTTTTTGTGCCCTGCGCCAGCCAACAAATGCGTAGCCGCTGGGCACCCTTTTGACTAGACTCAGGGCTCAATCTGGAACGTCCGCACATCCTCTTTCCATCATGTCCTTGCCCTTCCCTACACTCACCGCTTCTGAAGCCGCCGCCCTGGTTCGCCATGGCGACACCGTAGCCTTTGGTGGCTTCACCCCTGCCGGCTCCCCCAAGGATATCCCCACTGCGATCGCCGTCCGCGCCACCGCCGAGCATACCGCCGGTCGCCCCTTCCAGATCGGCGTTATTACCGGCGCCTCCACCGGCGCCTCCCTCGACGGAGCCCTCGCCAAAGCCGACGCCATCAGCTTCCGCACCCCCTACCAATCCGACCCCGACCTGCGCCGGGCCATCAACGCCAACCGCGTCCGCTTCTTTGACCTTCACCTCAGCCAGCTCTCGCATCACGTGCGCATCGGCTCGCTCGGCCCCATCAATTGGACCATTCTCGAAGCCGCCGACATCACCTCCGATGGTCGAGTGGTCCTGACCAGCGGCGTCGGCGCCGCCCCCACCTTCGCCCGCTGCGGTCAACGCATCCTGATCGAGATCAACCGCCGCCACCCCGCCAGCCTCTGCGGCATCCACGACATCTACGAGCCTATCGACCCGCCCAATCGCTGCGAAATCCCCCTCTACACCGTCTCTGATCGCATCGGCCAACCCTGGCTACAGCTCGATCCGGCCAAGATCGCCGGCATCGTTTACACCGACCGCGAAGACGAGGTCGGTGCCTTCGCCGAGCCCGACGCCGTGACCACCAAGATCGGTGAAAACGTCGCCAACTTCCTCGCCGCCGAGCTCGCCGCCGGACGCATCCCCGCCGACTTCCTGCCCCTCCAGTCCGGCGTGGGCGACATCGCCAACGCAGTCCTCGGAGCACTTGGCGCGCACCCCGACATTCCCCCGTTTGCGATGTATTCGGAAGTGCTCCAGGACGCGACGCTTGCGCTGCTGCGCCAAGGCAAACTGAAGTTTGCCAGCGGTTGCTCGTTTACCCTGAGCCCGCCCGCGCTGAAAGCGCTCTACGCCGAATTACCAGCCCTGCGTAACCGTCTCGTCCTGCGCCCGCAGGAAATCAGCAACAACCCCGAAATCGTTCGCCGCCTCGGCATCATCTCGGTCAACACCGCCATCGAAGCCGACTTGCAGGGCAACATCAACAGCACCCACCTCTTCGGAAAATCCATGATGAATGGCATCGGAGGCTCGGGTGACTTCACCCGCAACGCCTACCTCTCCATCTTCACCTGCCCCTCCCTCCAAAAGGGCGGCAAGATCAGCACCCTCGTTCCCCAGGTCACGCACGCCGACCACAGCGAGCACTCCGTGCAAGTCATCGTCACCGAGCACGGCGTGGCCGACCTCCGCCGCCTCGACCCGCGCCAGCGCGCCACGGTCATCATCGAGAAGTGCGCCCACCCCGATTTCCGCGCCGACCTGCACCACTATCTCGCGCTCTGCAACGACGGCCACGAGCCGTTTAACTTTGAACACGCCTTCGCCTTCCATCGCCGCTTCCAGCAAACCGGCGACATGCGCGGCGCGTTCACCGCTTAAGCAGTCCGCCGCGAGCTGTCGTCCGGGTTGACCGCGCCTGCCGCGCGGTCATCCTCGGGCCATGACGTTTCTGGAACAGCTCGAAGCCCTGAGCTACGTCGTCACCATCATTGGCCTCCCCTTCGGTATTTGGGTTTACCTGCGCGACCAGCGCAAGGAGCGCAAAAACGAAGAGGAAGAGGTCTATGTGCGCCTCTCCGACCAGTATTCCGAATTCCTCGAACTGGTCCTCAAAAACGCGGACTTGCAGCTCACCACCCGCAACAGCCCGGCCGCTCCGCCCACGCCCGAGCAGCAGGAACGACGCATGGTGTTATTCGAGATTCTGGTCTCCCTCTTCGAGCGCGCCTACATCCTCGTTTTCGAACCCGAAATGGACCGTGAGGAGGCCCGCCTCTGGGGCTCGTGGGAAGACTACATGCGGGAGTGGTGCCGCCGGGCCGATTTTCGCGAAGCCCTGCCGACCTTGCTGCGTGGCGAAGACCCCGATTTCGCGGCATACATAAGCCGTCTGGCCACCGAAGAGACCGCGGCAAGCACCGCCCGTCGTTAGCCGCCGACCCGCCCTACCCCGCCCTCAACGCCCTCGCTTCATGTGGAGCAACTCCACCTTGAGGGCACGTTTCTGAGTCTCATCGTATTCGACGATCGCACCGGAAATACGCACGTCGCCCTCCGCCACCTCGAATTTACGCGGCATGCCATCGAGAAACTTTTCCACCACCGGCTTTACCTCGCGGCCCAAAACCGAGGCATAGGGACCGGTCATGCCGACATCGCACATGAAACCCGTGCCGCCGGGCAACACGCAGGCATCCGCCGTAGGCACGTGAGTATGGGTGCCGAGCACCGCCACCGCGCGTCCGTCGAGATGCCAGCCGAGCGCGATTTTTTCGCTCGTCGCCTCCATGTGCGCCTCAACCAAAAACCCGTCCGCCTCGCCCGCCAGTTTACGCAGCATCTGGTCAGCGCCGATAAACGGACACTCCGCTTTCATACCCATGAAGGTGCGCCCCAGCACAGTGAACACCGCGAGGCGAAAGCCCTTCACATTTACGATCACGTGATCCGCGCCCGGGCACGCCCCAGGCAAGTTGGCGGGACGGCATACTTTGGGGAAATCATCAATTTCCGACTCCCACCCGCGTTGGTCCCAGACGTGGTCGCCCAGCGTAATGGCGTCCACCCCGCTCTGAAGCAGACCCTTGACGATGCCGCCGTTGATGCCCGCGCCGGCGGCGGCGTTTTCCCCGTTGGCGATGACCGCATCGAGCTTCAGCTCGGTGCGCAGGCGCGGCAGTCGCTCCATCAACATTTCCCGACCGGGGCGGCCCACGATATCGCCAACAAAAAGAAGTCTCAACATGCGCGCACCGTGCGCCCCCGCCGCGCCCCCTCCAAGCCAAAAGCTGGCCGGAGGAGACTATTGAACATGTGTTTTGCTATTAGTTTGGTTCGTTTGCGGTCTGGCTAGAGCTGAACGGCAAGGGGCGGAGAGTTTTTCTATAGGGAAAAATGGTGTTCGACTAGCTCGCCGGTCGTTGAGGAAGGACATGGAACGGTCCACTGTGTGGATTCAGAATCCCTCCAAAAAGGTGCGCAATCGGCGCAGAGCAGGCGCGTCGAAGTTAATCTTTCGGTCGCGAGCTGCTGGTCCAAGCCTCGGGTCGTCCTCATGGCGCACGGCCAGCAAGCTGCCGAGTTTGCGTTTGGCGATGCGCTGGTTTGTCGCTGTCGGGCCAGCCCCCATGCAGTCTATGAACTGCTCCACGCAGCGGACGGTTTCGGCGTGCGCGGGGTCCTCGCTGAACGAGCTCCAAACCAAATCCTCTATCTCACCCACTGCACCAGGGGCGGGTGCGATGAAAAAACCAACTTTGGCACCGTCTTTTGATGCGGTTGACCACTCTCCTTCTTTCAAGTCGCACCCTGTAAGGGCATCGAGCTTGGTCTTAACCCGTGCGTAAAAAGTGTTGGTGGCGTCATCATCTGCATCAAGCACCACGGCTATGTGGGATTTGGACGCAACCAAGGCCGGGCTGATAAAGGTCTCCAGCTCGGCCATAAGACGTTCGCGACCGCCCATGTCCTTGATGTAAACCCCGGTCTGCTTGCCCAGCATCTCAAGAAACTCTGCGTAGAATGTGAGATCACTGTAACCCTCAACGACGAGGATACGGGGGCTGGTTTTCAGTTCGGGCTTTTTCATCAGCGCACTTCGATATCGGAGTTCACGGCGGCCTCGATTAAGTCTTGGGGCAGCACCCGACCATCAATCTGGTCTCGGACCCGGTAAAGCTGCACAACACGGAAATCGTAGGACTCGCGCTCAGAGAAACATTCGTGCGCAGCTTCAAGGCATTCGCGGCTGTGGGTGGTGGCGAAAACTTGAATGTTAAGACGTTCTGCGGCGACTGCGATGCCCTGCCATACGCGCTTTAGCACGGTGTGGTGAAGACCGTTCTCGATTTCATCAATAAAGCAGATGGCGGGGCGTTGACCGAGTAGCTCGCAAAAGATGGCTATGAGACGGTTCACGCCTTGGCCGAGTTGGTCGATAGGCACTCGCTCACTCAGACCAATGTCAGCTGAGATGTAGGGGAGGTTGGTTTCTTTCTCATAACTCAGGCGAACGGATTTGATCCGGCTGTCTACGGAGTTCAGCAGCGATTCGAGTTCTTTTTCGCCATCCTTCAAATCTACAGCGGTAGAAAAATCTCCAACTAAGTCATTAGGGTAGCGATGTTGGATGGGAACAACGCGAACCTTCAACTTTGGGTGACGTATACTACACCCAAACCTATATTCGCCTAAGTTGGACACATGCTCAAGCGGGGTTCCTTTATGGTGTGTTTGGGCTTTGTAGGTGGCAGGCGAAAGAGAAACAGCTAGCTCTGACTCAGCGTTCTTAAGTATGATTTTACTAAAAGCTGACTCGCTACCATCGCGCCTTAGCCACCGGTTGGGATTTCTTAGTCTCGAACTCAACCTCATGCGTTGGGATATCTCTCCGGCCTCCTGCGGTGCGGAGACTAAGGTTAATGCTTCGAGTAGCGTGGTTTTTCCGGTGTTGTTTTCGCCGACAATTAGGTTAACGCGGCTGAAGCCAAAGAGCTTTAAAGCCTGTATGCCTCGAAAATCGGTGACGTAAAGATCGGTGAACATGAGAAATACTATACAGGATTATCGGACGGAGGGGAAGCCTTGCGGCGTTTGGGTTTGGCGGCGGGGGCGAGGGGGGCGGAGAGTTTTTCGTAGAGGGCGAAGAGGTATTCTACCCGCTCGCGGTCGTTAAGGAAACTCGCGGGGCGGTAGGCTTTGTCCACCGCGTGATCGAGGACTTGATGGGCTTTTAACAAGTCAGCCGGCATCGCCAGCGGGTCGTAAAGATCGGCCAGCGAGGCTCCGGCGTCCAAGCGCGGGGCGCGGGCGTCGAGCACGGCTTGCGTGGCTTTTTCGATGGCGGCGCGCTGCTTGGCGTCGGGTTCGGGCCAAGGGAAGTTATTGTAAACGAGGGTGTTTGAATAACGATAGTCGCTCTTCAGCCGACCCCCGACTTGTCGCATCCATGCCATGTGCATCATGGAGGTAAGCACGCCGAAATGGAACATCGTGGCTTCAGGCACGAATTGGAGTGTGTTGCTGCAAATCACCTCGGGTGGTAGGAACGCCATCGGGATGTAGCGCCGGTTTTCAGACGATACCTCGGGAACAGCCAGATATTGAGTGTTTGGCTGGGCAATTTGGCGGAAGAGTGTCGGCTTGTCCGCATACGCGCGTGTCGATGCGGCTGCACTGCGCAAACGGAATGCCCTCACCTGCTCAATACGCTCGAGGACGAGAGGACAGCGGCGGAGCGTCGTCGGGTCTGCATTCACCAGCCACAGGCAGTATCGCTCGATGTTGTTTATGAAATCGCCGCCGCCCGTATATCGCCGGATGAACTTTGCTGACTGCGGTTCTTCGGCGAGCAACGCGCTCTTTTCTGCCGGTTCTAGAAGAAAATGGCCCCCGTCGGTAGGCTTGTTGCCCCAAGACATTTTGGGAACGTTGCTGAGCGGATTACTGCGGTTGCACACCACTGCGGTAGAGCCGGCAACCAAGTAAGGACTGATTGGCAGGGTGCCGGACGCCAAAGCCACGGTGCCGTCCTCGTTCTCCTCATAAATGCTCGTTTTCTCCGGTGCCTGAGCCCCGAATCCAACGATCACGACATGCACGGCAGCCTTGCCGCTGGCTTCGTTTCGCCACGCGAAAGTGCGGAAACCAAAATGGATTTTTATCCCATGTTTGCGAAACAGGTGGGACCAAAGAATGCCCGCCTGTTCGCCCTGTGTGATGCTATTAGTGGAGACAAACGCACATTTTATCCCCGAGCCGTAAATGTAACGCGCGGCCAGCTCATACCAATTGCAGACGTAATCCAAGGCACCGACGGCCTCAACCTCGCCGAGGACCACGGCTTGTTCGGCCTTTTGTTCGGCGGTTTGATAGGTTTGCCCGATGAACGGCGGGTTGCCGAGCACGTAACTGCATTTCTCGGGCGGGAGAATGGTTTTCCAGTCGAGGCGGAGGGCATTAGCGGGGACGATGACGGCGGATTTTTTGAGGGGGATGCGGGCGTAGTGACGACCAAAGGCTTTGGAGAAAGCCATGTTTACCTGGTGATCGGTGAGCCACATGGCGGTCTCGGCGATGAGGGCGGGAAACTCTTCCAGCTCGATGCCGTAAAACTGGTCCACGTTTACGCGGGCGAGGTCGCCGACTTCGAGGCCGAGGGGTAGTTGGTTGCCGTAGATGGCTTGCAAGACTTCGAGTTCGAGGGCGCGCAGTTCTCGGTAGGCGACGACGAGGAAATTACCGCAGCCACAGGCGGGGTCGAGAAAGCGGAGGGCGGCGAGGCGGTCGTGGAATTGCTGGAGCTTTTTCTCGCGGCCGGGCGAGGGCAGCGCGAGCTTGCGAAACTCGGCGCGGAGCTCGTCGAGGAAGAGCGGGTCGATGACGCGGCGGATGTTTTCCTCGGAGGTGTAGTGGGCACCCTTGGCGCGGCGCTCGGCGGGCTCCATGACGCCTTGGAAGAGGGAGCCGAAGATGCCGGGCGAGATGCGGCTCCAATCGAACTGGCAGCAGCGGAGGAGGGCGGCGCGGTGGCCGGGTGTGGTGTCAGCGATGTCGAGTTTCTCGGCGAAAAGGCCGCCATTGACGTAAGGGAAGGCGGTGAACTCGGCGTCGAGGGCGGTGGAGCGCGCGGGCTGGTCGTGGTTGAGGACTTGGAAGAGTTTGGCGAGGCGGGGGCCGAGGTCGGAGCCGTCTTTTTTGGAGCGGTGGACGAAGCGGGTGAAACTGTTCCACTCAAAGATGTCGGTATCCTCGGCGAAGAGGCAGAAAAGGAGGCGAACTAGGAAGCGTTCGAGCTGGTGGCCGCTGTAACCGGTCTTTTTGAGTTCGTCGTGCAGGTCGCCTAGGAGGGCGACGGCCTTGAGGTTAACCTCCGGCTGGTTTTGGAAAAGAGCCTGTTCCTCGTCGCGGATGAAGGCGAAGTGGCGGAGCTTGTCGGGCAGGTCACGGAGTTGGAACTGGGCAGTTACGAAAGGCTGGTTTTTACGGCTGGAGGAAAAGCCCTTGAGGTAATCGTGAACCTCTTCGCCGAGATCGTAGAGGACGAAGTGGGCGAAGTCAGAGACGAGGACCCAGCGCGGGCGTTCGTCGGGGTCGAGATGATCGAGATAGTCGAAAGCCTGGCGGGCGGCGCCGCCCTTGGCGTCGGAGAGATCCTTCCCGGTGGACTTCATCTCGACGACGAGTTTTCCGGGCCAAAACAAATCGATGCGGCCCTCGCCGCGATCCTCGCGCTCAATACGGTGCTCGAACTCGGCGTCCACACTGCGGCGGTCGCGGCCAAAAATATCGAAAAAGGCGTCGAGGAAAGTTTTGGCGTCGGCCTCCTCGCGTTGCGGGCCGGCCCAGCTCTTCGCGAAGGCAAGAGCGCGGGATTTCATCTCCTCGCGGGAGAGCGTCACCACGGAGGGAGGACGGGAGGGGGTGGCCATGAGCGCCAAAACAAGGGGTTCCGCAGACAGCGGCAAGCGCGGCGTATCCCCGTGCGGCGGGGAAGAGGCACAGCAAGAAACTGTGCAACAGGGTTCCCCGCCGAATGCCAGTCGGCCTTATCCGCCGCTTAAACCGCGCGGAAAACGACCGCCGCGTTCTGGCCGCCGAAGCCGAGGTTGTTGCTCAACACCGCCGAGACCGAGGCCGAGCGGGCCACGTTGGGCACGTAGTCCAGGTCGCACTCGGGATCGGGATCGTGCAGGTTGATTGTCGGCGCGAGGGTCTGGGTCTGAAGGGTCTTGGCGCAAATCACGCTCTCGATGCCGCCGGCGCCGCCGAGCAGATGGCCGGTCATGGATTTGGTGGAGCTGACCGGCACGGATGTGGCGCGGTCGCCGAACACGCGTTTGATCGCGAGGGTCTCAAATTTGTCGTTGTAAGGCGTGCTGGTGCCGTGGGCGTTGATGTAGCCGACCGCATCGGTGGCGACTCCGGCGGATTTGAGCGCACGAGTCATGGCCATGCCCAAGCCTTTGCCCTCGGGGTCGGGCATGGTGATGTGGTGGGCGTCGGCGGTGGCGGCGTAGCCAGCGAGTTCACAATAGATGCGGGCGCCGCGTTTTTTCGCGTGTTCGAGGGATTCGAGCACGAGCACGCCCGCGCCTTCGCCCATGATGAAGCCGTCACGGCCATTGGAGAAGGGGCGGCAGGCGGTGGCGGGATCGTCGTTGCGCGTGCTCATGGCCTTCATGGCGCAGAAGCTAGCGTAGGCGAAGGGCGTGATGGCGGCCTCGGTGCCGCCGGCGATCATCACATCGGCATCGCCGCGGCGGATCATGTGCATGGATTCGCCCAAGGCATGGGTGCCGGTGGCGCAGGCGGAAACGATGCCGAAATTGGGTCCACGCGCGCCGAGCTCGATGGCAATGATGCCCGAGCAAATGTTGCCGATCAGCGCCGGGATGGTGAAGGGCGAGACCTTGCGGGGGCCGCCGTCGTGCAGCTTCTTCAACTGCGTCTCATAGGTAAACATGCCGCCGATGCCGGAGCCCACCACCACGCCAACGCGGTCGGGGTCTTCGGTGTCCATGCTCAGGCCGGAGTCGGCCCAGGCCTGCTTGGCCGCACAAAAGCCGAAGTGAGTGTAGCGGTCGTTGCGTCGCGCCTCCTTCGGATCCATGAAATCCTCCGCGTTCCAACCGCGCACTTCGGCCCCGATCTGGGTGGCAAAAGGAGCGGGATCAAAAAGCGAGATACGGTCGATGCCGTTTTTACCGGCGACGAGACTGGCCCAGAAAGTGTCGGCATTCTGGCCGAGGCCGTGAATGACGCCGAGGCCGGTGACGACGACGCGTTGGGAATCAGGAAGCGTGGACATATGCGAAGGGAAAACGTTGAGGCACCGGCACCGCGCAGCGCAAGACCGGGGGCGGAGGCAGAGTGGAAAAGTGACGATTTACGAAGCTCGCTGCGCGTGACCGAAAAATAAAACCGCCCGCTCCGGAATACGGAGCGGGCGGTTTAAAGTAACGCGAACGAAGCGCAAAGTGGCTTAAGCGACGCCGGCCTTGGCCTTGATGTATTCGGTCACTTGACCGACGGTCTTGAGCTTCTCGGCATCGGCTTCAGGGATCTCGCCCTTGATCTCGTCCTTGAACTCTTCTTCGAAGGCCATGATCAACTCGACGGTGTCGAGGGAATCGGCGCCGAGGTCGTCCAAAAAGGACGCGGTGGGCGTGATCTGCTCTTCGTTAACATTGAGTTGGTTAACAATGATTTCTTTGACGCGCTGTTCGATGGTTTTTTGGTCGGCCATGTTGGGTAAAATGCTGGAATGAAGAAGGCTCACATCGCCATGCCACCGTCAACGGCAAAAACCTGCCCGGTGACATATGCCGCCTCATCGGCGCATAAAAACGCGACGGCGTGGGCGATATCGGAGGGTTCGCCGAAACGCTGCATCGGGATGAGCGCAGTGGCACCCTTTTGCACCTCTTCGCTCAGCTCGGCGGTCATGTCGGTCTTGATGAAGCCGGGGGCAACCACATTCACGGTGACGCCGCGCTTGGCGAATTCCTTGGCGGTCGCCTTGGTAAAGCCGATCATGCCGGCCTTGGCGGCGGCGTAGTTGGCCTGCCCGGCGTTGCCCATGATACCGGTCACCGAGGAGATGTTGACGATGCGTCCGAAACGGGCGCGGCACATGGGCCAGCCAATCGCCTTGGTCCAGTAGAAGCAGCTGGTGAGGTTGGTCTGGATAACGCTGTTCCAATCGTCGTCGCTCATGCGCGCGAGCAGGCCGTCGCGGGTGATGCCGGCGTTGTTTACCAGAATGTCGATTTTACCAAACTCCTTGAGCAGGGCTTCGGCGGCGGCATTCACTGCCGCGCCATCGGCCACATCCACCGCGCGGGCGATCGCCTTGCCGCCAGCGGCGGTGATGGCGGAGGCCACCGCGCCGCAGGACTCGGCAGACTTGGAAACACAGATAACAGTGACGCCCTGGGCGGCGAGCGTCTCGGCGATGGCTTTGCCGATGCCACGTCCGGCGCCGGTGACTAGAGCGGTTCTATTGGTGTAGGTCATGTAGAGGAGAGAAACGAAACAAGAGAGGGTTTAAGCGCGGGGTGCGAAGTCGGCGGGAACGAATGCGTTAATAGACGTCACGCTGGTAACGTTTATCTTTCTTCATCTGCTTCACGTATTCCTGGGCTTTCTCAATGGGCATGGCACCTTGTTCGGCGATGATGTCGTGCAGGGCTTGGTCAACGTCTTTGGCCATGCGCTTGGCATCGCCGCAGACAAAAAAGTGACCGCCGTTTTGAATCCAGGCCCAAATCTCGGCCGCGTTCGTGCGCATCTTGTCCTGCACATAGACCTTGGTGCCCTGATCGCGGGACCAAGCGAGGTCGAGATGAGCAAGTTTGCCGTCGGCGAGATACTTCTCCCACTCCTCTTGATAAAGGAAATCGGTCTTACTTTTCTGGTCGCCGAAAAACACCCAATTACGCCCCGTCGCACCGGAGGCGATGCGGTCCTGCACAAAGGCGCGGAACGGCGCGATACCGGTGCCGGGCCCGACCATGATGCAGTCCTTGGCACCGTCTTCCGGCGGGCCGAAGTGCGAATCAGAAACGAATACCGGCGTCGGCGTCTCGCCCACCGCCACGCGGTCGGCCATGAAAGTGGAACACACACCGTGGCGTTCGTGACCGTTGGTGGTATAGCGCACCACCGCGACGGTCAGATGAATCTCCTGTGGATAAACCCGGGAGGACGACGCGATCGAGTAGAGACGCGGCATGAGTTTGCGCATGTGGTCCACCAACTCCTGAGCGGTCAGACGGGCGGAGGGAAACTCGGCCAACAAATCCGCATACTCACGCTCATCCAAAAAGGCGGTAAGCTGCTCCTTCGCCTCGGGTTTGAGCAAGGCCTCGAGCCGGGCTTTCTCGACGGAGTCGGTGGCTTTGGCGAAGAGGGTGTTAACGATTTTCGCGGTCGGCCCACCCAGTGCCAGCCGTGAGCTCAAGGCCTCGCGCAAAGTAATTGGCGCGGGCAGCTTTAGCATCGCAGGAGAAACCAGCTCGCTGCCCGTGGCCTGCACACTCGAAATAATCGCCTCCACCTCGACACCTCGATTGGTCGGGTAAACGCCGAGCGAATCGCCCGCTTTGTAGACGAGGTCGCTGCCCTTGAGCGAGACGACGAAATGGCGGGTTTCCTTGGAGGAGCCCGGCTTGTTAAGCAGTCGGTTCTCGGTAATGCGGGCCGGGAACGGGTTCTCTTTAGAGTAGGAGGAAGCGGCGACGGTTGCGGACATAAGAGGGCGTACGTCATGCCCGTCCCGCGCCCGCGCAAGCCCTTACTTTCTGCGTTCATTCTTCGGCGGACCTACGCGCGCGCTTGCTTCGCCCCGTGCTTTCGCGCCAACTGCCCCGCTCATGTCCGACAACGCCGTACGTCTGCAAAAATTCCTCGCCGATGCCGGCGTCTGTTCTCGCCGCGCCGCCGAGCAGCTAATCACGCAGGGTGAAGTGTGGGTAAATGCCAAGCTAGCCACCTTGGGCCAGAAAATCGACCCCGAGACCGACAAGGTCACCGTCGAGGGCATCCAGGTGCGCTCCATCGTCCAACCCAAGATCACCCTCGCCGTCCACAAACCGCGCGGCCTGATCTGCTCCAACGACGACCCGCACAATCCCGAGACCGTCTTCACCCTCCTGCCCCGCCAACTGGCGAAATACCGGTTTTTCTGCGCCGGCCGCCTCGATAAAGACTCCGAAGGCCTGGTCATTCTGACCACCGATGGCGATCTCGCCCAACGCCTCACCCACCCGAGCAACCTCGTTACCAAGCGTTATCTCGTGATCCTGGAAAACGGCTTCGCCCGCGAACGCATTCCCCGCCTCCTTTCCGGCATCACCATCGAAGGCGAACGCCTCAAGGTCGAGTACGCCAACCTCATCAACCCCAGCCCGTCGGGCCTCGCCACCTCGCTCGATGTGCACATGCACCACGGCAAGAAACGCGAAATCCGCCAGCTCTTCCTCGCCTTGGGCCACCCCGTCAAACGCCTTAAACGCTACCAGATCGGCGCCTTTGCCCTTCGCGGCATCCCCGTGCGCGCCGGCAAACAGCTCTCCCCCGCCGAGATCGAGTCCCTCTTCGCCCAGCCCGGCCTCGCCCCCCGCCCCTCCTCCGTGCGCGCCTCGCAAAAACCCGCGCCCAAACGGCTCGCCAAACGCCGTCCCGCCGCCAAAAAGTAAAGCACTCTCCCTTTTTTAAACCGCACCGATTCCGTCCCATGAAGCGCATCCTATTCACCGCCCTCGCTTTGTTTACCGCCGCCGCACGCGCCGCCAGCTTGGAAGCACCCTTGCCCGCCTTCGCCGCACCCGACGCCAAAGCCCCCATCCTCGGCACTGCCAAAGCCGGCACCAAACTCGCCACCGTGGCCGCCCCAGCCGGCTGGGCCGCCGTGGAGCTCGTCGGCCCCCACACCGTTTACGTCACCGAAAAAGACACCCTGAAAAACTTCGAGGTGCGCCCAGGCGGCGCCTACCACTCCGCCCCTCGCGCCGATTCCCCTGTGGTCGGCCTCGCAGGCGAGAAAGACCCGTCCGACTTCGTCGATGTCGCCGGTCGTTTTAACAAGTTCTCCCTCAAGAAAACCCTCATCGCCTACGTCCGCATGGCCCCCACCGCCGTGACTCCCGTCGCCGCCGCACCTGTGCCCGCCGCCGCTGCGCCCTCAGCCGCCGCCGCTCCCGAGCTCATGGGCGACCTAAACGCCACTCTGCGTAATGACATTCCCGCCTCCTCGCCCGCCAGCCCCGGCCACAGCGCCCAGCTCGGCGAACCCCGCCTCGCCCGCACCTTCTTCGGTGTCGTCGCCTCGACCCGCAATCCACTCCGCCCGCGCCGTCCCTATGATTTCCAAATCAACGACTCCGCCGGTGCCCGCATCGCTTACATCGACATCTCCCACCTCCTCCTCACTGAACAAATAGAAGCCTTCGTTGGCCGCCCCGTCTTCATCCTCGGCACAGCCGAGCCCCTCGGCTCCGGCAACGAAATCGTGATCCGCTGCGAAACCCTGAAACTCCAATAGAACGTCCGCCCTCCCGAACGTTTTTCCAGCTCCCGGCACCTTCGCCGCCTTATCTTTTCACCATGCAGCTCATCGACGGCAACGCCATAGCCGCTTCCATCATCAGCGAACTCAAGACCCAGGTTGAAGCGCTTTCCGGCCGCCGCCCCTGCCTCGCCCTCGTGCGGGTCGGCGAGGACCCCGCCTCGGTCTCCTACGTGAAGAAAAAAGAAAAAACCGCCGCCGAAATCGGCATCGAAAGCCGCATCATCCTGCCCCCGGTCACCATCTCACAGTCCGCGCTCGAAACCCTGATCGACGAACTCAACGCCGACCCCACCGTGGACGGCATCCTCGTCCAGTCCCCCCTGCCCAAGCCGCTCAACGAACTGGCCGTCTTCCGCCGCATCGCCGCGCATAAGGACGTGGACGGTTTCCACACCCTTAACCTCGGCAAAATCGCCCAAGAGGACGACACCGGCTTCGTCGCCTGCACCCCCGCCGGCGTGATGGAACTGCTCGCCCGTTCCGGCACCGACCTCAACGGCAAACACGTCGTCGTGCTCGGCCGCTCCCTCATCGTGGGCAAGCCCGTGGCCCTGCTCGCCCTCCAGAAAAAAGCCGGTGCCAACGGCACCGTCACCATCTGCCACTCCGGCACCACCGACCTGCCCGCCATCACCCGCCTGGCCGACGTGCTCATCGCCGCCATCGGCCGCCCGGAATTCGTCAAGGCCCACATGGTCAAACCCGGTGCAGTCATCATCGACGTCGGCATCAACCGCGTGGCCGATGCCACCAAAAAAACCGGCTACAAACTCGTCGGCGACGTCGATTTTTCCGGTGTCTCCCCCCTGGCCTCCAAGATCACCCCGGTGCCCGGCGGCGTCGGGCCCATGACCGTGTGCATGCTCATGCAAAACACCCTCAAGGCCCGCCGCCTCGCCGCCGCCTGAACGCCTCGACCGCGCAAGCGTTTTCCGACCGGCCCCATGATTAGCCCCTCAAAAGTTCTGGTCGTGGATGACCAGCCGGTAAACGTCCAACTCCTCAAACGCGCCCTCGAACGCGAGGGCCTGACCGTCATACCCGCCCACACCGGTCAGGACGCGCTCGACCTCGTCCAGCGCGAGCACCCCGACCTCATCCTGCTCGACGTCATGATGCCCGACATGGACGGCATCGAAGTCTGCCAACGTCTCCAGCAAGACAGCCGGCACAAAAACATCCCGGTCATCTTCATCACCGCCCGCAGCTCCAAAGAGGGCCGCCTCGCCGGTCTCGGCGTGGGCGCGGTCGATTACATCACCAAGCCTATCGACCTCGACGAGACTATCGCTCGCGTGCAGACCCAGTTGCGCGTCGTCGCGGTCAACCGCGAGATGATCGACCTCCAGCGCCGCCTTGAGGAGGCCCGTCGCGCCGCCTCCATTGGCGCCATCACCCAAGGCATCGCCCATAACCTGAATAATCTTCTCGGCGTCGTCCTAGGCTACCTCGACTTGATCAAATCCAACGCCCACCGCCCGGACACGGTGCGCGCCAACGCCGACAACCTCGAAGCCGCCGTGCAACGCATCGTCGGTATCATACGCCAGCTCGGTTCCCTGGTGGTCAAATCCCGCCTGCCCACCAGTCCGATTCCCCTCGATCAACTCCTGAAGGGCGCCAGCACCCGCTTCCGCGCCGATGCTCGTCACGAAGACCCTATAACCGTCGATAACCCCCTCGGTGCCCTGGCTCTGAATACGCACGTGGAGATGTTCGAGGAGACCCTGGGCCGCGTGCTGATGAACGCCCGCGAAAGCTACGGCTCCGCCCACGAAGGTCCACGCCCTATCACGATCCGCACCCATCTGCTGCCTACTCCCGGTCCCGACGGTCGTATCCTCGCCATCCAAGTCGAAGATCAGGGGCGCGGAATCGATCCACAGTTACGTGATCACATGTTCGAGCCTTTTATCAGCGGCAAAAACACCGTCGGGGTGGGCATGGGCCTTACCGTCGCCCGCCACGCCCTCCGCAACATGGGCGGCGATCTCGTGCTCGAAGACCGGCCCGGCGGAGGCGTCATCGCCACCCTCACCCAACCGCTCGAACGCCGCCGCCGCGTGCAAGCGAGCTGATCCCCGGTTACCTACGCCGCTTCCCCCGTTTTTCCCATGCCTTCCCTTCGTATCGCTTTCCTCGGGGCCGGTCGCATGGCCTCCGCTATCATCGACGGCTTGCTCGGCACCGGAGCCGCCACCCCCGATTCAATCGCTATCCTCGGTGGTTCCGGCCCCAGCGCGCCAGCCCTGGCTACTCGCACCGGCGTCCGCCTGGCCACTGACCTGGCCGACCTGCTAGCCACCGCCGACCTCGTGGTCATCGCCTTTAAACCCCAACACTTGGCCGGCGCCGATTCGCGCCTCGCCGAGCTCACTCAAGGCAAACTCGTCCTGTCCGTGTTAGCCGCCAAAACCCTGGCGCGACTGGCCAAAACCTTTCCCCACGCCCGCAACATCGTCCGCACCATGCCCAACACCCCCGCCGCCATCGGCGCCGGTGTGACCGGCTGGGCTGCGTTATCTGCGCTCACCGCCGCCGACCGCGCCACCGTGGTCATCCTTCTCCGTGCCATGGGCCGCGAAATCGAACTGCCGGAAAACCAAATCGATGCGCTTATGGCGGTCAGTGGCTGCGGCCCGGCCTTCGTCTTTGAATTCACCGCCGCCCTGCGCGAAGCCGGCGTGGCCTGCGGCCTGAGCCGTGAAACCGCCCACCTTCTGGCGCTGGAGACCGTGGTTGGCGCGGCCAAACTCATGGCCCACACCGGCACCGAACCCGAAGAACTGCGCAACCAAGTAACCTCCCCCAAGGGCACCACTTTCGCCGGGCTGCAAGTGCTTCAAAACCGTGATTTTCGCGGACTCCTGCGCGACACCGCCTTGGCCAGCCAAGCCCGCTCCGCTGAACTCTCCGCCCAAGAGTGATTCACGTTTCAGCGTTCGCATCACGGCACAAAAAAGCTGACCGGCTAAAAGCTCGGCCAGCTTTACGGCAAAAAGGCTCGACGGCTCAGCCTTGGTCCACGCGGCCTTTAAGAAAGGCCAACACGTCTTGGAACTTGGTGCGGTTGGCCTCGTCGGCGGCGACTAGATTCTCGTGCGCGGCCAAGACAAGACGCGCGTTTTCGAGCTCGTTCATTTTCGCCTGAGGGGCGAGCGCTGTGCCTCCGGTGCGCAACTGAGTCGTCGCGTCCGGACAATCCACCACCAGCAAACGGTGCAGACCAAGATTCTTGATCAACTCCAAGTTACGCTCTCCGACGCGACACAGCACCAGACTGCCATCGGATCCGGCTTTGCGCAGTTCGAGCGCGGAACCGGCCAGCACGCCGAGAAAGGTGCTGTCCATGCTGGTGCAATTTTGGAAATCCATCACGAAGCGCAAACGGCCCTGACGGCGCATCTCGCTCATAAAATCGCGCAAGGTTGCGCTGTTTTGAAAAGAGGCACGCCCCTCGATGCGTATGATAACGGGATCACAGGAGGCATCTACTAGGAAAGTGGAAGAGGCGACGTCAGACATGGCTTTGGGAGAACGGTAAGCGACCATGTTAAAAATACGTGTCGGCCGATCCTATGGCAAGCAAGCGGAGGGACCGGCCGACGACTATTTTTACAGAGTCTTTAACGTTTAGTTTTGCGCTACGATTTGACGCAGCACGTAGGGAAGAATCCCGCCATGCTGGTAATAGTCGATCTCGATGGGAGTATCGATACGGCAACGCACCGACACATTATCCACCGTGCCGTCCTTGCGGGTGATTTTCAGCACGAGGTCCTGCTGCGGCTTGATCGAGGCATCGAGGCCTACGACGTCATAGGACTCCGTGCCGTCGAGCTTCAAGGTCTGGGCGGTGACGCCATCCTTAAACTGCAAAGGCAACACGCCCATGCCGACCAGGTTGGAGCGATGGATGCGCTCGAAGGACTGCGCGACCACGACCTTAACGCCGAGCAAATTGGTGCCCTTGGCCGCCCAGTCTCGAGACGAGCCGGTGCCGTATTCCTGACCGGCAAGGATAATCAAGGGGACGCCGGCCTTTTGATAGGCCATCGAGGCGTCGTAGATCGAGGTCTTCACGCCATCGGCACCGAGGGTGTTGCCACCTTCTTCGCCGCCCAGCATGAGATTCTTGATACGGACGTTGGCGAAGGTACCGCGAGTCATCACGCGGTCATTGCCACGGCGGCTGCCATAGGAGTTGAAGTCCTCGAAGGTTACTCCGTTATCCAGCAGGTATTTGCCGGCCGGGCTGCTCTTCTTGATCGCGCCGGCAGGGGAGATATGGTCCGTGGTGACGGAGTCGCCAAAGATGCCGAGCGCTTTGGCCCCGGTGATCGGCTTGATGGTGCCGGGGGTGAGCGAGAAGTTCGCGAAAAACGGCGGCTCCTGGATGTAGGTGGACGACGCGTCGAAGGAGTATACGTTGCCCGTGGTGGACGGGATTTCGTTCCACTTCGGATTCTGGGCGGCAAAGTCGGTATAGAGTTTACGGAAAACCTCGGGCTTGAGCGCGGCTTGGAGCTGGTCGCGCACCTCTTGGAGCGTGGGCCAGATGTCCTTCAAGTAAACCGGCTGACCATCGCTGCCGTTACCAATGGGTTCGGCGGCGAGGTTGATGTTGACGCGACCAGCCAGTGCGAAGGCGACCACGAGCGGAGGCGACATCAGGAAATTGCTCTTGATGTTCTGATGCACTCGGGCCTCGAAGTTACGATTGCCGGAAAGCACGGAGGCGGCGACGAGATCGTTGGAAACCACGGCGGCCTCAATCGCGGGATCAAGCGGACCGGAGTTACCGATACAGGTGGTGCAACCGTAGCCCACGGTCTGGAAGCCGAGCTGGTCGAGGTAGGGCGCGAGACCGGTCTTTTCCAGATAGTCGGTGACGACGCGGGAGCCGGGGGCGAGCGACGACTTGACCAGAGGATTTACCTTCAGCCCCTTGGCGACGGCCTTCTTGGCCAGCAAACCAGCGGCGAGCATGACGCTCGGGTTAGAGGTGTTGGTGCAGCTCGTGATCGCGGCGATCAGCACGCTGCCATGGCCGAGTTTCTGGCCGTGCACCTCTGCGGTGACGGCGGTGAAGTCGGCGGCGTTTTTTCCAAAGCCATTTTCGTTAACCGGCTTGGAGAAGGCGGTGGTGAACTCCTGTTTGAGCGCATCGAGCTCGATGCGGTCCTGCGGGCGCTTCGGGCCGGCGACGGAGGGCACCACGGTGGAAAGATCCAGCGAGAGCTCGGTGGAGTAATCGATCTCTCCTTTTTGCGGAATCCCCCAGAGGTTCTGGGCCTTGTAGTAGGCTTCGTAGAGAGCAATGTGCTCGTCGGAACGTCCGGTCGCGCGCAGGTAGGCGGATGACTCGGCGTCGATGGGGAAGAAACCCATGGTCGCGCCGTATTCAGGGGCCATGTTGGCGATGGTGGCGCGGTCCACCACGGGCAGCGCGGCCGCGCCCGGTCCGTAGAACTCAACGAATTTACCCACGACCTTGGACTTGCGCAGAAGTTGCGTGAGCGTGAGCGCGAGATCCGTCGCGGTCACACCCTCACGCAGCGCGCCGGTGAGATGCACACCGACCACGTCAGGGGTAAGGAAATACACCGGTTGGCCCAGCATGCCGGCCTCGGCCTCGATACCGCCCACGCCCCAGCCCACGATGCCGATACCGTTGATCATGGTAGTGTGCGAGTCGGTGCCGACCAGCGTATCGGGGTAGTAAACACCATTGCTGTCTTTGAGCACGCCCTTGGCCAGATACTCCAAATTAACCTGGTGCACGATACCGATACCGGGAGGCACCACCTTGAATGTATCGAAAGCCTGCATACCCCACTTCAGGAATTGATAACGCTCGCGGTTGCGGGAGAACTCGAGCTCAAGATTTTTGGCGAGGGCGTCGGCCGAACCGGCAAAGTCCACTTGCACCGAGTGATCCACCACCAGATCCACCGGCACCAAGGGCTCGATGATCTTGGGGTTCTTGCCGAGCTTGGTCACCGCCGAGCGCATGGCGGCCAGATCCACCAAGAGGGGAACACCGGTAAAGTCCTGCAGAACAATACGGGCGACCACGAAGGGAATCTCCTCGGTGCGAGGCGCTTTGGCCTGCCATCCCGCGAGGTCCCGAATGGCGGGTTCGGCGACACGCTTACCATCGCAGTTGCGCAATAGGGACTCCAGCACGAGGCGGATGGAGACCGGGAGGCGCGCGACCTTAAACCCGGCCTGCTCGAGCGCAGGCAACGAATAGAAGGCATGGGTGCCGCCATTGGCGGTAAATTTCTGGAGGGTATTGAACGGATTCGGGAGGCTCATCGTGGACGTTTGGAAAATGGGTGAAAATCGGTCGGACTTGGATGACACGAAACGGGCCGACCCAAAAGGCCGGCCCGAAGGGAAAAGAGGGTTATTTGGCGAGGGCGGCTTTAACGGCCTCGAAATTAGGCAGGTCTTTGGGGGTAGCGGTTTGCTCGGCGTATTTAATCACGCCGTCTTTGCCAATAACGAAGGCGGCTCGGGCTGAAGTGTCACCAATCCCGGCCAAGCCAGGAAACACGACGTCGTAGGCCTTGGTGGTTTCCTTGTTCAGGTCGGAAACAATCGTGAGTTTGATATTCTCCTTCTTGGCCCAGGCTTCTTGTGCGAAAGGACTGTCGACACTGATCGCGATAACCTCGGCACCGAGCGAGGCATAGGCGGAGAGCCCGGACGTGATGTCACACAACTCGGCCGTACAAACCCCGGTGAAAGCCAACGGGAAAAACAGCAGAACAGTCTGCTTGTGGCCGAAATTAGCGGATAGCTTTACGTCCACCAAGCCATCGGCGGTTTTGGATTTAAGGGTGAAATCAGGAGCGCGAGTGCCGATAGAGAGGGCCATGGTGGATTGAGGATGAGAGGTTAAGGGAACACGTGGACGGCCAGTAGCGGACGATCACGCGTGATAAAAGCCAAACCCTGAGTAGCGCCGCAGAGTGCCGCAATCCGTTTTTAACAGGGACGCATCGGCAAAAGCTCGCGCGGACCTGAGGGGTCTGTCGCGGGCATTGACAGACCGAGGTCATGAACTACGGTCATCAACTCCACTTTAGACCGTTTGCTGACGATCTCACTTGCCACTATGCCCTCCGCTCACACTCCGCCAGACGCGACCGGCGCCCGCGACTTCGTGAAGCAGTCCAGTCTCTACCAAGAGTTCTTGGCTGAGCGGGAGGAGATTCTAAAACACAAGTGGATCGAATCCGAGCGGCTTGGCTACGACATCGGTTTCGAGCGCGCTCTGCTCGATTGGATTCGCAAACACCGCGACAGTTGGCGCGCCGCTCGCCGTTCCGGATCCACGGCGACAAACCCAGCGATCATCCCGTCGAATCGACGTTAAAACGCCCCGCTTAAGCGGCGTTTTTGGCCTCATCGGTATCATCGAGGATAGATTTATCGTTTTTGGTGCGACGGCGCAGTTGAGGCCGACGCTCACCTGCCACGACCCCAGCATTGATAATCACCTCCGCTACATCATCGCGGGACGGTAAATCATACATCACATCTAGCATGATCTGCTCCATGATCGAGCGTAAGGCACGTGCACCCGTTTTGAGTGTGATGGCTTTGCGCGCGATAGCGGTAAGCGCATCCGAAGTGAATCGCAGGCTTACACCATCAATCGCGAAAAGCTTGGCGTATTGTTTAACCAAAGAGTTTTTCGTGTCCTGCAAAACCTTTTCTAAATCCGCCAGTTTCAACGGCGCGAGCACTGAGACCACCGGCAAGCGACCGATGAACTCAGGGATCATACCGTAGCGGACCAAATCCTCCGGAGCCAGCGCGCGCATAAGCGCTTCGGCGGCCTCATCATCTCCTTGCTCAGTCATTGGCTTGTGCGAGGTGTGGGCGCTGAATCCGATGCCGCGAGCGCCAATCCGGCGCTGGACGATGGCATCGAGCCCCACGAAAGCACCGCCGCAAATAAAGAGAATATTCTGGGTGTTTACCTGCACCAGTTCTTGGTTCGGATGTTTTCGTCCACCCTGGGGCGGCACGTTGCAAACCGTCCCCTCAAGAATCTTTAGCAAGGCTTGCTGCACACCCTCGCCGGAGACGTCACGAGTGATGGAAACGTTCTCCGTCTTGCGTCCGATCTTGTCGATTTCGTCGATGTAAACGATGCCGCACTCAGCCCGCTTAACATCGAAATTCGCGTTCTGCAGCAGGCGCACGATCACGTTTTCCACGTCGTCACCCACATATCCGGCTTCGGTTAAAGTAGTGGCATCCGCGATGGCAAAGGGAACATCCAGAATACGTGCCAAGGTTCGAGCAAGCAAGGTCTTGCCCGAACCAGTTGGACCCGTGAGCAGGATATTGCTCTTCTCAACCTCGACCTCGTTAAACTCCGGTGCCAACGCCTCTCCCACACGATCCGGCGATCCGACAGCAAAACTCAGCCGTTTGTAGTGATTATAAACCGCGACTGAGAGCACCTTCTTGGCGTGATCCTGACCGATCACGTGCTCATCCAACGTGCGCTTAATTTCAGATGGCTTAAGCAGTTGAAAAGTCGGCTTACGATCTACGGCCGGAGTGGAGAACTCACGGTCAATAATTGTTTTACAGACATTTACGCACGCATCGCAAATATACACGCCCGGCCCGGCGATGATCTTGCGAACCTCGGACTGCGGCTTACCGCAAAACGAACATAGATTAACCCGTGTTGCCTTAGCCATGTGCTTATAACCTTAACATGGTCAAGTTATAGGTGATGTCGAGGCGTAAGCCTACAGCGGCAATCTCCTGTCTCTAAATCGATAGGATCAAGAACTCGAAACCGGAGTAATCACGGAGGCTTCGGCCGAGTTCTCCACCACATGATCGACGAGACCGTAATCTTTGGCCTCTTGGGCACTCAAAAAATAATCGCGATCAGTGTCTTTTTCCAACTGCTCAATAGTCTTGCCGGTATGGCGGGCAATAACCTGATTCAAGGTCTGCCGCCAGCGAAGTATTTCCTTGGCCGCGATGGCAATGTCAGAGGCTTGGCCACCTGCGCCACCGCTGGGTTGGTGAATCATCACACGGCTATGCGGCAGCGCGAATCGTTTGCCCTTGGTCCCGGCGGCGAGCAACACCGTAGCCATGCTGGCGGCTTGGCCGATGCAGTAAGTGACCACATCGCATTGCAGGAAACGAATGGTATCGTAAATCGCCATGCCTCCGGTAACCACACCGCCGGGCGAGTTAATGTAGAGATGAATATCCTTCTTGGGATCTTCCATCTGAAGAAACAGCAGTTGCGCAATCACGACATTGGCGACGCCATCATCGATGGGCGTGCCGATAAAGATAATGCGGTCTTTCAACAGGCGGGAATAGATGTCCATCGACCGCTCCACGCGGCCGTTGTTTTCGATCACCATCGGGACGTAATAACTCATGGGTAAACCACGTTCACCGGCTCGGAGCGGAAGGCAAGCGCGACAGTGTCAATAGAGTCCAAAACATAAAAAGCCCCGCCGCGAAAAACGCAGGCGGGGCGGCTAAAATCCACGTGGCAAACGCCACCAAAGGACAGAAGCTTAGACTGTGGCGACTTCGGCGCTCTCCGTGACGACGGCTTTGGACACAAGAAGATCCAATGCCTTGTCGAATACGATGCTTTGCTGCACGGCGCGCAGGCGTTCGCGATCGTTGGTCAACTCCTTGACCAGCTTGTCCGGCTTGGTGCCGGTCTGCATTGACTGGCGGTAGAGGAAAGCGTCGATATCCGCAGCCTCGACCGCGAGTTTCTCCTGCTCGGCCACGCGCGCCAGAATGAGCTGGGTCTTCACCCGGCTCTGGGCGGCTTTCTTGGCGCCCTCAATGAGCTGACCCTTGTCTTTTTCAAATTGCTCGGCGGTCAGGCCGCGGCGCTGATTTTCCTGGATGAACTGGCGCAGCACACTCTGGGTCTCTTGCTCGACCAGGCTCTCGGGCACGGGAAACTCAACTTTGGCCACCAGCGCATCCACGATTTGGCGACGCTTACCGGAGGTGTTTTCGTAGTCCTTGCGCGCCTTCAGATTATTGCGAATCTTGGTCTGCAACCCGGCCAGATCATCGACTTGGTTGGCCTTGAAAAAAGTCTCGTCCAACTCAGGTAAAACGCGTTCACGAATTTCCAGAATTTCGACCGCATACACCGCCGACAAACCAGCCAGAGCAGGAGCACCGGCAAACTCGGCCGGGAAGGTCACGGAGATTTCTTTTTTGTCCCCGGTTTTGAGGCCGGCGAGCTGCTTGCCCAAGCCGGGGATAAGACCTTCGTTTTCCCCCTCAACCTCTTCCCACGTCTGGGGCACTTTACCGAAAATCTGCTTGTCGGGCACCAGCTCCAAAATGGGCTTACCATCGACCGTGCCTTCGTAAGCCAGCTTCACGTAATCACTCTTTTGGGCAGCACGCTCGGCGACTTTAAAATCGGCCCGTTCGCTACGCAGGGAATCGATACCCGTGGCAACCTCAGCCTCGGTTGGGTCAACCGGAGCGATCGTGACTGGTATGCCAGCCAAGTCGGGCAACTCAAAAGAGGGACGAAGGTCGACCGTGAAAATGATACCGGCAAACTTATCCGGGGCGATGTCGCCCTCTTGTACATTAACCACTTGAATAATATCGAGCTTAGACTCGTCAATCGCGCCACGGTAAGCCTTGCCCACGACCTTCTGCTTGAACTCGTCAGCCACAGCTTTGCCGTATTGCTTAAGAATCATGTGAGCCGGAGCTTTCCCGGGACGAAAGCCAGGAATGCTGGCATGCTTGGATACCTCGCCGATCACAACTTTATACTCGGCAGCGACTTCCACTGCATCGAGATTGACGGAGATAGTTTTACGGGTGGGCGAGACGTCTTGGATTTGGATGTTCACAGGCTAAAATTCAGCAGGGTTTCGTGGATAGAATTTGTCACCCTACGCAACCGCGCAAAAGCCGGTCAATGCCTGATTCTCACGCTTGCCGCGACCGCCGTCCGCCCGCTTGCTGCGGAGCCTTTCCCATCGTGCAGAGCCTCCGCCAACTTCTCGAACAACACCCTAGCCTACTGGTGATAGATTCCAGCTCTACACGGGTCGAAGCGGTCCTCTGGCAACGCGGTTCCCTTACACCCGCGCAAGTCGTTCACTGCGATGGTGAGGCGTCCGCCGCCTTGCCTGAAGTCACAGCTCAGGCGCTCGCCGCCGTCGCGCTCACGGTGCGCGCCCTTGATGCCGTGGCCTTTTGCGCGGGCCCGGGCTCCGTGCTTGGCATCCGCCTTGCCGCCGCCTCGCTGCGCGCTTGGCGGGCGATCAACCCTTCACTCGCGCTATTCTCTTACCAAAGCTTGCCACTCCTCGCCGCCGCGCACCCTGCGCATGCCATCGTGGCCGACGCGCGGCGGGATAGTTGGCACGTTGTCCGACCAGAGTCCCCGGATCAGATACAACGCCTCACCACGGCCCAACTCGGCCCCTTGGCCTGTATCAGCCCCTTGGGCACACCGGCGACTTTCCGCCGCTGGTCCAGCCTGCCTTCCGAGGTAACCTTGCACCCGCTTACCTACTCTGCGGCGGCTTTACTCTGCGCCGCGTCGGACACTCCGTTTTTCACTCCGTCTTCTGAGCCCGAAGCTTTTCTGGCGGATACTCCCAGTTACGTCACTTGGACGCCACAAATTCACCAGGCGCCCGGAAGCCGACTTGCTTCATGAGCACGCCCTCCAGCCTGCCGCACCGCTGTTGGGCGGAAATCGATCTGGCCGCCTTGGAGCGCAATCTGCGCAGTATCCGCGCCTCCCTGCCGCGGCACATGCGTTATGTAGCAGTGGTTAAAGCCGATGCCTACGGCCACGGATTGCCCCAGATCGCAGCTCGGCTTATGCACGCCGGAGCAGATTTATTTGCCGTGGCCAACTTAGCCGAAGCCGCCGCCTTGCGCGAAATCGGACCCGACTGGCCGATCCTTTTGCTCGGGGCGCTCCTGCCGGACGAGGCCCGTTTCGCGCCGGATTACGATGTCGCCGTGACTGTATCTTCCGTGGAGGAGGTCGAGCGCTTGGATCGCGCCGCCGCCGCCGCCCGCCGCCAACTCGACGTTCACCTTAAAATCGACACCGGCATGGGCCGCCTCGGGGTATGGCACGAAGAAGTGGCCCCCGTTTACCTCGCTATCCGTCACGCGGCTTATTTGCGGCTTGCTGGGGTTTTTACCCATTTTTCCAGTTCGGACGACAATGCCGCGTTCACCGCCGAACAACGCAGGCGCTTTTTACACGCCTTGGATTTCCAATGCCCGGACCTCGATCGCGAGAGCTTGTTTATTCACGCCGACAATAGCGCAGGTCTCGATACGATCGAGCAAGCCGGCCCGTTCAACGCCGTGCGCATCGGGCTACTCCAATTCGGCATTTTACCCAGCACGGCCTCGCTGCTTTCCGAGGTGCACGCGGAGCCGGTCTTTAGTTTTCGCACCCGCGTGGGCCTGGTCAAAAACCTTCCAGTCGGCACCGGTATCAGCTATGGAGGCACCCACATCCTGAAGCGCAATTCAAGGATCGCAGTGCTCACCTGTGGTTACGGCGACGGCATTCCGCGCTCGGCCAGCAATCGCGGCGAAGTACTTGTACGTGGTCAACGTTGCCCCATTCTCGGCCGAGTGACTATGGACCAGACGATTGTAGATGTCACCGACCTGCCAGCGGTGGCCGCGGGCGACGAAGCTGTGCTCGTAGGTCGCCAAGGCACAGCTGATATACCTCTGGCTGAATTCAGCCGCTGGGCCGACACCATACCTTGGGAGACTCTCTGTTCCGTGACCAAACGCGTGCCGCGCATCTACCGCACGCCACTGGGAGGGTAGTTACGGCTGCGCGACTTCTTCCGGTCCTGCGTACCGTGAAACTTTGCCCTTTAGCACGCGTCACTACAGAACGTCAGCGCCCCAAACGTCAGCACCCCGCCCCACCCTATGACGCCCTCACTTGATCCCCGCGAGGCTTGGCAACCCCTGCCCGCTTCCGAATGGAATGCCGAGCTCGCCCGCCACCTCTTGCGCCGAGCTGGATGGGCGGCCCGGCCCGATGAAGTCGCCAGAGCGGCCCAAGAAGGCCTCGCCGTCACGCTCGACCGGTTATTTCCCGCGACTCCCCCGCCACTGGCAAGACCGGCGTTTATCCCTCTGGCCCAAGACCGGATCGAGGCCCTGCGTCCGCTTAAACGCGGTGCGCTAGATCAGGAGGTACGCCGAATCTACGAACGCGAAGAACGCGAACTCGAACGCACCGCCGGAGTCGAACTCACCTTTAAATGGCTCCAAGCCGCCGCCGACCCAAGCCGTTCAGCCTATGAAAAATGGGTGCTATTCCTAACTGACGTTTACGTCGTGAGCATGGAAAAAGTCCGCAGCGCGGAACTGGTGTATCAGCATTACGACCTCCTGCGCACCAAGGGCACCGGCACCGCGAGGGAATTAACCAAAGCTGTTTCCCGTTCCGCCGCGATGATTCGCTACCTAGACTTGGAGCTCAGTTCCCGGAAGGCACCCAACGAAAACTTCGCCCGCGAACTCTTTGAGCTCTTTACTCTGGGCGAAGGAAACTACACGGAGAACGACATTAAACAGGCGGCCCGCGCCTTCACCGGCTATCGCCACGGCAAAGACGGATTTCGCCAACCAGAGCGCGAACGCGACACCAATCCGAAAACAATCTTCGGCCAAACCGGCCCCTACTTGGGCGATGACGTGATCGACCTCGTTTACCGTCAGCCCGCCGCCGCCACTTTTCTCCCTCGGGAAATGGCACGTTTTTACCTCACGGATCGTATCCTGCCCCATGAGTTTTTCGCCCCCCTCGGTCAGGATTGGCGCGCCTCGGGCTTCAACCTGCGTGAACTCTGCCTGCGCTTTTTTGGCTCGCGGGCCTTTTACGCACCCACCTTCCGCGCCAATTACATCAAGAGCCCGATCCACTTCTATCTCGGCCTGCTCCAGGACCTCGGCCTCGATGTGTTGCCGCTGCAGCGCACCACGCTCCAGCCGCTCCGCCAAATGGGGCAAACCTTCCTCTTGCCCCCTAACGTTCGCGGTTGGGTCGGTGGCCGTTTGTGGATAAACTCGTCCACTCTCGCCGCCCGTCGCCAGCTTGCCGAAACCCTCTGCTCTCCGCTCGACGAAGACCGGCTCAACGCCGACGACCGCCTCGAAATCGAGGGCGCGCGAGACGCCGGCCACAGCCGATTTACCGTCGATGAAGAACGCATCCGAAACTTTACCTCTTTAGGAGCGGCGGGCATCGCCGACCGCCTCTGCGACTTTTTCCTGCCCGTGCGCGTCACACCCGAGTACCGCGCCACCCTCACTCAGTTTCTCACCGCCAGCCGCTCCGCCGAAGCTGAGACAAAGGCGCGGCGTGCCACCATCGCGATCCTGCAGTCGCCCGAGTACCAACTTTGCTAATTCAGGCCCCCCGTTCCCTCCCAGTTACCCCTCCGAATCCCATGCCTTCGCTACTCCTTCCCTCGACCCGCCGAGAGTTTCTCCACCTCTCCAGCAAAGGCGTGGGCCTGCTCGCCTTCAGTCGCTTCGCACCTCAGTTCCTCGTGCAAACTTCGCTGGCTGCGCCCAAGCCCGAAAAGGACCGCAAAATTCTTGTTCTCGTACAGCTCGCTGGCGGCAACGACGGCCTCAACACCATCGTGCCCTTTTCTGATCCCGCGTATCACAGCCTCCGCCCCACCCTCGCCCTCGATCAGAAAGACGTGCTTCCCCTCAACGATAGCCTCGGTTTCCACTCCGCCTGCGCACCCCTGCACGCCCTGCTTAACGAAGGTCGCCTCGGCATCGTGCAAAACGTCGGCTACCCCAACCCGAACCGCTCCCACTTCCGCTCGACCGAGATTTGGGAGACCGCCACCGGCTCCGACGAGACTGCCGCCTCCGGCTGGATCGGACGTTACCTCGACAACGCCTGCGCCGGGGCCCCTGCCGCCGCCGACCCCGACGCCGTGCACATCAGCGCCGAGGTGCCGCAGTCTTTCGGCGGCGTCCATCCACACAACACGTACGGTTTAGCCCTGGGTGCCCGCGCCGGAAACAATGACTCCGCCCTGCTCGAACGCCTCGCCAACCAAGGCGCTGACGCCAACCACGGCCAGCCTGACACGAACCATGATTTCCTCCGCGCCACCTTGATGGATTCCCTTGTATCCGAGAAAAAAATCCAGCGCATTCTCGACGCCAACAAACCCGAAGCCACCTACCCCGCCGGTCCATTCGCCCAAGCCCTGCGCAACGTCGGCGGGCTCATCGCGGCCGGACTCGCCACCCGGGTCTATTTCGTTTCCTTGGGCGGCTTCGACACCCACGCCAACCAGTCCAACTCCCACGCCAACCTGCTTCGCCAGCTCTCCGAGGGCTTGTCCGCATTTCAAAAAGACCTCACCGCCCGCGGCCTCGACGGCCAGGTGTTGACCATGACATTTTCCGAGTTCGGACGGCGCCCCAACGAAAATCAGTCCGGCGGCACCGACCACGGCACCGCCGCGCCGCTCTTCGTCATGGGAAAACAAATACATGGACCACTGCACGGCACCGCCCCCAGCCTCGCGGTGGAGAAAAACGCCGACCTTACCTACTCCACCGATTTCCGTTCGGTTTACGCCACGGTGCTTGATCGTTGGCTCGACTGCCCGGCCGACACCATCCTCGGAGCCAAACACGATCGACTCGGTTTCCTCGGCTGAAAAATTGCGCACGAAAAAGCCCCGGCGCGCACGATGCGCAACCGGGGCTGAGAACATTACGGGGCGAATGTTTATACTGCGGCTTCGCCGCGCTCGTCGGTGCGGATGCGAATCGCATCCTCGATGCCGACGACGAACACTTTGCCATCTCCGATCTTGCCGGTCTTGGCGGCCTTCACGATGGCGTCCACGGTCTTGGTCACGAGGTCGTCGCCGACGACAATCTCGAGCTTAACCTTGGGCAAGAAATCCACGGTGTATTCAGAACCACGATAGATTTCAGTGTGACCCTTCTGGCGGCCGAAGCCCTTGACTTCGGTAACCGTCATGCCCTCGACGCCTACGGCGGCAAGAGACTCTTTAACTTCTTCGAGTTTGAACGGTTTGATGACTGCGATGATGAGTTTCATATAAATATAGGTGTTTAGACAGAATTTGAGTTAGCAGGTCTTAGTCCACATAACCCTCTTCGCCATGCTCATTAATGTCGAGCCCTTGACGCTCAACTTCTGGAGTTGGGCGAAGACCCGTCACAGCCTTAACGATGTAGGCGATCACCACGGTGGCGACGATAGAGAGCACCAAGGTGACCCCGATGGCCTTGACCTGCTCGAGCCAGAGGCCGCCCTCGGCCACGAGTTTGTAAAGGCCGTTGGCCTTTGCGTAAGTGTTTGCGTCAGTGAGATTTCCATTGACTGAGGAGGTGGCAAGCACGCCAGTAAGCAGCGCGCCAAGGGTGCCGCCGACAGCGTGGACGCCGAAGGTGTCAAGGGCGTCGTCGTAGCCGAACTTGGCCTTAAGCATAGTGCAAAAGATATAAGGAACAATGGCGGCGACTACGCCGATGATTACTGCACCGGTGGAATCAACGAAACCAGCGGCAGGAGTGATCACGACCAGGCCGGCGACTACGCCGGAGCAGAAGCCGAGGATCGAGGCGTGGCCACGGAAGACCAACTCGATCATGCCCCAGACAAAACCAGCCACGGCGGCAGCGATCATGGTGGTCATGAAGGCGTTGGCGGCGACGCCATCGGCGGCGAGGGCGGAACCGGCATTGAAGCCGAACCAACCGACATAGAGCATACCGGTGCCGACCATACACAACACCATGGAGTGCGGGGTCATCTTATCCTTACCGAAGCCGAGACGGGGCCCGAGAATGATACACAGGACGAGCGCCGACCAACCGGAGCTCATGTGCACCACGGTGCCACCAGCGAAGTCGATCGCGCGGATCACCGCGTCGCCGTTCCAGACGCCGTTCATCCAACCCGTCACGCCCCAAACCATGTGGGCTAGCGGGAAGTAAACCACCACCATCCAGATAGCTACGAATAGCATAATAGCGGTGAACTTCATTCGTTCAGCAATGGCACCCACTATCAAGGCAGGGGTAATGATCGCGAACATCATCTGATACATCGCAAACACGTTCTGGCTGATCCACCAAGCGTAGTCGGTATTAGGCGCCGAGGTCACACCCTTCAGGAAGAAAAACTCAGTTCCACCCAAGAATGGACTGTTGAAGCTCTTGCCGAAGACCAGCGAGTAACCGAAGGCCCACCACATAAGAGTAACCAAGCCGGTGATGCCCAAGCATTGTGCCAGCACGGACAGCACGTTCTTCTTGCGCACGAGACCGCCGTAAAAAAGCGCCAAACCAGGTAGCGTCATGAAGAGCACCAAGGCGGCGCAAATCATCATGAAACCGTTATGACCGGGTCCGGCCACTCCGGGTAATGCAGCACCAGGATCGGTATTATTGACATACGCGGTGAACGCGGCGTCAGCCGTCGGCGCGACAACCGAAGCGGCTGCGGCTGCCGGAGCGGCTTCCTGAGCCGTAACCTGGATAGATGCGCCAAGCAAAGCCAGCGCACATAGAATAGTTTTGTAGAGGGTCTTCATGGACACAGGAAAATCAGCAATCATCGCGCCATGAATTAAAATACTAGAAAAATTTCCTTAATTAATATGTAAATTATTGAATTAAAATTACTTAACTATTAAAGTAATTTTATTCATCATTAAGCAATCGCTGCTCAAAATTTACCAGTTGAACAAAAAAAGGCCGACTTCCCGTAAAGAAAGTCGGCCGAAGCTTGAGAGAAGAACCTAATTATCGGGCAGGCCCGCTTAGATCGCAGCGTCGCCGCGTTCGTCGGTTCGGATGCGGACAGCATCTTCAAGCGCGACCACGAAGACCTTACCGTCACCGATCTTGCCGGTTTTGGCAGCTTTGACGATCGCCTCCACCGTCTTGGTCACGACATCGTCAGCAACCACGATCTCGAGTTTAACTTTGGGTAAGAAATCTACGGTGTATTCCGAACCACGATAGATTTCGGTGTGCCCCTTCTGGCGGCCGAAGCCCTTGACCTCGGTAACGGTCATACCTTCAACGCCAATTTCGGAGAGAGCTTCTTTAACCTCTTCGAGTTTAAAGGGCTTAATGATAGCAATGATTAATTTCATAAGTGAGATGGGTATGGGTTAAATCAGTCAACGTAACCTTCTTCGCGATGCTCGTTAATATCAAGCCCTTGGCTCTCAACTTCGTGCGTGGGACGGAGACCCACTAGAACCTTAACAAGGAAAGCAATAACCACGGTAGCAACAATGGAGAGGACCAAGGTGACGCCGATAGCCTTGACTTGCTCTAACCAGAGACCGCCCTCGGCCACGAGTTTATAAAGGCCGTTAGCCTTGGCGTAAGTGTTGGCGTCGGTGAGGTTGCCATTGACCGAGGAAGTGGCCAAGACACCGGTGAGCAACGCTCCAATGGTGCCGCCGACGGCGTGAACACCGAAGGTGTCGAGCGCATCATCGTAACCAAACTTGGACTTCAGCACGGTGCAGAAGATATAGGGGACGATTGCCGCAACCACACCGATGATTACGGCACCAGTCGAATCGACGAAGCCGGCAGCGGGAGTGATGACAACGAGACCAGCAACGATGCCAGAGCAGAAGCCGAGGATCGAAGCGTGACCGCGGAAAACCAGCTCGATCATACCCCAAACAAAACCGGCCACAGCAGCGGCAATCATCGTGGTCATGAACGCATTGGCGGCAACGCCGTCGGCCGCGAGTGCAGAACCCGCGTTAAAGCCAAACCAACCCACATACAGCATGCCTGTGCCAACCATACACAAGACCATGGAGTGAGGTGGCATCTTTTCCTTACCGAAACCGATGCGGGGCCCGAGGATGATGCAGAGCACGAGCGCCGACCAACCCGAGCTCATGTGAACCACGGTGCCACCTGCGAAATCGATCGCTTTGATAACGGCATCACCATTCCAGACGCCGTTCATGAAACCCGTAACACCCCAAACCATGTGGGCGAGAGGGAAATAGACAACGACCATCCAGATCGTAACAAAGAGAAGGATGGCGGAAAACTTCATGCGCTCAGCAATGGCGCCGACGATCAGAGCCGGAGTGATAATCGCGAACATCATCTGATACATCGCGAACACATTCTGGCTGATCCACCAAGCGTAGTCGGTGTTTGGAGCAGACGTAACGCCCTTCAGGAAGAAGAACTCCGTGCCACCAATGAAGGGGCTGTTTAAGCTCTTACCGAAAACCAGGGAGTAGCCGAAAGCCCACCACATGATGGTGACCAAGCCCGTGATGCCCAAACATTGGGCCAAAACGGAAAGCACATTCTTTTTGCGGACGAGACCGCCGTAAAAAAGCGCCAAACCAGGCAGAGTCATGAAAAGCACCAGAGCGGCGCAGATCATCATAAAGCCGTTGTGACCGGGACCAGCAACCCCGGGCAGTGCAGCACCTGGGTCAACGTTGTTAACATAGGCTGCAAACGCGGCGTCAGCAGCGGGAACAGCGGCAGCGGCCGCAGGGGCCGCGTCTTGAGCATGAGCGGGAAGCGCGAGCGCAAACAGCGCGAGAACTCCGACCATTTTAAATAGCCCATATACGGGCTTGGACCATAACTTCATAATTTATGTAGTTTGCAGGTTGTTGTGATGAGCGAACTTATCGAGAACGATAAGAAATCCAAAAGAATCAAAGCACGGCTTGTGCCAAGATGACAGCTTGAGTTGAATTTTTTTCATAGTTCAGGGGGTATTAGAACCCCGCTTTAGCTATGTTTGAGTGCCACAATTAACTCGCGGCGACTTCCGGTGCCACCACCGAAATATGCAACTCCTTGAGTTGTTTCGCCGTTACCGGTGTGGGAGACTGCGCCATAAGATCCTGCCCCTTTTGCGTCTTAGGGAAGGCGATTACGTCGCGAATACTCGTTGTGCCACAAAGTAAGGCGCACATACGATCCAGCCCGAAAGCGATGCCACCGTGTGGCGGCGCGCCATAGGAAAATGCCTTCAACAAGTACCCGAAACGGCTCTCCACCACGTCGGCGGGAATCTTGAGCACATCTTTAAAAATCTTTTCCTGAATCGTCGGCTGGTGAATACGAATCGAACCGCCACCCAACTCCATCCCGTTGAGCACAAGGTCGTAATGCTGGCCGCGCACTTTTTCCGGAGCGCTTTCCAGCAAGTGCGCATCTTCCGGTACCGGTGAGGTGAACGGGTGATGCGTAGCCAGAAAACGCTTCTGCTCCTCGTCGTAAGTCATCAACGGGAACTCGACCACCCAGAGGAAACGCCAATCGTCCGCCCGAATAGTGAGCTTGCCCCGTTTCACCAGCAATTGAGCGGCTTCCAAACGCACACGTCCGAGGATCGCGCAGGCCTTTTCCCACGGGGCGGCGGCGAAAAACACCATGTCGCCATCCGCGATACCAAGTTGCGCCGTAAGCGCCGCCTTTTCGGCCTCAGAGAAAAACTTCACGATAGGCGATTTCCACTCGCCGCCTTCGCACTTGATAAAGGCCAGACCCTTGGCTCCGAGTGACTTGGCGATGTCCTCAAGATTCTTGAGTTCTCCTTGGGTCAGATCCGCCAGCCCCTTGGCGTTAAAGGCTTTGATCACGCCGCCACCGGCCACCGTAGCTTGAAAAACCTTAAACGCAGACGCCTTAAACGTCTCCGAGAGGTCCGTGAGCTCCATACCGAAACGCAAATCGGGTTTATCGACCCCGAAGCGGTTCATCGCATCGACAAACGGCATGCGCAGGAAGGGCGTGGGCAGGTCGGTCCCGAGCACCGCTTGCCAGACCTTTTTCACCATGCCTTCGAAAATTCGGTAAACATCCTCGCGGTCGATAAACGACGCTTCGACGTCCACTTGGGTAAACTCCATCTGACGATCCGAGCGCAGATCTTCGTCGCGAAAACAACGTGCGATCTGAAAATAGCGCTCCACCCCGGCCACCATCAATATTTGCTTAAACTGCTGGGGTGACTGCGATAACGCATAAAACTGACCCGCATGGATACGCGAAGGCACGAGGTATTCACGCGCGCCTTCGGGCGTGGATTTAAACAACGCGGGCGTCTCAACCTCGATAAACTCCTGCGAGTCGAAGTAATCGCGGATGGCCTTGGTGGCCTTGTGGCGCACCTGAAGGTTGTGCCGCATCTTCGGACGACGCAGATCGAGGTAACGGTAGGTCAGGCGCAGGTCTTCGTTAACTTTGTCGCCACCGGCGTCGGTCAGCGGAAACGGCGGAGTATCGGAAATGTTGTGGATAATCAACGCGGTGGCCGAAACCTCGATCGCACCCGTGGGCAGGGAGGCGTTTACCGTGCCCTCGGGACGGGCCACCACTTGACCGGTCACGGCAATCACGGACTCCGGCTTCACCGTGGCCGCCTCGGCGGCGAGCGCGGCGTGATCCTGCGGATCGAACTTCACCTGGGTAATACCCTTACGGTCGCGCAAATCGATGAAGAGAATGCCGCCGTGGTCGCGAATGGAATCCACCCAACCCACGAGGGAGACGGTGGAGCCAAGATCGGCGGCGGTAAGCTGGGCGCAGTGGTGCGTGTTCGTCATGACGGAAATAGGGGAACGTAAAACGTAAACGCGGAGCAAAGCCGCGCCACAAAGCCGGCGGCAACGAGATTTTAAACCCTAGCCCCCGCCCGAAGCGTTTATTTGTGATCCCAAGGGAAACTCGCCACCACGCGGGGCGCTTTCCAAACCTCGACCACCTCAAACATTTTCCCGGGGTTCAAAATGCCCTTGGGGTCGAGCGCGTGCTTCACCGCCTGCATCGCGCCGACCTGCGCGGTGTTGTGCTGAAGGCGCAAGAACGGAGTCTTCGCCAGCCCGATACCATGCTCGCCCGAAATCGCTCCGCCCAGCGCGACGACCTTTTTCATCAAAGCCAGCACCGCCTTTTCCGCCGCGCGACACTCCTTGGCCACCGCCTTGTGATACATGATGTTCACATGCAGGTTGCCATCCGCCAAATGGCCGAAAGTCGGAATCGCCAACCCCGATTTCGCGCGCAGTTGCTCCAGCCACACCGCAAAATCTTCATAAGCACCCAGCGGCACCGTGATGTCTTCGTTTAGCTTGGCATCGCCCATCTGGAACATCGCGCCGGAGCACTTGCGCCGCACCGCCCACAACGTTTCCGCCTCGGCCCGCGTCTGTGCCTCGCGATGCCCGGCCGCGTTGGCCTCGGCCCAAGACAGCACCGCTTTTTTCGCATCCGCCAACTCCGCTTCCGAGCCTGCCAGCTCAATCAAAATCACCGGACGCCCAGGTTGCCCGGGGAAGATCGTGGTCTTCATCGCCTGCTCGGCGCACTGCACAGAATAACGATCAAGAAACTCGCAAATCGCAGGCTGCACCCGCGCCGCGAACAAAGCCCGCGCCGCCCGAAACGCCGACACCTCATCGGCAAAACTGGTCAACAAGGTCCACCGCGCCGCCGGTTGTGGGATCAAGCGCAACACCGCGTCGGTGATCACCCCGAGCATGCCCTCGCTGCCGATCCACAAATCGCGCAGGTTAAAGCCCGCCGCAAATTTCCGCGTCGCCGTGCCCCACTCCACAAACTCGCCGGTCGGCAAATAGCCCTTAAGCGCCACCACGAAATCACGCGTCACGCCATACTTGCCGCCATGCATGCCGCCCGCGTTGCAGGCGATATTGCCGCCAATGGTGCAATACTGCTTGGAGGATGGGTCAGGTGGATAAAACCACCCCTGCCCCGCCGCCGCGTCCTGGATCGCACCGACATTCGCGCCCGCCTGCACATGGGCGAGCCCCGCCTCGGGATCGATGCGGATCGTGTCCAAACCCATCAAATCCAGCACCCAACCACCTTGGATCGGCACCGCCGAACCCATTAATGTCGTGCCACGCCCACGAGGCGTCACCGGCACGCCAATCTTGTTGGCCATTTTTAAAAGCACCCCGATTTGCTCCCGCTTGGTCGGTCGAATCACCGCCGCCGGCCGCACCGCGATACGGCTCGAATCAAAAGACGCCGCCTCCAGCGAGGCATCATCGGTCAAAACGACGCGGGCGCCGAGTTTTCGACGCAAAGCTAAGGTGGCGGTGGCAAGTTGCTTCTTGGTCATGTCAGGAGTGATAAAAGGTCTCTCCCGCATCTCTCATGCCGGGGCAACGTCCAACACGCCTGCAAACCTTCTCACAAGCTGGTTACTCGTATTCTGTGCTCCACTCCGCCAATTTTGCGCTCCTCCCCGCAATAACCCCCTTCGCCCCCATCGATCGCATTTCTCCACATGACCCGCGTACTCCTTACCACCACCTCCTTCCAAGACACGCCCGGCATCCATCACGAGATGCTGGCCGCTGCCGGCTTTGAAATCGTCCGCGAACGCGGCCCCCTCCCCGAGTCCCGCATGCTGGAACTCGCCGGCCAGTTCGACGCCTACCTCTGCGGCGACGACGCCATGACCCGCGCCGTCATGCAAAAATCCCTGCCCCGGCTCAAAGTCATTTCCAAATACGGCATCGGTCTGGACAAAATCGACCTCGCCGCCGCCAAAGACCTCGCCCTGCCCGTGCTTTTCACCCCCGGGGTCAACCACACCACCGTCGCCGAACACACCTTCGCCCTCTTACTCGCCACTGTGCGCAATCTCGTCGTCGAGGCCAACCACGTCGCCGCCGGTCGCTGGACCCGCATCACCGGCAACGAGGTCTGCGGCAAGACCCTCGTCCTGGTCGGCCTCGGCCGCATCGCCAAGGAAGTAGCCATTCGCGCCCGCGCTTTCGGCCTGCGCGTCGTTGTGTTCGCCAACTATTGGGAAGAGGACTTCGCCCGCTGGCACGGCCTCGAACGCGCCGAGACTCTCGACGAGGCCCTGCGCCAAGCCGACTTCGTTTCCCTCCACACCAAACTCACCGCCGAGACCAAAGGCCTGCTCGACGCCCGCCGCCTCGCCCTGCTTCCCAAGGGCGCGGTTATCGTGAACACCGGCCGCGGCGAACTCCTTGACCTCGCCGCCCTTGTCGCCGCGCTCAAAGCCGGTCACATCCGCTACGCCGCAGACGTTCTCGACCAAGAACCACCTCCAGCCGACCATCCGCTGCTCGGCCTCCCCGGCGTCATCATCACCCCCCACATCGGCAGCCGCACCCACGAAAGCGTGCAACGCCAGGCCTCCTGCGCGGTAGAAAACCTCACCCGCTTCCTCGCCGGCAAACAGCCCATCGCCCGCGCCGTCTGAGCACCAATCCGATTACACAGAGGGCACGCGAGGGAACACGGAGTTCACAAAGAATAATACTCCGACTCCGTGGCCTCTGTGACTCCTCTCGTGCCCTCTGTGTAACCCATATTCAACTTCACCCTCCTCCCATGCCCGACACCTACCTCATCGTCCCCGAAGCCGCCCATAATTCACTCGTCGCCGCCGCGTATCAACATCGCGGTTACCACGCCGATGAAGCCGCCGAGGGCGCGCGCTTCTGCGCCGAGGCTTCCCGCCACGGCATCCGCACCCACAATGGCCTCAAAGCCCTCCACCTCGACCACCTCTTTGGCTCCGGCTCCAAGGGTTGCGTGCCCGGCGCGCAGATCGAGGAGCGCCCCTCCCGCTTCCCGTCCGCCAAAATCTGGAACGCCAACAAAAAGCTCGGCCAGGCCACCGCCTACCGCGCCATCGACGAAGCCATCCGTCTGGCCGACATCTACGGTGTCGGCACCGTCTCGGTGGACAATGCCTTCCACTACCTCTGGGGCGGCGGCTACGTGATGGAGGCCGCCCGCCGCGGCTACATCGCTTACACCAATTGCACCGCCGCCCTCGCCGAGGTCGTTCCCTTCGGCGGCAAATTCCCCACCCTCGGCACCAACCCCCACTCCTGGGGTTTCCCCACCACCGAGGCCGTCGGCTTCCCTCTCGTGATAGACTGGGCCACCTCCGTCGTCGCCATGGGCCGCGTCCAGCAACTCAAGCGCGAAGGCAAACAACTGCCCCCGCTCGCCGCCGTGGACAAAGACGGCAAACCCACCACCAACCCCGACGACGTCACCGCCCTGCTTCCATTCGGCGCGCACAAGGGCTACGGCCTCTCCCTGCTCAACGAAGTCGTCGGTGCCTTCATCGGCGGCTCCCTGCCCACCATCCGCAACCGCTGGGACCAAGTGCCCGCCGGCGACAAAGGCACCTGCTGTTTCTTCTTCCAAGTCATCCACCCCGAAGCGCTCAGCGGCGGTCTCTTCGCTCAGGGCCGCAACCAGCAGGCCAACGTCAAAGCCGTGCTCGCCGACGTTCTCGGCCACGGCAACGACGGTGCCATCATCCCCGGCCAGATCGAGGCTACCTTCGCCAAACATACCGCCGCCGCCGGTGGCCTTCTCTTCACCAAAGCCGAAGTGGACGCCTTCAACGAGGTCGCCCGCGAATGCGGCCAGCCCGAGTGGAATATCGCTTCACTCAAAACCGTCACGGTTTGAAAAAACGTCAGACCTAGCCCTCAGTCCTTCACGCCGGTCCCCGCCCGCCACGCCGCCGGAGACCGGCCAAATCGTTTTTTAAACGCCGCCGACAAGTGAAACGCCGAGCTGAAACCCAACTGCTCCGCGATTGCCGCCAAAGTAAACGCCCCTGCCCCCACCAGCCGCTGCGCCCGCTCCAAACGCAGACGGAGTAGATATTGCCGCGGAGCCATGCCCGTCCGCCGTAAAAAAGCCCGCCGGAATCCCGCGTAACCCACCCCCAGCTCCCGCGCCATCGCTGGCATCGAGGGAGACTCCGCCAATCGCTCGGCCAACATCCGCTCCGCCCGCCGCACCGCCTGCTCCAACCGAGCGCCCTCCTGCGGTGCTCGCTCCACCAGCAATCCGAGCAAACGCACCCCCAGTGCGGCCAATTCCGCCGGTGCCAACTCCACCGTCCGATCCGCCAACGCGGTACACAAAGCCCCCATTGCCGCCCCTACCGCCTCTGGCCGGGCCGGACGCAACACCCGACACTCCTCCGGCAATACGCCCTTGGCCATCAGTGCCGCCGGCACCGCACCGCCCAGCTCCACCCAGAGCTCCGTCCAGCCCGTGCTCACCGCCGGCCGATACCGATGCCAGCGGCCCGGTGCCACCCAGATCACTTCGCCCGCCACCACCCGCTGCGCCCCTCCCTTCCGTGCCTGATCCTCGAATTCGCCTTCGCCGGCCGTGATAAACACTACCTGCCCCCCGCCCAACACCCGCCCCCGCTCCCAACTAAACGCGTGATCCTCCGGATGCCCAATCGGCGGATAGGCTATACCGGGCTCATTAATAATACGCCCGCCCGCCCGCACCACCACTCCCCACAACTCCGCTTCAATGCTAATCGTGAGATAGCGGGCAAATTCTTGGGAAGGCTTCATCATTGCTCAAAAACTGTATGTTCTGATCAACGCACACATTCCCCGCCGACAGCAATTCCCCTATGCTGTCACCCCGTAAAACGTCCCCATGACCTCCCGCCCCCGTCTTTCTTGCACCGCCACCGCCGGATTTAACGCCGCTCGCGACACCTACGCAACCCTCGGCGTGGACGTCGAAGCCGCCCTGGCGACCCTGGCCGCCACCCCCATCTCGGTCCATTGCTGGCAAGGCGACGACGTCGGTGGTTTTGAAAAAGCTGACGCCGTGCTCACCGGCGGTATCCAAACCACCGGCAATTATCCCGGCAAAGCCCGCAGCCTCGACCAGCTCCGCCAGGATCTGGAACTGGTCTTTAAACTCATTCCCGGGCGCCATCGCCTGAACCTTCACGCCATCTATGCCGATTTCGCTGGTCGACCCGTGGATCGCGACGCCATTGAACCCAAACACTTCGCCTCCTGGGCCGACTGGGCCATCGCCACCGGCCTGCACGGCCTCGACTTCAACCCGTCCAACTTCTCCCATCCCAAGTCAGTCACTGCCACCCTATCCCATCCCGACCGCGCCATCCGTGAATTCTGGATCGCCCACTGCGCCGCCTCCCGCCGCATCGGCGCCTGGTTCGGCAAGAAGCTCGGCACCCGCTCCGTTACCAATGTATGGATACCCGATGGCTCCAAGGATACCCCCTTCGACCGCGCCGGCCCCCGCGAACGCCTCGCTGCATCGCTCGATCAAGTCTTCGCCGAAAAACTCCCGCCCAAACTCCACCTAGACGCCGTCGAATCGAAACTCTTCGGCATCGGTGCCGAATCCTACACCGTCGGCTCCCACGAATTCTACCTCGGCTACGCGCTCAAGAACGGCAACGTCGCCTACTGCCTCGACGCCGGCCACTTTCACCCCACCGAGTCCCTCGCCGACAAGATCTCTGCCATCCTTCAATTTGCCCCCGCCCTCCTCCTCCACGTCAGCCGTGGCGTGCGCTGGGATAGCGATCATGTTGTTACCGCCGACGACCCCACCCGAGCCATTTTCGAAGAACTCGTGCGCGGCGATTTCCTGGGCCGCACCGCCATCGGGCTCGATTATTTCGACGCCTCCATCAACCGCATCGCCGCTTGGGTCATAGGAACCCGCGCCGCCCAGAAATCCCTCCTCGCTGCCCTCCTCGAACCGGCCGCCCAGCTCCGCGATGCAGAGACTGTCGGCGACCATGCGCTCCGCCTCGCTCTCTTTGAGGAAAGCCGCGCCCTCCCCCTCGGCCCAGTTTGGGATGAGTTCTGTCGCCGTCACAACACCCCCGCCAGACTAGGTTACATGACTGAGATCCAGCACTACGAAAAAACCGTCCTGGCCAAACGTTGACTCGCGTCCAGCTTGTTAAGTCCGCCCGGCCCGGCCTTGCTACCTGCAACTCCGCCGGCCTCGTGCGCACCGCTCCCTTCACCCCAATCCTGCTCCCGCCCTACATCGGTCGGCTGGCTCCCTCCCCCACCGGCTTGCTCCACCTCGGACACGCCCGCACCTTTGCCCTAGCAGCCTCGCGCGCCCGCGCTGCCGACGGCAAACTGCTCATGCGCATCGATGACCTCGACCGCGCTCGCTGCCGACCCGAGTTCACCGCCGCAGCCCTCGAAGACCTCGCTTGGCTCGGGCTCCAGTGGGAAAAACCGGTCATAACCCAGTCCGAACGCCTCCCTCTCTACCGCGCTGCCCTCGCCCGGCTCCACACCTCAGGCCGCATCTACCCCTGCTATCGCTCCCGCCGCGACCTCGCCGAAGCCCTTTCCGCGCCCCACGAAACAACAGGCGCGGCTCTCACCGCCGACGACGAACCTCTCTACCCCGCCGCCTGGCGGCCCGCTCCCGATCTAGCGCTCCCCGCTCTCGACGCCACCGGCCTTGCCCTCAACTGGCGCTTCCGGGTGCCCGATGATAGCGAACTCCGCTTCGACGACGCGCTGCTCGGCCCGCAAAGCGCCATCTGCGGGCGCGATTTCGGCGACTTCCTCGTCTGGCGCAAAGACGGCCTGCCGAGCTATCAACTCGCCTGTGCGGTGGACGACGCCGACCTCGGCGTCACCGAGGTCGTGCGCGGCGCGGACCTCGTCCGATCCACCTTTCGCCAACTCCTCCTATTCGATGCCCTCGATGTCCCTGCGCCCGCTTACTGCCACGCCCCACTCCTAACCGACGAAAACGGCATCCGCTTGGCCAAACGCCACGCCGCCCTCTCCCTCGCCACCCTGCGCGCCTCCGGCACCACCCCCGAAGAACTGCGACCCAGACTCACGTTCTAGAAACGCCAGTTTCGGATCCATCCGCTTCCGTCGTGCTCCGATGTGCGGCCCGTGAACTGCTTACCGGGGTCTTCATCCACATGAAAACCTCCGCGCTCAATCGTCGTAACTTCATCAAAAACACCGGGTCCTTGGTCGCCGGACTCGCGGTCACTTCGGCTCTGCCCAACCGCGCCGGCGCCCAGCAACGCGACCTCGCTCGCGGCGCGTCCTCCGCTGAGCCGATCCGCCTCGGCAGCAACGAAAACAACTACGGCCCGTCCCCGCTGGCGATAATGGCGGTCATGCAAAACACCAAACGCATGCTCCGCTACCCGCATACCGAAAGCGACCGCCTGCTCACCGCCATCGCGGCCAAGGAAGGCGTTACCAAAGAAAACCTTTTCCTGGGCACCGGCTCGGCCGACGTGCTCGAAGGCCTCGCTGACTGGATCGGGGCCAAAAAAGGCGAGGTCGTGACCTCGGCGTTTACCTTCAACTTCTTCGCCACCGCCGCCAAGCGTCGCGGGGCTACCTTGATCGAAGTCCCGCTCACATCCGATCTCTTCAACGATATCGACACGATGGCGGCCAAAGTCACGTCGGCCACGACCTGCGTTTATCTCGTTAATCCCAATAATCCCACCGGCACCCTGCTACCCGCCGCCAAACTCCGCGCGACCGTGATCGAAATGGCCAGGAAGTGCCCCGTCGTGGTAGACGAAGCGTATCTGGAATTTGCCGACGACTTCGCCGGCAGCACCCTCGTCGGTTTGGTCAAGGAAGGGCACAACGTCATCATCACCCGAACCTTCTCGAAAATCTACGCGCTGGCCGGCGAACGCCTCGGCTACGGCGTGATGCCTGCCGCCGTCGCCAAAGAGGCCTTCGGCGCTTATCCGCTGCAAAACGGGTTCCGCGCCAACATGCTCGGCGTGCTCGCCGCCACCGCCAGCCTGGGCGATACCGGCTTCGTCGAGGAAACCCGCTTAAAACTGAAAGCCGAGCGCGACAAATTCTGTGCTTTACTGGGTAAACTCGGACGCAAATACGCCCCGCCTCAGGGTAACTTTGTCTTTTTCCATGTCGGCATGTCGGCCAAGGATTTTTCGCTGAAAATGCGGGCCGAAAACATCGTCATTAACGCCGGTTATCCCCAGATGCCCGATTGGGCGCGCATCACCATCGGCACTCCGGAGGAAATGGTAATCGCGAGCGCCGCCGTCGAAAAAATCCTGACGGCCTAAAAACTAAAAGGGCACGACCGGGAAAACCCGCTCGTGCCCTTTTGGTGATCACACCGGCGTTTAGCCGGTAACACGCCTAGACCAACAGCAGCGCTGGCGATTCCAGGAGCAGTTTCAAAGCGCCCAAGAATTGCGCGCCCACCGCGCCATCCACCACGCGGTGGTCGCAACTCAGCGTGAGCGTCATCGTGCTGCCGACGACGATCTGGCCATTCTTCACCACGGGTTTCGTCACCGAGGTGCCGACACCGAGGATGGCGGCGTTGGGGGTGTTGATGATCGGGTAAAACTTCGGAATGCCCATCATGCCGAGGTTGGAAACACAGA